>DUSO01000128.1 GCA_012842565.1 Bacillota bacterium
CATCCCCCTAATTCGCAGGCATTCAGGCAGAGGCTACCCCTGTCGGGGGCTTGGCTCCCGCTATGGGCAACGGAGCCGGTCATCAGGATAAGCCCTCCGAGGATGCTGGGCTGGCTCGAGGGGATAGAGTCAATAACGGGTGCGGTCACGGATGGGGTGATTGTGGAATGTAGCGCCACCGAGAGGCTACTCTGCCACCTGCCCCCTTCGCACATCCGGCGAAAGATCCATGATAGCATTATGCTTGCCGGAAAGGCCGGAGCGTCTATTGCCAGCATCGGGGGAGTGGACTATTTCATGGAGCGCCGGGGGCAATCATTGATAGATATCCCCGGCACGCTACTTACAACCGGGCTCGGGCTTTCCCTCGCTACCAGGCTGAAGGCAATTGATATGGTCTCCTTTCAATTCGGGATAGATCTTGCGGATGTCAAGGTCGCACTGGTTGGCGCAGGTCACCCGGCTGGCGCGATCTTGGCCAGGCTTCTCGCTCAGAAGGTCCATTACCTCGCTATATCCGAGGATGTTGGCGCGCCCGATACTGCTCGCTCGAATCTGGGCGCCCTGGCCGCACGCATTCTTCACGAAAGCGGCCTGGCCGCCACGATAACCAGCTGGTCCCAGGCGGTAAGCAATGCTGAAGTTGTCGTCCTGGCAGGCGACAGCCCCGGGCCGGCTCTAGTCACTCTGGCGCAAAGGCTTGAATCCGGGTCTTTGCTGTTCGACTGCCGTAGACAATCCCTATCGCCTCAGAGCATGATTTACGGCAAAAATGGGGAAGGTAACGGAGAATTCGAACGCATCCTCGTTGTGACGGAACCTCTCTTGTCAATCCCTGGGAAGTATGAAACACAGCCACCTGGTCTTTTAGGTGCAGGGCTTGTGCACCCCTGGATGGCCGAGGCGATGATCCTGTCGCTCGAGGGCATGAGCCATACTGCCAGCCAGCCTGGCAGGTGGCTTTCCATCGCGTGGGTGGAAATGATAGGGAGACTTGCAGAGAAGCATGGCTTCTTCATTGGCGCCGTTGAGTGCAGCCGGGGGGTGATTCATGTCCGGGACCTTGAGAGGCTACCGCGCCTTTTGCGAGATCGAGATACTGAGGGACGAGAGCCGGCGCATTGAACTCTGGAGAGTCGCCTGGGAAATGTTGGCCGAATGCTTGACAACCCATGTCCCCTCTGCCATAATATTTGAGTGATCGAAAGACAAAAGTTGGATGTCATGGGTTGGAGTCCGGCGCCACGGCCGTCAGGCAAGGTGGAGTGCCTGACTTCCTTTTTACACCCATTGGCAGGCAAGATATTTTTACATTTATCGGTAGGTATGGCGTCACCTGGTTACCAGTAACTCTCATGCGGTACATTTTGAGGCATGTCGGACAATGGGCAAAGGAGCGCGAGACTCATGGGAGATAAAGAGGTCTTGCTTACGCTCGAGGGAGTCAAGCGTCTTGAGCAGGAGCTTGACCATCTCAAAACCGTAAGAAGGCGGGAGGTTGCAGACAGGATCAAACAGGCCAAGGAGTTTGGGGACATCTCCGAAAACTCCGAATATGAGGATGCAAAGAATGAACAGGCTTTTGTAGAGGGAAGGATCCTGCAACTCGAAAAGCTTCTCAGAAACGCCAAGGTAGTGGAAGATGCGGACGGCCAGTCGGATGCGGTCACCCTTGGGTCACGGGTAACAATCAAAGACCTGGATACCGACGAGACCAGGGAATACGTTATCGTTGGGTCCGCCGAAGCTGATCCCGCTAAGAGCAGGATTTCAAACGAGTCTCCTGTGGGTAAGGCCCTCATGGGGCAAAGGCCGGGATCCATCGTCGAAGTCGAGGTCCCGATGGGCATCTTGCGTCTCGAGATACTCAATGTCGCCTACTCGAAGTAACGGTCACGGCAGGTAGGGACGTGGCTTTTCCCTTGAGGCCCTTGTAGTAGCGTGCGGGGCAGTCCGCGAGGTCATGGATATCCCGGCAGGTCCAGGGATATCACGCCACGTCTAGGGAAGGGATATCCCGCCAAGTCCATAAGCTGGTTGGAGGTTAACCTATGGGGCAGGATATAGCAGGTATTCGTTCTGAGGCCGAACCTAAGAACGCCGACGTCGAACTCCACGACGCGATGACACTCCAAGATGTGAACGAACTAATGCAGGTCCGGTTGGAGAAACTCGCCAAGCTGAGGGCTCAAGGCATAGACCCTTTCGGCGCGCGGTTTGAGCGGACTCACCTGACTCGCGAAATCATGGAACGTATTGAGGAGCTCGAAGGGCATGAAGTGTCCGTAGCGGGGAGGATTATGGCAATCCGGGGCCACGGGAAAGCTACCTTCATGGATCTCCTGGACCTCGGGGGAAGGATCCAGATATACGGAAAGCTGGACGTCCTGGGCCAGGAACACTATCGAATATTCACCTCGCTGGATATCGGCGACATTATCGGTGTAATAGGTAAGGTCTTTCGCACCCGCCGGGGAGAGATCACCGTCGGAGTGGATTCGTTTGTCCTTTTGGCCAAGTGCCTCAGGCCCCTGCCCGAGAAATGGCATGGCCTAAAGGACGTTGACCTGAGATATCGCCAGCGCTACCTGGACCTCATTGTGAATCCGGAGAGCAGGGACGTATTCATCAAGAGGAGCCGGATAGTAAGCGCGATAAGGAGTTACCTCGATGCCAGGGGTTTTCTCGAGGTCGAGACATCTTCGATGCATCCTATCGCCGGCGGTGCTGCCGCACGCCCGTTCATCACCCATCACAACGCCCTAGATATCGACCTTTATTTGCGGATCGCAATCGAACTCTACCTGAAAAGACTTATAGTCGGTGGCATGGAAAAAGTATATGAGATTGGAAGGGTCTATCGCAATGAAGGGATTTCCACGAGGCACAACCCTGAGTTTACGATGCTCGAGTTATATCAGGCCTACGCTGACTATACCGACATCATGGCTCTGACAGAGGACTTGATTCACCATGTAGCCGAGGAAGTGCTCGGGACAAGCCTCATCCAGTATCAAGGAGCAGAAATAAACCTTGCGCCGCCGTGGCCGAGGGTGCCCATGGTAGACCTGGTCAAATCTCACACCGGGGTGGACTTTCGGGCTATATCCACTGACGAGGTAGCACGTGAGGCTGCAAGAAAGCTGGGGGTTGAAACGCCCGATGCCGCTTCCTGGGGTAAGATCCTCTTCGCCACGTACGAGGAACTGGTGGAACCTAAGCTGACCTCCCCGGTCTTTGTCATAGACTACCCGGTGGAAGTCTCCCCGCTGGCGAAGAGGAAGGCGGAAGATCCAAGGTTTGTCTACAGGTTTGAGCTTATAATCGCCGGCCGTGAAATCGCCAACGCCTTCTCAGAGCTTAACGACCCCCTGGACCAGCGCGAGCGGTTTATCCAGCAGCTCAAGGAGCGGGAAGCAGGGGACGAGGAGGCGCATATGTTCGATGAGGATTTCCTGCAGGCCCTTGAATATGGAATGCCACCTACCGGGGGGCTCGGTATCGGCATTGACCGCCTGGTGATGCTCCTCACGAATTCAGATTCCATCCGCGACGTGATCTTATTCCCCACGATGAGGCCGAGGGAGAAGGATGGCGCCCAGGAGTAAGGGGCGGCGGTCGCAGGGTCCGCGGGAGGACTCGCTCGGCGGATTCACCCGGGGGTTCGCGGTTCCGATTGGCGATCCTAATGACACTTACGATCCCCGGGGGATTTGCGATAACACAGGGGACTGGTAACAAGGGACCTGCGGTCCCTTGCGGCAAAGCGGCAAGGCGACACAACAGGGGAGTGCGGTCCCTTGACGACCCGGTCTTCTCGTGTTAAGATAAGGCTGCACAAACACCGGGTGCAAGCGTGCGGCCGGTCAATGCCAAGGGTTGTTTTGTATGGTGTCGTGGGGACGTGGCTCAGTTGGGAGAGCGCCGCATTCGCATTGCGGAGGTCGTGGGTTCGAATCCCATCGTCTCCACCAATGTTTTCTAGGGGTTCAGGGATCGTAAAAGGCTGTGCGGAGGCCACCGGTGCCCAATCGGTGCCAAAGTGTACAGCTAAAGGCCCGGCCGAAAGGCCGGGCACCAGATGATGAGGAGATCAGAAATTCAACCCAAGACCTAGCAAAATACCAGAATTACTAAGATCCTTTGGGTGCAATACTGCGCCACCGATTATCTGAACTGACGATTTTGGCTGCGTCAAGCGTAAAATGATCTCGTGCTGTCTGTCGATTGTGTCTTTCATGTCCTGGATTAATGCCATCAATGTGTCAGAGAGTTTGATGATCTGATCTACCTGGGCTTTCCTTGCCTCAGCAATATCTCTCTGTTCCTCCCAATCCGAACGATAACCCTTGGCAAGGTCAATCGCCTGTTGAATGACAGCCTCAAGGTCCTCGATTCTTTTAAGGGCCTCAAAGTACATACTCTTATAATCCGGCTGTGCGGCCTGTATCATTTCCGCGGGCTGGATTGTGACGGTCTCATTAATGGCCCCGGGCTCCTCCGCCCTGGCGACAGCAGCCCCGGCCGTGATGATTAGGAGGCCCAGGGCAATAAATATCCAGCGTCTCACTTATTTTTCCTCCCCTCAAGCTCCTGGAGTATCTTATCGCGTTCCTTCACCCGCCGGTCGATTTCGGCCTGCCTTTCATCTAGGGTCTGCGATTCTTGCTTTATCCCTTCGAGCTGATCCTTGATAGCATCAGCTTTCTCTACGTTCTTCCCAGCTTGGGTCTGCAGCCGCTCCGATTCAAGGCGCGCCCGCTGGAGTGCTATTCGATTTGCCGCCATTGACAACATCATGGCCAGAAACAAGACCGCCACTAGGATCATCTTCCAGTTCTTCTTCACCCAGGCCATCAGGCCCGGACCCATAACCGTAAGCACTGTACATTCCTCCTCTCTCCATAGAGCTTAGAATCCATTTCCCGATCGTCTTTATGATGAATCTCCCAAACCGCTTCGCAGGCTTGATGCCGAGGTCATAGGCCACGATCGCCACGGCCCCAACGGGCAGCCCCTCCGTGTATGCCGCTACGATGAGCCGCCAGCCCGGGGTCACTCCCTTTGCGAGGAGCACCGGCACGGTCAGGAGCATCCCACAGGCCATGGCCACCCAGCCCCACAGGAAGCTATGCAGCCTTACACCCCAGGCTGCAAGCCTCCGCTCCGCCCAGTCGCGGAACGGCACAGTGATAATGCCGACAAGGAGACCGAGGCTGAGAACGTAGACGGTATCGAGGTCGTATGACACCCTTATCCACCCCCAAGGAACATAACAACCCCATTTGCGATGCCCTGGGCAATCCGAGCCCTCACTCCAGGATCGTGTATGCTCTTCTCATCCTCCAGGTTAGTGCAGAACCCGCACTCGACCAGACATGCCGGCATCTTCGTGTAATGGGTAACATAATGCTTAGCTTCTTTCGCCCCACGATCTCGGAATTCTGGCGCCATTCGCATGATCCCATTATGGACAAGGTCACGGAGCCTTGCCCCTCTTATAGCGCCCGGATACGAAAACGTCTCTATCCCGGAAGCCTCAGGATTGGATGCTGCATTAATGTGGATTGATATGAATGCGTCGGCTTGCATTCGGTTAGCGAAATCGCATCTGCCCTGAAGGGAGACAAACTGATTAGGTGATCGGCTGAGATATGCGGTATATCCTGCCCTCTCAAGGCATTGGCGCGTCCGCAGTGCAATGTCATATGCGATCTCGTCCTCACGAGTAACTAGCATATCTCCCTGCCACGGTTGGACGGGGTCTATCGCTCCCGGGTCTTTGCCCCCGTGTCCGGGGTCCAACACTATTCGCATATCATCACCTCATCAAGGCGATCCTCTCCGAAAGGACCGCTATAGCTTTGGTCAACTCAGCTACACTCGTATTGATGTTTGACAATACGGGCTCAAGCCGCATCAGGACATAGACCGCTACAAAAATCGGAAAACCGACTTCCTTGATGAATTGGGCTACCATCTGGACCCCCTGGGGTATTACTACTTTGAGGTCTCTCTCATTGAGCATGCTACCGCCTCCTCAACCAGGTACATGAAGAAGCCGCCAGAAGGCGGCAAAACCTGCCATTGGTTAAGCCATGGGTTAAGCCATGACATTCTCCGTCACGCTCTGGGTAAACAGGAAAAGGTTCCTACAGACGGCTTGCGCATTCCCTCCTGATATTCGAGCTTCGAACCGGACCGTATAATTCGTATTGGGACTAACAGAGACTGTTGCCTCAACGCGCTGGAAACTCTCGCTATTCGTATATCTGGACGACACAACTGTCCCATTGAATGTGACCTGGAAATAGGCATAATATGATGCACTTGAGGTTCTAAATTCATACACGATTCTGGCCTTATTCACGTAGGGACCGGTATTGTATGTCGCCTCCAGCATAACGGTAAAAGTGGTATAAGGGCACCACTGCTCAGCCGCGCTAGCAGCCACTATCGCAGTTGGAGTCACCTCTCTGCCGATCCAGGAGGCTAGATTCAGCCGTTGAACGCTGAGCGTCCCTGCAGTTATGTTACTAGCATTCAGATTATTTACAGTGATCTTTGATGCATCAAGGGTCCCGAGCGTAATCTTTGATGCGTCTATGCTTGCTATCGCCGCGTGATCTATTGATGCCTGCCGAATTTTGGCCCCGTCCAGCTCCAGGTAGTCGTTCGGGGTCACATATGCGGTCGTAGCAGAATACTCAGCCGTATAGGGTGAGTAGTTCTCGGATCGGTCGTAAGCCCGAATCCGCACGTAGTAAGTAGTGCCCATACTACCCGTATAGTCAATTATCGTTCCAAGACCCTTGAAGACTAAAGTGCTCGCTGAAGGCGTGAAGCCCTGGGTAGTTGAAACGTGAACCTCGTAGCCCTTTAGGTCCGGTTCGGTGTTCGGGTTCCACTTGATCACGAGCTTCTGTATCGCCGCAAACACCTGGACCCCGGTCGGCACTGCCGGCGGCGTAGTATCCCGGTCCGAGGTCACTACGACTTCCTCCGAGAACGGCGAGGCGTTGCCTATCTTATCTACGGCCCGGAGCTTGTAATAATAAGCTATGTTTTCCTTGATCCCCTGGGTGTCCACATAGCTGTTTGTCCCAAAAGCCACGATAGCGATACACCTGTAATGTTGATTGTCCCCGTCCGACCGAAATATCTGGTATTCCTTCATATCCGGCTCGGTATTGGGATTCCAGGTCAGTGTGTTTTTGATGACCCAAATATCGCGGGTTGTGTATTCGCTGCTGGAGACCACGGCTAGGCCGGTCGGAGTCGCAGGGGCTGTGGTGTCCATGTCGCCGGGGGGCACGCTCGACACCGTCGCCGATACCACCGCGCTCGCCGCGCTTATTTGGTTCCCCTTGACTGCGTAGACCCGGTAATAGTGCGTAGTTCCGACGGCAAGCTGGGAGTGCAGATAGCTTGTGCTCGTCGGCCTGTCCAGCACATTCCAGGTAACCCCATCCGTGGAGTGCTCGACAATGAAATAGTCGCCTTCTCCGCGCCAGGTAACCAGGATATAGGTATACCCTCCAGTGGCCCGCACATCCACAGGGGCTGCCGGCGGAATTCCACTTGAGCCCGGTTTAGGGATCCGGCCCTTGACGATCTGCTCAATGATGTTGTCGAGGGTAGTGTTGAGCCCCAGGGTCACATCCTCACCCGAAGTGTCGTACTTCCGCTCCTCGTCCAGGACCCTGGCCGTCGTCACAACGCCTCTGAGTGGGTCAACCACGGTCACCGTATCATACAGGCCGAAGTCCTCCATCTCCCATACTGGCACATGGGTAACTACGAATTCCTCCTTCGGCCAAGCGTGCTCCTGAAGATACTTATTGCCGGCGGTGATGAGCTTATCCATTGTATCTGCGGTCGAGTCCTCGAAAACTCCCGGATGCTCGCCGAATGCGGCTATGCTATTTTCATCCCTGAGCGTCGTTTGGAGTTGCGCGGGGCCCTCCCCAGCACCCAGGCATAGGACTACATTTTCGAGGGCATCAGCATTATCACTAAGCCTCTGGATATCCATGGTGCTAGTCCGGCGGAGGACTACATTCTTCACGGACCCAAGGGTCTGAGCAAAATGCAGCCGCTTAGCCCCGTCTACAGCGAACTCGTAGCCATATTCCTCGCACCAGGTCTGGATGATACGGAGTGCATTTTCCCGGTTGAATGTGTATCCCTGGAGCGTTATACCTGTAGAAGCAGGAATGCTTCCTTCACTTACTGGCCCCGGTACCCTGGCGATGACCTCTACACCATTTAACACCGGTGTAAATCCCGTGGGGATTCCGTTTGGGTCCTTGCTGGTCGTGTCATCGGTATATAAGTGCAGTCTGATCTGTATGAATCGGTCAGAGCCCGTAAGAGCCACCCCATCCTCGGCCGGGAATACCGAGGCAAGTTCGGGGCTCCATGCGCTCCAGGTCACGCCGTCAGGCGAAGTCCGGAACTGCGCCCGAATTCTGACAGCTTCACCCACGTCTTCAGCCCAGCGAAGGAGGTCATATCGAGTAATGCTCCCAAAGTCGAATTGGACGGTAATGTAGCCATGTGGGTAGTAAGCCCCGTTAGCATCTTTCGCGAGGACGACCTTGCCCGGCCAGGTGGTGAGGTCTACATTCCACTTCTCGACTGCCGCATTCCAGTCGCTGACCGTGTTCTTTACCTGCATCCTGAAGCCGAGAAGTAAGTCCCGGACAGCATTGGCTAGATCCATGCCGTTCCATTTCTTCCACGCTCGCGGGACGATGATCCGGCGCAAGAGGGCCTCATTGGTAATGCACTCGATGCGGTAGGGATTCCCGGTGAAATCCCTGGCCGTGATATAACCAGCCGCCTTCTCCACTCCGTCCCGGTAGAGGATGCAGTGCCGAGCCGCCTGGAGGTCGCCAACAGAGTCATCGTCAGCAAGGACCCCGAAGGAAAAGCCGGTGGCTTGATTCTGTCGCCGGCGGTATTCGATGCCAACAGGGTTATAGGCCGCGACGAGGGATCCTGCCGAGTCATACAGCCATACCTGATACCCGCTCTTCAGGACGACGATATGGACCGTGAGCTCGATACCCACCGTGTGACTGCATACAAGACCGATCCCGACTACCTGCGCGCATAACTTGCTGCGCGATAGGCCCGTCTCTATTGTTGTGGGCACGGTCCTGCTACGTTCTAGCACGTCTACGACGATGTGTATGGCGTGTATGCCTGCTATCGATTCAACTGGAAACTCTAGCGGAAACTGAAAGCCTGACGAAATCCTTGCGATTCCAATTTCGATGGGCATGGAGGCTGCGTCTGTTCCTGCGATCCCTGCTTCGATTGGTATGGATGTCACATCTGTTCTTGCGATCCCTACTTCGATTGGTATGGATGTCACATCTGTTTCTGTGATTCCTACTTCGATTGGTATGGATGTCACGACCGATTGGCCTAACCGTCCGCCTACCGATTCAAAAGGAAATTCTAGCGGGAACTGAAAACCCGACCAAGATGGCTGCATACTCATCACCACCCCCCAGCCGTTACCCTTCTGACCTAAAAAAGAGAACCGCCCTATGGGGCGGTCCCTTCGTGGTGATTGACTGGGTTTCTAGAAATCGCATGTGATCTCTAGGATAACAATTGGCCTTGATTCCGGCGTTTTCCTGAACGCCATAGTAGGAGTTCCGTCTGGCGCGCGCAGCGTTTCAACTTCCTGGACACCTACGCCCTCGATTGCGAAGAGTCTGAATGAATGACCCGGCGCCTGGATCTCCGCGTCCTCGCTGTAACACACCACCTGCAGCTTTGGATCAAGCTGTTTGAGCTGCTTGATTAGCTCTCCAACCGTCATCATGTCGGCACCTCCGCTTGTGGCTCTTGGTGCCTTAATTCTCTAGTTGGTGTGTGATTCCTTTTGCTCTTCCTTCCCGCAGAATGGGCATTTATACTGGGTTTCCTCTTCAGTCATCTTGCGCCCACACACCGGACACCTTCTCGGCAAACTAGGCAGTGCCACCGCGTAACACCTCCAAGCTCTGCATCAACATCTGTATCTCCGCCTTGCACTCGTCCAATTCCGCCTGTGCGGCTCCGGTTGAGAGTAAGGCTACATATGCCTGCTGGCGTTCCTTTATGGCTGCTTCGTGAGCCTGAATGTCGGCCTGCTTCTGCCTTTCGGCAGCCTCGGCGTCTAGCTCCGCCTTCGATTTCCATGTTATCTGAGCCACCTAGACCACCTCCATAGGTTTCGGGAAAGCTTCCTCCGGCGTGGGATTCGGCCCGTGGTATTTCAACAGCGTGACTTCAAGCTGCCCGTTTACGCGGCGGGCGGCCAGCACAGGGCACACCGGGAGTGTAGACTTGATCTGAGCGGCCTGGCCGTCGGGCAAAGCGGAGAAATCGAACGTGTCACTCTGGCCATTCAGCGTGACGGTGATAACCTCGCCAGCGAACGAGTAGGCGAGCTTGTCGTCACTGCGCTGTGGAGACCAGTTGACCACCATATTTATACCCCCTTACTTCCATCTGCCAATGGCAATTGCACTGGCTATGGTTATGTTCCCGTTAGGATAAAGATAATTGACCCCTAGTGCTACGCTAAATATGCTCGTGCTCCAATGTGTAAAGACCTCAGGCCCAACACCATTAACATCACCGTTAAATGTTACTGATGGAGCTAAAACAAAAGATGCAGGGTAAGTCCATGTAACTCTTCTCTCGTAATAGGTGAGTGACTGTATAGTACCACTAGTTTCAGCACTAAATTCTGTAGAGCCAAAAATTTTCCAACATATCTGCAACCCATTCTCCCACCGCACGTAGTTACCATTGGCATTAGACCCCATTTCCACGATCCGCACACCAGCAAGCGCGTCCAGGGCAGCCTTGACCTCGGCAGGGGTAAATCCAGAAACGGCACTAGAATATGTGATGTCACCCGATGCCAGCTTTGGCCCGTCTCCCGCCGCACCGGTGTGCTTGTGGCCGGTGGTGGGGTTGAATTTACCGGAAAGACTGTCAATGATATTAGAAAGTCCTATAGCATCCTCTTGGGCTCCCCGATGGACGATGTCCGGCGTGCGCGGAGTGTAGCCGCATACGGTTTCGTTGCTCCGCTCGTCCGTGATGTTGACCACGCTTATTGAGGTTGCGCCCGCCGCCACATATACCTGCGCGAGGCTGAGCTCCCACACCATACCGTCGCGCTGGAGCGTTGGAGGCGTGGGGCTTGCGGCGGGAGTACCCGCCTTCACCGCTAGGCTCACCGTGCGAACGGCAGAAGAGTTGTCAAGCCGCACGACTACGCGATCAATGCGTGGGTTCGTAGGGTCTGCCGGGGCAATTGCGAGCGTTTCCGCCAAATCGTACACCTCGAATAACCGTCCCTGCACGAACGCCGCGCCTGTGGCTACGGCAACACTCATTCCCTCAGGAGACGTCGGGCTGACCTTAAGCCCGCCTTCATAACCGTATACCACGCCATCGCGCCCTACAAGCCGCGAGAGTACCCTGCTCATGTCCGAAGCGTTATATATCCTGTCGCCTGCAACCGAATCAAAAAAGTAGCTTCTCTGCGCCATGGCTGCGCCTCCCTAGATTACGTATTCGTCCCAGGTCAAGATGTGATTGATGTTTGTCCTCTTGAACGCTGCCGTCACGTTCAGAGCCGTCACTTTGCGCCATACCCTGACAGCCGCTGTAAACGTCCCGTTCGCCAAGCTGAGCGAGTCCGCGTATGCCCCCGGAGATCCGTTGTTGTCCGCCGCGTATTTCACGTCCACCTGCGCGTCGTCGCCTTGCGCTGTGAGGACGATGTTCTCGTAGGTGAGCGCGATGTCATCGCTCTTTATCCACAGGCTACGCTCGTCCGTCATATCCGCACCCGATACTACCGCCTTGTGAATGGTATCGGGATTCGTAGCCGTGATCTCTTGGGTGCACTCAGCATCGAAATACATCCTAAGTCCCATTGCAATTCCTCCCGCCTTAATAATATCGGGGACACCACGCCACGGTAACTTCCGCCTGATGTGTCGAGGTGGGATCGTCTGCGTATTGTATGCTGTTTGTGCCTGATACAAGCGTCCAGCCATACAGTAGCCAGGCATTGTTCATCTTGCTGACCACGTTCGTTTCGACGGTTGGAGCCTGCCCAGGCTCTGTGGTCAAGCCCCACCTGTAAAGATAGTAAGCAAGGTCTCCATCCGTTATAAAGGCCTCCCTTGTCTCGCCGTTCCACACAAGCGCCATGCCCGCCGGGACGGTATCGTTCAACATTGCGAGGATGCCTTCTGTGCTCGTGAGGCTAGGCTTCACCAACTGACCCATGGCTTTGAGATACACGAGGGGTTGCTGCCTCTCCACCGTCCCGGGCTGCGTAACCATCCACGACGCCGGGCTTGCGGTTATAGCGTGCACTACCTGCTGTATATCGCTGTAGAAGAACGGGTCCGCCGCCTCGAACGTTATGTTGAGCGTGAACAGTCGTCCTCCGAAGTATCCCGCCTTATAGCTGTGATCCACGCTTTTCTTGTAAACGTTGATGTAGCGCGTGGCGCCTTCATGCCGGTACAATTTGAGGGGGTTCGCCCTGTGGACGAACCCCACTACCATTTCACGTATCGCATCTGCATCGTCCTTGTCTACGCCTGCCATCGTCCCCGACACCCGGATGGTCCGAGAATTGAGGGAGGCTATCGGCATGTCTATGATTCGCCCATGACGACCCTGGATTTTGGTCCCTGGGAGATCCATCTCCGAGGGCCAACCCTCGACTGCCATTTCCTCCGGGAGCAGCATTACTTCACCCTTGGCGTTTATCAGCTTCACCTGCACTACGCACCACTCCCCAGTGCAGCCAGCTCGGCTCGACGTGAGAGCGAGGCCATGAGTCGGTCGAATTCCTCCTTGCTGTTGATGCTCGCATTTATGGTCATGTTTTCGATGTGATATTGATTAATCACAGCCGCCGTCCCGCGCTCTACTGCAGCGTTCATCCCGACGAAAGCCAGGAAAGCGTCTCGCATCTCGTAGATAGCCTTCTCGATCGCCATTGCGTAGACCGGAAGGCTATCCAGCACCGTAAGCGGCCTTAAAAGCTCGATTAAGAGATCCCGGGTGGGTCCGGTGATCTCCGAAATTTGAGTCCCCTGTTTTTTACCAGATTCCGATGGGGTCTCTACCTCCTCCAGGCCCTCCTCCTCCCGCCAGGTCGGCCTTATGGTCGGGATATGCACCCCGAGCCAACCGAGGGCCCAGTTGATCACCGAGGCGATCGCATTCCAGATGCCGACTACGACATCAGCGACCCAGCGGAATACCTGGCCCACAGCTTTGAATATTGGGATCAGAAATTGGGCCAATATCTTAACTAAGGGCACCAAAGGGGCTATGAGCTCCCCAAACATGTCAGCTACGGCTTGGATAATAGGGTTTAAGGCATCCAGAAGCGCGGCAAAGGCTTTGCTCTTGGTGATAAGCTCCATGAACACATCTGACAGCCCGCGCCAGATGCCGCCCTCCTTGTAACCCTTCTGGAAGGTCTGGATCATCCTCCCAAAGTCGCCAAGAGCATTGAGGAACGATTCACCGAGCCGCGCAGCCCAGCCCTTGCTTTTATCTGCGATAAGAAAATCTACTTCCTCCAATGCTGCTTTGACAGCCAGAAGGTAGACTTCCCAGCCCTCTCCCATGGCCTCATATTTCTTCAACTGTGCCTCAAGGGTTTCCTTAATGGCTTTGAGCTCATCCAGCTTGGCGCCCTTTATCAGGTCCATGAGGGCACCATAGTAGTTTTGGGCCGCGGTGGCCCGCTTCTCGATGCTCCACTGACTCTTCTCGGCGATCTCCTGCTCATGGGCTATCTGCTCTTGAAGGCTTACTAGACCGAGCTTCTTGCGGAATTCATATTCAGCTTCAGTTCCTTCCTGGGCAAGTTGGTAGAGCCGCATGTTTAGCTCTGTTTGGATAGCCTCTATGGCTTTGGCGGCATCACTTTCGGCACCAACCCTTGCTACCACGATCTCACGGATAACATCAAGGGTAGCTTGGGCCTTTTTGAGTTCTTCTTCATTCATCCGGTCGATTGAGCCGAGCCGGGCCTTGAGGGCCTTTTCGGTTTCCTCTTCGACCCGCTCGCGGTACCAGGTATCTAGGAGTGCCTGATCTGAGACTGTCTTGGCTTTTTCTTCTCTCTCCTTATCCAGGCTTTCCAATGCTAAGGTCAGACTATCCTTGGTCCTGGTATCAACATAGTCCCTCACTTCATCAGTCGTAGCCTTGACTCTCGCATTAAGAACCTTGAGAGCGTCATCAATCTTCTTGACCGCGCCTTCCCCGAGATAGCCCATCGCGGCATACTTCGCCCGCTCCGCCTCCAGCGTGCGCTTTGCAGACTCGACATGTACTGTCTCTAGGTCTCCAAGGCTGTCGATCACGGCCTGGGCAGCCTTCTCGTTCTCGGCCCTAGTGACCTCCGTAAGCTCGCGCTCATAGGCAAGCCATGCGGTAGACCATTTATCCCCGGCGGCCTCAAGGGCGGCCATGCGGTCCGACAGGTGCTTCTTGTATTGCTCGACGGAGACTTGCCCTCGCTGGTATTCCTGCTGGAGCCTGGCGTCCTCTCGCCTCTGGGCTTCCTCCGCGTCCTTTTCTTCTTGCGTTTTCACCTTCTCCAAGGCCTGGTTGACTTTTTCAAGAGCCGCCGCATATTTTGTCGCAGCGTCTTCTCCAATAGGCCCCATTTTCCGGGCTTCATCATAGAACGCGCCAAGAGTCTGCTTTACAGCCTCCAGCCCGGCACGGTCAACCGGCATAACCCCGATGGCTTCCGTGACCTTGGCTTCGGCTATCTCGGCCTGTTGGCGTTTGAGGAGCCTGAATTCTTCAGAACGAAGCCGTTTCCATTCGTCGGATCCTTCCTTCGCGGCGGCGAGCCACTTTCGTACCTGCGCTATCTGTTGTTCAGTTGTAAGCTCTCCTCGTTCGACCTGGTCATCATATCGGTTGCGCTCGATCCGGTCTAACTCCTCCAAGGCTTGCTTGATGACCTCTACGGCGGCCTTGCCCTTCTCACCCATAGCGGCATAGACAGTCTGCTCGGCAAGCAATCTCTCGCGGGCAGAATCTACCTCGACAGCAGTTAAGTCCCCCAGGGAAGCGACAAATGCTTCGGCATTACGCTTGTTTATGTCAGACTCGACCTGGGCAAGCTCGCGTTGAATCGCGATCCACTCGGAACCATACTTTTCTACTGTGGCGAGTCGGGCCTCCAGGAATGCTTTGTAGGCGGCGGCAGATTTCAGCCCCTGCTCGTATTCCCACTGCGCCTGCGAGATCCCAAGCTCCTCTTGATGCTTTGTGAGTTTATCTATCTGCCCGTTGATCTCCTCGAGTGCCCGGGCATATTCCTTCGCCGCATCCTCACCCTGCACCCCCAGGGCGACAGCGGCATCATATGCCTGGCCCAGCTCGGTCCGCCAGACCTTTAGCTGGTCAAGGCTGGCCTGGTCAATCGGGCCAAGCCCTTTGATCCTCGATTGGGCGGCCTCAAGATTGACCTTCTTTTGGAGCTCTAGCTCCTCCAGCTTGAGCTTCCGCCATTCGGTGGACCCCTCAGTCTCCATAGCTAGCCATTTCTGTATCTGCTCAAGCTGCTCCTTAGTAGAAAGGGCACCCATCTGCACAAGGAACCGGAATCGATCTTCTTCATCCTGGCGAATTTGTTTGTTCAGGTCAAGTTTCGCTTGGGCAACGGCGGCCTCGGCAAGTTCAATACCTTTCCCTGTCTTGCGGGCAGCCTCAAGCTCTGCCTCGCGTTTCCTTAATTCCTCGCGCAGGAGGTCAGCCTTGGTCTTCTTGCCAGACTCCAGATAGTAGGTATTCCAGGCGTCCTCGACCTTCTTCTTGTAAGCGGCCTCCTCATCCTTCTGTTTTTTCTCCCAAAGCGCAAGCTCCTGGCTGAGCTTCTTCCGCTCTTCTGTGTTCAGCTGAGTATTTTGCAGGATCCTATTCAGATGGTCGATATGGTTCTGGGCGTCGTAGTCATAAAGCTCGGCATAGAACTGATATTCCTCGTAGGCGCCTCGGACATTCTTCTGCCGGAGCTCCTCCCGGAGGCCGGCAAGCTGCATTTCGAGCTGCCGTTGCTCTTCGACGCTGGCGCGCCGGTAGGCGTCCGTCTGCTGAATGGTTTCAAGCTCTTTGACCTGCTCCTCGATTCCCAGGCCCTCGACAGATACCCGATACCTCAGCGTCGCCATGGCCTTGGCAAGCTCGCTTTGGCCCTCCTTGGCCTTCTCTTTGATTCGCTGATAACCAGACTTTACCTCAATGCTTGCGGCAGCGGCGGCCTTCAGCCAGTCACCTTCAAACTGACCGAGCGCAGCCTCTATGACACCAACAAGGTCCCTGGCTCGAAGCTCGGCCCACGACCTTATGGCTGGATCCTCTGCTTTCAGGCCCCGTTCTATGTCGGCCCAGGCCTCCTGCAGGACGCCGAAGGCGTCAGAACTGAGCGCCTTGATCTTGCTACTCCACTTCGTAAACGCCTCCATGTCCGACGCTTGTTCAAGCTCCTGCCAGCCCGCCTTGATGTACGCGCTCATGGCAGAAGCCGCGCGCTTGAACAGCCTTCCGAATTCCTCTGCGGACTTGGGGAATTCGCCGCCGTACTCCGCAAGCTTGTCCTTGAGGATTCCGAGCAGCTTGCTTGCTCGTTCCTCGGCAAGAGCCCGCTCCACGACGTCAGACGATTTCAGTCCTCTGGCGACATCTGCCCAAGCCTGCTTCAGGACACCATAAGACTCGGAGCTCAGCTTCTGCACCTCGGCGTTGAACTTCTCGAACTCGGAGAGCTCATCTGCGGTCACCTTGAGTGTCCGTTCAGTCAGTGCCGTCCCGGTGCCACTAGTGCTAGGCACTACCGCGGCCGTCACCGCCGGTTTGCCCGCACGCCATTCCTCCAGCTGCTTCTCTGCGTTTTTAAGTTCCAGAATCCCGGTCTTGGCCTTGAGAAGGGCACTGCTTAACTCCGTAAACGTGCTGTAGAGCTTGTTATAACTCTGTTCCGTCGCGGCGAACTGAGTTGCCGGCGGGCTGAACGCGTCGAATATCCCCTTTGCTATCGCGGCCTGGAGGATCTGCTCTCTCTGCGCGTCCGAAGTAGCCTGGCTCATGGCCAGAACGACCTCGCGCATCTTGTAATAGCGCGGGGCAATTTCGTCCAGCTGTGCCTTGACCTTGTTGAATTGAGGCTCCAGGAGCCTGACTTGCTCCTCGAGGCCCGGCAGCTCGTATTTCGCCCTCATCGCCGCGAGCTCCAGCTGCTCCTTATGAAGCTGCCAGAGCTCGTCCCGGACCCTCTTCGCGGCATCGGCGTTTCCTATGAGCGCCCGGCCCATATCGTCGTAGCCGGTCACGGCCTGGGGGGCCAGCTCGACTATGGCATCTATGACCTGGCGGAGCCGCTCATGCTCCTGCTGGGATTTATCGGGCTTACCTTGGAGTTCCTCATACTCCTTTATGAGCCGGTCCAGTTCCCGCGCCTGAGATTCGTACGCTTCCGCCTGGTTCATCGCCTCGCTGATGGCCCGGCGAGCCGCCGACACCTGGCGTTCGATCTTGCCGTCAAGGTCCTGACTCGCGCGCACCCACCCCGCGATGGCCGCTACAACCGCGCTCACAGCCAGCACGAGACCCATAGGCCCCGTCAGATAGCCTATCAAAGCGCCGATACCCGTCGTCGCCGGCCCGAGAGCCGCCGCGAACATCCCCCACGCGACCGCCGCCTGCCTCACCGGTCCAGGAAGGTTGGTGAACGCCTCGATGACAGGCTTTACGGCCTGCATGAGCGAGTTCAACATCTGCAGCAGTTCAGAGCCGATCGCCCGCCCGAGAGCCGCCACCTCGTTCTGGAAAAGCTTGGTCTGGGAGGCCATAGTTTGGACCTGCTTCTGGTACGCGCGCTCAGTCGCGCCCGACGCGGCAGCCATAGCCTCCATATCGCTGGCGTAATCCCGCATGTCGTTACGGATGAGACCTAGCACGCCCTTCAGAGCACGGACGTTGGGAAATAGCGTGCTCAGGGCTTCGATATTGCCGCCGGTCGCCCTCAGGACGTCCTCCAACACCCCGGCGAAGCCCTTCGCCGCAAGCGCGTTGGCGTTGAACTCTATCCCAAGGCTCTTCGCGGTCTTCGCGGCTTCATCGCTCGGCTGGATGATGCTCAGAATGGCCTGGTTCACAGCGGTGGCGGACTCAGCGGCATTCACTCCGCCTTTTGTAAGGGTCGCAAAAGCCGCGGCGATCTCCTCGAACGGCACCTTGGCCGTTGCGGCTGTGGAGATTACATCGCCGATGTTCCCGGCGAGTTCCGCAAAGGTGAGTTTGCCTCGGTCCACCGCCCGGAACATGATATCCGCCAGTCTGCTCGCGTCGCTTGCTGCGAGGCCGTAGGCGTTGATGGTGGAGGTGAGGGCATCCATCGCCGTGGCCGTGTCGCTCGCTCCAGCCTGACCTGCTTTCGCGGCGACTTCGAGCACCTTCATAGCATCGGTGACGTCGCTAATGCCAGAGCCGATAGCGTCGTAGAGACCCTCTGCGAGCTGCTGCGCGCTTTGGGGGACCTCCAGGGACATGGCCTCGATCTGAGCTGATATACTAGCAAGCTCGGCCTTGGTTACGTCCGCGATGGTCCAGACGTTGGCCATCGCCGACTCGAATCCCATCGCCGCCTTGGATGCAAAACCGCCCAAAGTTGCCAGAGGAGCGGTGATGCCGAGAGAAAGCGAGCGACCCACCTTCGAGAAAGACTCTCCGATCGCTCTGAACCGCGCGTTGACGTCGCGATCGAATGCCTCTATCTGCCGAGTAGCCTCCTGCATGCCCCGCACGAGGCCAGCATAATTAAGGCCTATCTCGGCCCAAATTGTTCCCATCGAACCCCACGGCATAGCTATCACCTGCAATACGAAGACCGGGCTAGATCTTATACCGCCCGGTCTGTCTGAAACGTTCTTGTTGCTGCATCATCCAATCGAGAGATACCGGCCCCCCGGATGCCGGCTCCCGATTCCCGGCCTTGGCTTTGATATCTTTCTCCGCCTCTTTACGGGCCTCCTCGCGCATATGAATCAATACATGTGCACAAGCTTCGTCAAAGCAGAATGCCTCATACGTCCCTAGTTCCGGCAGATAATCACTTGGCCTTACTCCGAACTCCTTCGCCGTCACCGCCAAGCGCAATAAGAGATTCTTGTCGCGCGCGAAAAAGCTCCAAGGCTCTTAGCCCTTGCTGCGTATAAAGGAAAATCGCTGTCCGCTGTAGGTCTGTCAGGTATTCCGCTACCTCATCATAGGCTGGCTCCACGAGCACAGCCTTGCAGATAGCATTCAGCATTTCGATGAACTGCTTGAATTCCTCAGGCGAGGAATCCGTCATGGGGTTGAACTCTCCGCCCTTGGAGATGATCTTATAGACGATCGGCAGAAGCTCATTCGGGATAACTCCCTGCTGCACTAGAGCTAAAAGCGAGGCCCGGCGGACCTTCGCATAGAAGACCTCGCCGGGCTCCCAACCAGGCAGGGGGATAACCTGGCAGGCTTTGTTCCGGATCTCCTCTATGGGTGTTACCTTGAGTTCTTCATTCATACATTACACTCCTTATGCCGGCAGGTTCGCTACCTTGTCGATGGTAAATGCGGGCTTGCTCTGGGCTTTATTCTCCCGCCCTTTGATGGTATAGCTCGGCACCACGAAGTTGCGATCCTGCTGAGCGAATGTCGGAATGCGTCCCTTCGCGTTCCAGAGGGTTACCTTGATGTAACCTACGACATCAGATGCATCCTGGGCGCCCTCGGCATACTCTGCCGTGTAAATTTCCGCCTTGAATGGAGGAGCCGGGCTGCTCTTCTGCTGCGCGATTGTGGGCGGGATATAGCCTGTATAGTTCGGCGCAGTGCCCACTAGGGTCCCACCACCGATCATAGCCATTGCCTCGAAGTCGAGGATAGCATCCTGGAACGTCGCGTTCATGCCAACAAATACGTCATCGTCTTCGACAGTAGCTACCACGCCATCCCCGCCCCGGAGTTCTTGCCTCGAGCCCTCGATGATCTGAGGGTCGAAGCTAACCTGCTGTGGGGTCGTTACTCGTACCTGCTTCCCACCTACTTTTTCAGACCCGTCCGGGTTAAGCTCCGTAAGCACTAGGAGCCTCACGCCATAGGTCGGTCCAACACTTGCCATCTTCTATCAACCTCCTAATGGTATGGTAAAGTCAATGCGCTTTGCCAATGCTTGAAGCGCGTCGTCATAAAAGTCTCGCCCATCCTGATTCCACTCGATCAGAAAATCCCGCCCATCCTCAGTGGTGAGCATCTTGCCGGCAAGCAGGCCCTTAATTTCCTTGACCGCCGCGTCCACCGGAAGGTAACTTCCCGGGTCGAAGTACACCCAGATCGTTACATCCTGGAACGCCCCCCGCCGGTTGAATGGGCTGCGGGGCCTCTCGCCGAACACGATCACGCCGTATGGCTTCGGGGTGGAAGCATCGGCCTGATAGGGCTGCTTCCATGTCTTCACGCTCTGGCAATTCGCCGTGAGATATTCATACAGGGCCTTTCTCACCCGCGAATCACCTCCTGGGCATCCCGGATGAATTCAGGGGCATTGCGCTTAGCCACAGGCTCAAGCACCGCGTACTTCTGGCTATGAGCAAGTTCGAGATATACCCCGTAGTCTACCGAATGAGCTATCCGGACGCGGAGAGCATCGCTTTCCTCCATTGCCTCGCCGAATAGCCCTTGCCGGGCGTTCCCGGTTCGGTCAGTCCAGGGGGCCTCCTGTTTTGCTTCGGATTCCATCTTGGCATCATAGTGTTGACCGAGAGCGAAAAGAGCGGCCTTTGTCCTGTTGACCCAGTCCCACATATTGGCTATAACTCTTTCAGCTCCCGGCATGTCAGCTCACTTCCTCGAGGTCAACATGAAGGGCCACTACCTCGCCCCCGGTGGCCGCCTGGTTGATACCCCGGACCCGGAAGCTCCGACCCTGGGCTGTGAACGTATCGCCCACTTGAATATCCGCGTCCCAACGAGCGAGCATTCCCCACCGCTGGACCTGCATCTGCACAGCCTCGGTCGCAATTTCCCTGGTCTGCCCAAGCGAGCTCAGGAATATCCGCACAATCTGGACTGGGAGGGTTATCTCCTGCTGGATCGTGCCCCCGGCCCCGTCGCCCATCTCAACTATGCGCTTGATCCAGATATCGGTGGGATTACGCGCTATTTGCTTCTCCACATTCCGCCGTGCTATCGCTGGGTTCATTTACAGCACCTCCGGCGGAGTAAGCTTGAGGACCACGCTGCCGGGCTCCTGTGCTCGAGCCATAGCTGCATATTTATCGGCCATCTTGAGGGCGTATTCCTGGCGTTCCTTCAGCGAGGTGAGACGTTCCGTCTCCTGTCCCAAGGTCATCTGGTCTACGTCGCCCATCTCAGCCTGATACATTCCCGCCTTCATAGTCCAGCCTGCGGAGGCAGCCTCAAAGATGTTGGAGGCCTCCAGGAGCAGTTCGTCCAAGTCAACGTCCAGGAACCGAGTATCCGCTTCCGTTCCGCCGGCAGGAATCTTCTCGTCAAGGAGCTTGCGGAGCCTGGCCCGAAGATTCTCATCTGGGGTCATGATATCACCCCGCTTAAACTTGGATCGCCGCCACCGTCACCGAGGTTACCGCTGAATATGCCACCTCGACCTGGCCCTGGGCGTTGTTGAAACGGTTGGGATCGAGCGGACCGATCCATTTCTCCCCGCTAGCCGGCACATTCACAGTGATATCATGATCGAATCCCTGGTCACATTGCTTCTGGCTATTCACCGTCACAGTGATAGCCGATGCCGAACCGTTCTTCACGACCAAGAACGTTCGCCCATTGTTAGCGAACTTATCTCCGGCTACATCGGCCGCGCTATACGTAGGCGTTATCCCGCTATTAGCGAGCTTCTGCACCGTTAGAACCGCCATTTATCTCACCTCTTTCGTTTGGAGCTGGCTTTCGGCTTTTCTGGCTCTGCTATCCCCGGCTCCTCTGCAATAACCTCCTGGGCGACTTCAGGACCAGGATTCACGATTACTCGCGGCTTGAAATGCTCGCAGGTATGCTCAGAAGCCGCCCCTTCATTCGTCCATCGCCGTCTTGGTGAGCCTGGATAACATGACACCGTTACGGCCAGATTGGAAACATCAGCGCCTGGCACCCAAGGATACCAGGCGCAGTCAATACACCTCGCCATTAATCATCACCGCCTTAGGCCAGCGCCACTTCCTGGACGTTCTCGGTCAAGGCGGCATATACGCCACGCCAGAAATCGCCCACGATCTGGCTCTCCACCAGCCTGGTGATGTCGCCCATGGTGGCGTTGATCTGGAGGTCCTGTTTCACAAGTTCCTTGAAGCCGCGTTTCGGCCGGATCAGATAGCACTTGCCGGCAGCCACGCCCGAGTAGGTATAGGTCTTCTTTCCGACCTGCGTGCTCCAGCCATCGTAGTAGATTATGTCGGAAATGCCGCTCACAGGCGGATAGGTCGTGCCGTTCACCTGGCCGCCTCGCAGGGCTTGCTCGATGTCGGGCCTGTCCGCAGAAGCCGCGAGAAGCACTGTCGCTGGCCGCTTTGCCACAGCGGTATCCGCCAGGGCCTTGACCAAGGTCTTATAAACCCGCAGCCACCTGGGATCTGCAACGTCACCCTGGAATGCCGTCTTGTTGCCCGCGGGATACACGAACGACAGAATCGGCCCCAGGTGCATGTCATTTAGCTTGGCGTTATACGCCTCGCCGAATGCCCGGTTGAGCAACTCGAGGTTGAAGACCTGATTAAAGATCTCCATCTCTTTGGTATACTCGAACCCAGCTGCGTAGCCCAGAATAGCAACCGTCGGACCCTGTTCGGCCTGGAGGCTACCGAACCTGACCTCCTCGCCCTCCAGGTGTTCGGTGAAGATCACGGTTCCATACTGTGCCCATTTCGCCTCGAGGAGCTTCGGGAAGTTCGCATCCTGGATGCGTTCGTAGATTGGGGTATACAGGATCGGTACCTGCTCCCGGCCGAGCTCCACGTCCAGAACGACCTTCTGCAGGAGTTCTTTCCTGGAGGCCTCCGAAGTCAACATTTCGCCGATAGGCTTCGAGAGTTCGAAAGCCTCCATCTCACCGTTGACTATCTTCTTGGTGACTTCGTAAGTCTTGCCGTTCAAAACGAAAGGCACCTTCTCTTCAAAGGTGCCCTGTCGCCGTGCGGCTTTCAGCTCTTCGATCGACCATACCTTCACCTATATCACCTCCACGGTTTCATTAAGCATGAGCCTGAACCTGCGGCCCAAGAATGAACCAGATCACGTTGTTGGCATCCTTCGCCGCCGTTACCCGCCCGACTGGCCGGTTCTGCGGGTTGCCGCTGGCGTCATTGTTGGGGTTCGTGGTAAGCAGCTTATTTACCGCATCCCAATAAATCTTGTCACCTTTGTTGAATGCATCGGCTACGGTGATCTGGTCGGTTTCATACTCAGCCTGCTCGATGTTCAGGGTAATTTGTGCCGTCTGCCCAGCCCCGGTCGTCACCGACTGCATCGCAAACCCGAGAAATCCATCTAGGAGATAGAGCTTCCCGGCCTCGATGGTGGTGTTCTCGGGGACTGTAACCTTTACGCTCTTACCGTCAGAAATCTTCGCCCTCGCCGCATTGTAAACGGTCGAGGGAACTGGCTGTCCAGTGTAAGCCATCTGCTAATCCCTCCTTACAGCGTGATACGCTTTATCTTGAGACTTTGAGGAGCATCCTTGCCGCCGCTACCGCCGACGCCAGCTGGCTGGTCAACATGTAACTTGCTCAGAGCATCTTTTATGCTCTCATCTTTGAGCAGGTTGTCGATTTCGCCAGCAATTTGTTCTTTGGTGGCATTATCGGCAACGTGAAGCATTTTCTTGATCAGGCTTTGGGCCATCTCTCCGGTTACCTTCTCCTTGAGGACCTCGCTAACTAGCTTCTCATGCTCTGCCTTGCGCTGAGCCTCAATCGCCTTCCGGGCCTCCTCTGCAACCTTGACAACGTCCATCTCGCCGGTGACCCCGAGGACCTGCTTGACCTTAGCCATAGTCTCCATCGAATTTTCTGCCACTTTCAGCCAGTCAGGAGCGATTTCCTTGGCTACGTCCTGCACTCTCCATCCCATCTCGCCCACCACCTGGCCAAGGGTAACCTCTCTACTAGCCAGCATGGTCTTTAGCTGTGCAACAAGTTCCTTCCAAGTCATAGGCTTCTGTCCACCTCCTGAAATGATTTCGTCCATCTCGCCGACCGCGACGACCGCCGTCGGCATCCCTGCACGCCCTAGCGGGGTCCAATCGATACTAAGGGGCTGATAGTCTACAACCTGCGTTTCCCCGCCGACCTGCGCTAGCTTCGGAATTCCAAAGATACTTACCGTCCGAACTGTCTTGGCCTTAATCCATCGCTTGAGATCCGATGCTGCCTTGTCGATCACACCCCTGAAATATGCCTTGCCGTCCTTCCAGAGGGCTCCTACCCAGTGAGTAACCGGAATCGGGAATTGATGATCCACATCCTCGGGTTTTTGGTGGCCAAGGAATCCAGGGAGCCCCTGACTCATTACCTCTCCGACAATCCTTTGCAAGGCCTGGGGAGTGTAGTTCCATCCACGCTTGCTCCGGCCAGCAGGAATCTCAACGACTACCTCCATGGGTTCGGAGTCTCCAGCCTTGAGTGCGGCTAAGTCTGCCCAGGGTGCGACCGGCACATCCTCCACCCGCATTTCGCCGGACACCACAGCCATAACTGCCGACATCTCGCCGGCCAGGCTCTCCGGTGCTGGCATTTCGAGCTCCCGGTAGTGTCTGAGCAGGTGTCGCCGGGCCTGGGCCTTCTGCTCCGGTGTCAGGTCCGGCTCACTACGGGCCCCCGCGAGGGCGGCGGCTGCCGCGATTAGACCAGATCGATTCAAAACTACGGTCCCATCATCGTGAACTTCGTGGTGAGGGCCCCAGCATGCTGCCTGTGTCAAGTCCTTGTTGATCTCGGTCTTAACTACCGCATATGTTTCACGGATAGCCTCAGCTACCCCGGAAGCACCCTCTTCCAGGGCTTGCTTGAATATCTGCCATATGCGGCTTTTGTCTACATCTCCCCATGCCCTATTGCTCACCGAATCGCTAATCTTAAATGCCTTAGGCACGTTCTCACCTCCTTATGCCGTTTTTGTTGTAAAACACCCAGCCAACTCCAGGAACACGAACAGGGTATACAGTCTCAATGACCGAATTAATTATCGTCTCTCGAATAAACCTCAGCGGGAAAGGTGCAGGATCGGGAACATCTTTCGCTCTCCCTGCCCGTGAATCCTCACATATACCGCATTCACACCATGCGGGATGTCGTTCTTCCATTTCAAGTTCTCCCTTCAGGGTATAAGAAAACCGCCTCGGCCCTTTGCCTTGGCGGTTACTTCTTGTTACTGAATTGCCCCGTTCTCAAGTCCCTAACTATCAGCTTCTGGTTTGCCGGATTCACCTCCAGCCTCTTCACCGGAGGCGGTTGCCTCACCGGCGGCTGCTCGAATTTCGGCTTTGGCGCGTCGCTCATTCTCCTTCGCCTCCAGATGCTTGATGAGTTTTAGGGCATTCTCGGCTAGACGCTCAAGATTGCGCCATTTACGTTCCTGCGCCTTTGTTAGCGTGCCCCGTTCATGTGCGCTCCGCAGGATGCAGAGGTAATCTATTAGCTGATTGAAATATATCAGCTTGCCTTCCCTACGATAGCTCGGCAAATCATCCCACACGGCCGCCGCTTCCGCAAGATAATCCATCAGCTTGTAGGCGGCGCCGATCCAGGTATCATAATACAGGTGATGTACTTCCCCCATTTTACCAGGTCACCTTGAGGTAGTAATTCTGATACCACTCTTCAAGCTTCGGCTCCGATGAAGGATTCTCCTTCCATCGTTTGAGGCGCTGCACAAATTCTCTTGTGTTCTCTATCAGGGGCACTGTATAGCAAAGACAGTTTGGATGGGGGGTCATCGGCTCTTCTCCCGCTGGGTATCCTCCGGGTCCCAGATTGTAGAGGTCTGCCGATGCCAGATCGTCGCATACGTCTTGCATCGGGTGGCTCGCCGAGAGTATCCATCTCACGCCCTTGTAGCTCGGGTTCACCCGGCCGGCCGCGTACGTGCCTTCCATGAACGCCATGCTCATTTCGGTCCGGGCCAGCCGCAGGGCCTCATATGCGAGATTCCCAGGCACCCGCTTCCCCATCCGCCGCATCATGTTTACGTAGTCGCGGCTCGGGGTCCCCGTCTTGAGATATCGCTCGACTTCCCTGGCCGTCTTAACGGCATCCTGGCCTCTGGCAACTGCACTCTGAACTATATCACGGATCGAGGTTCGCACATTCTCCCCGGCCTGCCAGATACGATCCGAGAGCCTCAGCCCTTTTCGGGTCCGGGCCCATATGGCTTCGGTTGCCGCTCTATTGATATCGCCAAAACCCCGCTGGAGTTTCAGAAAGTCAAGGTCGGCTCCGGCCTCCTGGAGGGCCCTCAATAGTTGCTGTTGTAGTGGCTTCGCTCCCGCCTCGACAGCTCGAGGCAGGTCGTCCTCAAGCCTCTTGGTGATGGCTTGGCCGATCCTTTCGGCCTCTTGCCTGAGCGACTTCTCCACGGCTGTCAGGTGCGCTCTCGTGAGGGGCCCTATCGTCGGCTTGAGATGCCGGATCTCGTCGGCAACCCGATCGGCCGCGTCCAGGTATATCTTCCGGAGTGCCGGCTCCTGGCGAAGCCTCAACCGCAAGAATTCGCTCCTGGCCTCCAGAATATAGCGGGCGAACTGCTCATCACTCTCGGTCTTGATGCGGAGGATGTTCTTCCAGAGCATATCCTCCAAACGTTTTTCGGCCATACTTACTCACCCGCATTCCCGAGAGCCTGGTCGATGAGCTTCTGTTCTGTCTCGGTCAATTCGCCATCCTCCAGGCGAGCCATTAGGATCTTGGTTTTGATTATCCGCTCCCGCTCCCCAGGGATCTCAGGATCATCGGATAAGAAATCGTTCATGGTCTCGATATATTGACTGAGGAACTGGACGGCCGCGTCCTGGCTGATCAAAGCATTCTGCAGCGCATTGACCAGTGCATTTACGATACGCTCCAGGGTTTCAGCCACGTCTTTTTCATCCCGTGGATCAACCTCGTCCCATTCCAGGGTCGTAGCATAGGTTGAAAATTTCCGCCCTTCAGCCTGTGCCGTCATGGCAAGCACGATCCGGGCGAGCTTCTGCCAGGCTTCGGTGAAGTGCTCCCGCTTCCTCGCGATCCTCCGGACCAGGATCGGCATCTGCTCTTTGACGGAGCTAAGCGAACTCGGAGTATGAACCCCGAACGCAAACTCAGGCGTCTCGCTCGTATCCACGATGCAGTAGAAAAGCAGTTTCAGCAATGGCTCTGTGGACCCGATCGCACTCTGAACTTCGATGAACTCCGCATCCTCCTCATCAAGGAAGATCAAGAGCTCATGGCCATCAAGGTTAATAGTCCCGCCCTCTTCGATAAACTTTTTCGGGTCCGTGATACCGAAGTTGTTGGCAAGGAATCTCGCAACATCCTTGAGCTTGAGCTTCAACCTTGGGGTATTGTGAAGACGCGCCCCCTGGATCCCGGAAAGTAAAACGTCGTGATACGCCTTCAGGAACGGCTCGATGGCCTCCAGGTCTGACCGGCCAAATTCCTCCGTCTCGTCTCCCTCATTGCGGAAATGCACAATAGGAATGAAGCCCCATGGGTTGCGCTCCTCCCCTGGCTGTATATCTGGCGGGATATCGCCATCCACCTGGATGAGCCTGCGCTCCCTGCTGATCCGCTGAGTAATGACCGCTCGACGCCTATTTCCTTTCTCGTCCTCCCAGATATGCTCTGATTTTAACACATACTCCTGGACCGACCGGGTCAGCGGATGCCGGATAATCTGGACTACCTGCTCTGGGGGAATGATGTTGTATACCAACCGAGTCTTGGCCTCGGGATATAGCGCCTTGTCTTCAGTCTCCTCCCGCGTCACCCAGACGAAGCAGTCCCCATCTCGCAGTGCATTCCTGTGCGTCTGCTGCATCCGGGAAACGTTCGCCCCGAAAAAGTCATCCAACACTGCCTGCGCGTCCTCATCCTCAGAGCGAAACCGCGGAACACCCATAAAGCCCACTGTGGTATTGATTACAGGTTTCGCGAAGCCCGCGCCCAATTTATACGCATCGTCGATGTTCTCGTATAGCGCCCTGGCCTTCGCATAATCCACCCGGCTCGAGTCGAGCCGGTATGGCTTCGCATAAGTGGTGCCCACGATACGCCAGCCGAGGGAGCTGAATGCATCCCTGAGCTTCGATATTTCGCCAACGGCCCACCGGAGCCAGCGGGAGCTACTGCGCTTTATCTTCGCCATCCTCATCACCGCCCGCGAGGAGACCATTCTCAGTCAAAAACTCGTATAACCCTGTGCCCAAAACCTCAATAATCGTCTCTATTTTCACGGCCTGGTCTGTATCTCCATAGCCGGCAACCTCCAAGATGCCATGTATGGCCTCATGCAGGAATGCCGCACCTCTTCGCTCTTCGGATGGCGCAGGTCCTAGCATAATCTCCTGCCTCGTGTAGCTTATCTCGCCCCATAAGAGGTTTCCGTTATCATCCCTATATTCTTCCTGCCTTTGCTTGACGCGGTATATATACGGCCCGATCTTGACCTTATCCGGTATTCGCATGGCTACCTCCTAAATATGGACTTTCATAACCCGCAAAATCGCCAGGGCCGCTGGATCCTGCACCACGGCCTTTCCTTCATCTGCTGCATGCAGCGCCAGGGCCAGTGCCCAGAACTTATCGGCGTGGTGTTTCTCATCGTGGTTCGAGTCAAACCTAACGTTGCCGGCCGCAGTCACGATTTTCTTCACCGAGTGAATCTGCTGCATGAGGTCCCTGTTAGCCGGGATCCAGATGTTCCGGTCTTCAAACGCGATCTTGGTGAGTGGGGCGAGCTCCGCTTTGACTTGTCCGGTCAAGGTCACTCCCTCCGCACGACCTGGGAATCTTTCAGTCAGTTCCTCGGCGAGCTGCATACCCATGCCAGTCGCATCAATACAGAGGCGTCTGACATCGCTTCGGGCCGTCAGCAGCCGGCATAGCGTCTCCCGCTGGTCCTGGAACCTGGTCTTCTCGAGTGTTATCAGCAGACGCTGATAGAACCGGTCACCGATCTGCTCGAGGACAATAAGCTCCGAGGCGTTCCGTTTGCGGCCCACATCATAGCCGGCCCACAACGGGCCCTGGGCGCGGTATGACAGAAACGCCTCAAGATCCGCGTAGCATTCGAGCTCGTCCTCGTCCTTCGCGGCCGCAAGAATGAGATCCCAGGGGATATACGCCGTGGCCTCGTCAATGAATACGCACTCGTATTCCTGCTGGAAGCTCTCGAGGTCCATCGACTGGCGGATCATCTTCAGGATAGGAGTCCCGAAGCGCTCGACCCGCTCATCAGTGGACATAGCTTCGGCTTCCCGTCTCGCCGTAGGCACATTCAAGCAAAAGTCAGGGCAATACCACCAGGGGACCCGGAACCGCTTGAAGTGTGGGTATTTCTCAGCCTCGCCTTCCAGGATCTCGTAGAATATCCCCGTCTTCCCGAGCGGGGTGCTAGCTACCGTCAGGGCTCCGCCACCCCGGGTGATGATCGGGACGGCCGCCACGTAGATCCGCCTGGCATTACGGTAAAACGCTAGCTCGTCAAGGTAAACGTCTGCCTTACCCTTCCCCCGGGGCTCCCGGCACGGGTTCGAGATGAGCCTCGAACGCCGGCCGCGGGCATCCCTGAATTCGAGCTCGGTCTTGTTGTCGGTGACGAGCCTCTTCTGCCACGCCAGGGGCATCGTGTCGTAGAGCATCCTGGCGTAGCGGATCTTCTCCTTGGCGTCCTCGAGGTTGTAGCTTACGAAGATCGCCGTATGCTCCGGCTTTAGATGTGCCTTCGCCAGGGCCTCGGCTGCAAAGGTAAACGAAAACCCGGTCTGGCGGCTCTTTAGGACCGCCCGGAACCGGGCCCGGCACTCGTTGAATTCGACCTGATAGTCATAGAGTCTTGTCGGCTTATCATCAATCCTGGTGGCCCCCTGGATGAACCCTGAGACCGTAGAGAGCCAGGTCTTGATTTCCTCAGGAGTCGGTTCCTTCTTGACGACTGTTAGCATCTTGATACAACTCCTGAAGCTCCTCAAGGGTGGCCACCATGGCGTCGGCGATCCTGCTTTCAGGGTCGTCCCCGAGCAACTCTGCCTTGGCTTTCAAGTGCTGGCGGACCTCACCGGCTGTAGTAGAAAGCAGGTCGACTAGACTCTTAGGAATCTTGCCCTTGTTCTCCACGAGTTCTTTCAGCCACTCCTTGGCCGACTTGTGAAGATCATAACTCTCCCGGGCGATCGAGTCCAACATTTCGATATCCGAGAGCTGCTTCTTAACAGCCTTCTCCATGACGGCCTGGCTCTTTTGATACTGCTCCCGGGCCTCGGCCTGGACGTCGAAGTGCTCGTTGAGATGCTGCCATATCGACTTATGACTGATGGCCTCGTCGAACTCCTCCTTGAGCCTAGCGGAGATCGCTCGTGGACTCAGGCCATCCTCCTTTGCCCACTGCTCGATCATGGCCCGGTGCGGCGAGTTACATACCTTGCACCGGGCTGAATATCCCGCCGGCATACCGGGCCACCTCCATTGCCGTTTCTGTTGTTTCCCATGTTTCCGTTTTCGTTGTTTCTGTTTCCCTTGTTTCTGTTATTGGGCCCCGGGGCAGGTAAGGGGGTGAACCTTGCCCCGGCGGCCGATTATACCCCGTCACCGCAAAACAAAAAGCGGCCTCCGCCGCTCGTTTTCACGATACTATAATACCACGATCTTCGCCCGCCGGTGCGTTGAAATTGCGAGGGGGCTTCTTCCCCAACCACTCGGCCATCTGCCTCACTATGCGATTTCTCATATTCCTGACCCGCCACTCGCTGCAGTGAAGCATATCGGCGATCTGGTAGTTGCTCCGGTGGTAGACATACCTTTGCTCCGTCAACCTGCGCTCCTCAACCGTCAGCCTGCTCATAGCCGCCTCAATCGGCGCTATCCACTCCTGGAGTTTATGCAACCTATACTGGATGCTGGCAAGCCTCTTATGCTTTTCCAGCATCTCTTTGGTTATAGCGTCCACTTGCCTCTCATATTCCTCCATCAATGCGGCATAGTCGAGGTCACCACCCCGCAAGTGACCAGGGACAAGTCCGTATTTTGCCGTCAATCCTGGGATGCGCTTGATCTCCTGGAGCTTAAGGTCAAGCCTCTTAAGCGCAGCAAGGAGTGCCTCCTCCTTTGCCCGCAATCGCTCAATACGTCCCTTTGTGCGCCAGTAAGCAGCGATCAGTCTTTCGGTTTCGGGGAACCAAGGTTCCCTAATCCTCAAGCCCATCTCACCTGCCTCATCGCCCCGCCCCGGGCCCGGCGGTAGGCGGGAGCCCGCATCATCTGCTCATAGTGCCGGTAGATCAAGTCAGCATCATGCCTGGCGAACCTCGTCCCAGTGATGAACTCAACTGAATGCTCATCCAGCAGGCCCAGCGCGATTAACCGCAGGATGACTCCCCAATTCGTAGCCCATATGTATTCGAGTATTGTTATCACTTTTTCACCCCCCGATTAAAGCGAAAGCGGGAGCCACTCTCTCGAGCAACTCCCGCGCGTTGTTCGCTCTGGGACCTATATTACTGGTTTTCGTCAAGTTTAATTGATTCTTTTACCTTCACGATCCGCTCAGGTTGTCCCCGCCGAATGTATATAGTCGCTTCGCCATACTCAACCTTTCTTATCTCGGTCAGCAACCTCATTTCTTGCTCTGATATCGGCATTACGACCATTCGATCCTTCACCTGAGCACCTCCAATCCAAATGATACCATGAGAACATGTGTTTGGCTATGCCACTACGTGGCACCGCCAGCACCGTGGCTCATATCGCACACTGCCGTCGTCAACCACAATCCGGGGCTCGTCCGCGCGGG
>DUSO01000129.1 GCA_012842565.1 Bacillota bacterium
CCTTGCCGGGCACATACACAAAGGAATTTACGGTCCCGAGGTCGATTGCGATGTCCGTGCCCAAGAGAAATCTAGAAATTATCCGCACCCTACCCGCACTGCTTTCGGAGCGCTCGAGAGATATGCTCTCTCGCATAGTAGTAAAGGTATTCCTGTGCATACCCCGCCAGGGGTCCGAACCTGCGGCTCGCAAATTCCCGGATGCGCCTTAAGGGAACCTCTCTACCACCGAAGTAGAGGTAGCTCATGACGCGAGCTATCCAGGTGTCCACTGGAAATGCCTCGTACCGGCCGCATCCAAACAGGAGCACGCAATCTGCGACTTTAGGCCCTACTCCCTTAAACTCCAGGAGCCTTGCCCTGGCCTCGTCTATGGGAAGGGTCCTGAGCTGGTCGAAGTCAAAGTGTGATCCCATGATCCTTTCTGCCGCCATTTTGATATATGGTGCGCGAAAACCGGTCCCGCACCGTTCGATGCTCTCTACGGCGGCAGAGGCAAGGCTGGGCGCCTCCGGGAAGGCAAAGAAACCACCCGCGAGTGGTCTGCCAAACTCCCTGGAAAGGGCTTCGATGGCCCTCTTTATGAGGGGTATCCTGTTTCTCGCAGAGACAATAAAGGATATTAGGCACTCCCATGGGTCCTGGTCCAGGAGCCGAAGGCCGCTGGCGAAGCTCACGGCTTCCGCCAGGGCCGGATCCATGGAAGACAGGCTTGCCTCTATGCCTGCGTGATCTTCGCGTAGCCTGAAATACCGGATTACAAGGTCTATAGTATCCTTATCGCAATCTAGGATTGTGAGGCTGTCAGCATCTTCCTGCCGCACCCTGAGGGCGACTCCACCGACCACACCAGCATATCCCGTCCCCGTCCTGTACCACCTGAACGCCTGCCCGCATTCAAGGGTACGCTCGAGGTGGAACGGGGCGATCTCCGTGATGATAGCCATATTCCCGTCATGCCTGATTTTCATCTATTATGCTGCCTCGACTCCTTCACTTCATGTCCTGCAGTTCCTTCAAGACGTCACCGAGCCGTTTCAGGTTTTCTCCAAACCCGGCCCAGTCTCCCTCCCGGGCCCTGGCCTGCAACTCTTGATAGAGATCTATCGCAGATTGAATGAGGTCTTGCCTTGCCTCTGACGCCTGCGGCCCTTTTCGGGGCGCCGGGGCCGCCGGAGTCGGCGGCGCTACGGGCCCTTTCACTCCGAGGGCACGGTCAAGCGCCTCCCCCAGTGTCTCGCCCATCGCGATCCTGCTGCCCAACGCGACTATGACCATCCTCAATTCCGGGAGCCCGCTCTTCTCTGCCAGCAGGTATAGCGGCTCGATATACAGGACAGAACGCTCGATCGGGACGGTCAGGAGATTGCCACGGATCACACGGGAACCCTTCTGGCTCCACAGAGTCAGGAGTTGTGATATCTGGGGGTCCTGGTCTATCCTGGCCTCTATCTGCATGGGACCATATACCAGGCGCTGCTTGGGGAAGCGGTACAGCACCAGCCGGCCATAATCATCTACATCGCATGTGGCAAGCAGCCATGCTACCATATTATTCTTACGGCCCGGAGTGAAAGGTATCGTGACCAGGTAACGCGGCTGAGCCTCCCCCGGTGGCCTCATCATGATGTAGTATGGCTGCACTTTCTGTTCGGTACCCGCATAGACTTCGTTGGGTATCTCCCATAAGTCCTCCTTATTGTAGAAGACATCGGTATCTGTCATATGGTAGGTACCAAGCATCTCGGCCTGGATCCTGAACAAATCCTCAGGGTAACGTATATGATCTCTAAGGCCTTGCGGCATGTCGCCAAACGGCCTGAACATGCCGGGGAATATCTTAGAGTAGGACTTTGCAATAGGCTCGTCCGCGTCAAACAGGTAAAAAGTCATAGTGCCGTCATAGGCATCTATCACAACCTTTATGGAGTTGCGGATGTAGTTGAATCCTTCCCGGTGAGGCTGGGAATAAGGATACCTCGACGAGGTCGTATATGCGTCCCAGATCCAGAAGAGACGCCCATCATCGATTACAAGGTATGGATCCCCGTCATACCTGAGGAATGGGGCTACCCGCCTTACCCTGTCCTTGATGTTTCTGTAGAATAGCACCTTGCTATCGGCCGTGATCGCGGATGTGAGGAGGAGCTTGGCATTCCCGAACCTGAGCGCGAAGGCGATCCGGCGAGCCAGGCCGCCAAGGCCCACCCCGCTCTTGCCCTGATAGGCGGCGTAGACATTCTGATCCCCCATGGGGTAGTCGAATTCCCTGGTCCTGGTGTTTACGATCACATACTGGTCGGTCAGTTCGCCGAAATATATCTCGGGCCGGGTCACCCGGGGAGCGCCATTCATGCTCCTCGGGGGAATATCGCGCACAATGAGACGTGGCAACCCTTCTTCGGTTACGTCGCTCACGGGGCTCATACACAGGCCGTAGCCGTGGGTATAGACCAGATGCTGGTTGATCCACGTGCGAGCCTGCTCGGGTATCTGGTCGATCCTCAGCTCCCGGGGTGCCAGGGCCACCTGGCGGGTCCTGCCACCGATATTATACCTGTCGAGGTCGACGTCGTGGAAGTCATAATAGAGCCTGATCTCCTGGAGTTGGCTATATGTCTCCAAGAGCGGCCTCCAGTCCCACAGCCTGATATTTGAGATGGTATCTTGATGGCGCTCAAGGTCGGCGGGGGTCAATTGATCTGACACGTCGAAATCTCGTGTGACAATCCGGTCCAGCCCAAAGGCACGGCGCGTGGCCTCAATATTAAACGCGATGTAGGGGCGCTCGCGGGCCAGCTCATTAGGCTCGACCGACAGTTTTTGTACTATAGGTGGGTAGACGTTGCCCAAGATGAATGATGCGGCTATGAGTATCCCTGTGCCTGCCAGGGCAAGCCTCTCTGTGCGAAATACCGAATAAAGGACGACCAGTATGCCGCATACGACGGCGATAAAGCCCAAAATGCGCAAGGCCATGAGGTTTGCGTGGACATCGGTATAACCCGCGCCAAAGACCACCCCTCTCGGGGAGTAAAGAATGTTATAGGCGCTTAGCTGATATCCCCAGCCCTTGAGGAAAAAGGCCACCCCAATCAGGACGGCGAGGTGTCCCCTTACGAGGTGGTGAACCCTCGGGCGTCCTCTCTCGAGACTAATCGCTCCAACCACAAGATAGACGATAGCCACCAGCACAATTGTGGTGACTATGAGGTTCATCGCAAGTGAATACATCTCAACCAAGAAAGGCAACTTGAAAATGTAAAAGCCGACATCTTTATGAAAGATAGGATCATTCTTACCAAATGGAACCGCGTGAATGAATTGCTGAGCGCTGGTCCAGTATTGAGATGCCCCGGCACCTGCGAGAAAGGCGATGAATGCGCTTAGCGCAAGAAAAACCAGGGAAAGCCACCTGGCACTGAAAAACTCGGGCAGCCTCAACATGGACGGCGTCCATTCAAGCTCCTTCACGCTTCTTTTGGTTAGGTTGAGATTAAGGAGGAGGAACAGGAGGTAGAAAGTTCCGACCAATATTGCGAGGCAAGCCTTGGACAGTATGCCAACCCAGAAAGCCTGAGGGTAACCCTCACTATTAAACCATAGCCAGTCGGTATAGGCGCGACTGCCGAGGATGAAAAACAGGGCAACCGCAGCCAGTGCATACAAAGCCGCGCCCAGCACCCTCCGACTCATGCGTTTCACCCGGCCCAACTCCTTTCAACTCGTTCCCCGGTAAGTCTACTGGCATTATACCATGATATGCTCATTCTCGTTTATCGTAGGAAACCATGGTACAAGGTGCGGGCAGCCCGTACCGTATACCCCCTGTGAGCAGCACATATAATACTTGCGGGGCAAGGGGGTGGTCTTTACGCAGGTAATACGCATCGGGACGAGGCATTATGCGCCATACCTGGCAGCAAGGCTTGCGGCGGGAATCGACGGCCTCAACTTGAGAGGCGTAGCCTCAATATATATTTCCCAGCACGAAAAGGGGGGAATGACCTTCTTCCCGGTCGACGTTTCCGGCCAGCTCTGGCTGTCCCCGGGGAGGATAGAGGATATATATTGTTTTGTGGCAGGTGTCATTGCCGACCTCATCGTCCATGACGTTCACCGGGTCATGCTTGAAGATATGCTAAAGGATGGATATCCGGGCCTCGACGAGGACGAGCGTTTCCATATCTGCCAGCGTGCAATAAGGGCCCTCTGGGTCCGGCTTGCAGGAGGCCTTGATGGGGCGCTGGTGCCTTCGGAGGACTTGGAGCGCGTCAAAGAAGGCGTGAGAGCACAGGTTTACGGGCGCGCGCTCGAGTATTTAAGGGCGAATAGCGAGCTGAATGTGGAGGGCTTCGTCCGGTTTCGCCTCAGGGACCAGGTATCGCTCATGTTTGAAATGGTGGGCCAGGTGGTCGAGGATTATCTGGCCGAAAGGGAATACCGGGAGTTTATTCGTCTCTTGAGGTATTTCGTGGATATACAGGAGCCCAGGATACAGGTTGTACACGTCTTCGAGGCCCCGGACGGGTCATACAGGCTGGTGGATCAAGATAACCGGGAGGTCAGGAGCGAATACCTCGATGAGATCCTGGGCGAGCTCTCCGACGGCGTTACGGCCGGCGAGGACCTCCTGGTGAGTATGCTCATAACCATAGCCCCGGCCAGGATCATCCTGCACCTGCGGCCGGGAAGCGAGGCGGTGGAGACCGTAAAGAACGTCTTTGAAGAAAAGGCGGAGGTATGTACCGGGTGTCCCCGCTGTAAGGCCGATAGCTTTAAGTCCTTCCCTTGACAGTCCATGGCAGGCTGTTTATACTCTTAGAAGAGGACTCTGGGTCACTGTTGTCCCTGCGGGTTTAAGGTGGTCCCCGGTTCAGTCGGAAAAACTGCCCCCACAGAAGGAGGAGAAACCGCGAGCCTCTACTCGCGGTGGTATTATTATGGGCGCAAGAGAAGTTATACCTCTCATTGACGGGACATCCATCCCGGTTGAGTCACCCGAAGGCCTGGAGATCTACAGGCACTCGACCGCGCACGTGATGGCTCAGGCGGTAAAGAGGCTCTTCCCGGGGGTCAAGCTGGCTATAGGTCCTGCTATCGAAAATGGTTTCTACTATGATTTCGGCAATGCCGCTCCCTTTACGCCTCAAGACCTTGAAGCAATCGACAAGGAGATGCACAAGATCATCGAAGAAGACCTCCCGATCAAGCGGGAAGAGGTATCAAAACAAGAGGCCCGGCAGCTCTTCGAAAAACTTGGCGAGGTATACAAGCTCGAGCTCCTGGAGGATATCCCGGACGATACGGTCAGCCTCTACCGCCAGGGTGAATTCGTGGACCTCTGCCGCGGGCCTCACCTGCCGTCGACGGGATGGATAAAGGCCTTCAAGCTCCTCAACGTGGCCGGAGCATACTGGCGCGGCGACGAGAAGCGCGAGATGCTGCAGAGGATATATGGCACGGCGTTTCCTACCGAGCCTGAGCTCACGCATCATCTGGAGTTGCTCGAGGAGGCCGCCAGGCGGGATCATCGCAAGCTCGGACGTGAGCTTGATCTCTTTAGTATTCACGAGGAAGGCGGGGCGGGCCTGGTTTATTGGCATCCCAAGGGTGCTACGGTACGGCGGATCATCGAGGATTTCTGGAAGCAGGAACACATAAAACGGGGTTACGACATAGTCTACACGCCTCATATCGCCCGGCGCGACCTGTGGGAGATATCAGGGCATTGGGGCTGGTATCGTGAGAATATGTATTCTCCCATCGTAATCGACGATGTCGAATACCTGCTCAAACCGATGAACTGTCCGTTTCATATCCTGATGTACAAGTCGCGGACCAGGTCTTACAGGGAACTGCCCATCAGGTGGGCTGAACTCGGCACTGTGTACCGGTACGAGCGCAGCGGGGTATTGCATGGCCTCTTGCGGGTGAGAGGATTTACCCAGGATGACGCCCACCTTTTTGTCAGGCCGGATCAACTGGAGGATGAGATCGTCGGCGTCATAGACCTGATGCAGTTTATGATGAAATCCTTCGGGTACAAGGATTACTATGTAGAACTCTCGGTCCGGGATCCGAAGAATAAAGAGAAGTATGTCGGAGGGGACGAGGTCTGGGACCAGGCCGAGCAGGCTCTCGTAAGGGCCCTTGAGCGCAAGGGATTGGCCTACGAGAGGATGGAAGGGGAGGCTAAGTTCTACGGCCCTGCTGTAGACGTGAAGATCAAGGATGCAGTCGGGAGGGGCTGGCAGGGCCCGACCATCCAGGTTGACTTTAACCTGCCCGAGAGGTTTGGAATGGAATATATCGGGGAGGACAATGCACCTCACCGGCCGGTCATGATCCACAGGACAGTCCTGGGGGCCATGGAGAGGTTCTTCGCCGGCCTGGTTGAGCACTATGCAGGCGCCTTCCCACTATGGCTCTCGCCGGTGCAGGTGGTCATCATGACCATAGGGGCCGGGCAGGAGGCTTATGCTAACCGGATAAAGCAGGATCTCGCCGTCCATGGTATTCGCGTCGAGCTCGATGACCGCGACCAGAAGATCGGCTATAAGATTAGAGAGGCCCAGCTGGAAAAGATCCCGTATATGGTGATCGTGGGGGCAAAAGAGGTCGAGGGGGATTTTATCTCCGTGAGATCCAGGAAGGACGGCGACCTGGGCAGCATGAAGCTCCAGGCGTTTAGGGAGATGCTGCTATCCGAGATCGAGGCCAGGAGATGACCGTGTCGGCCGCATTAGAGGGAGATAATGAACGGCAAAGGAGAGATGATTAGCGTCAAGGGGTAGATTGACCGGGCAGCCCCGGTATGGTATACTTTGACTTGCTGTACAGGACATTGGGGCAGGAGCCATCCGCAAATACCCGGGAGGTGACATATCATCAGCAAAGACTTGAGAGTGAACGAGGAAATCCGAGCGAAGGAGATCAGGCTCATAGACGAGAACGGGGAGCAGCTGGGCATAATGTCCCCGAGAGACGCGCTCAGGATCGCCTACGAGCGCAACCTTGACCTGGTCGAGGTCGCTGCCGCGGCCAAGCCACCGGTATGCAGGCTTATTGATTACGGCAAGTATAAATATGAGCAGGCTAAACGCGAGAGAGACGCCAGGAAAAAGCAGCGGGTCATGGATATAAAAGAGGTCCGCATGACCCCGAATATCGAAGGACATGACTTTGCCGTAAAGGTGCGCAGTGCCCAGAGGTTTCTGAGAGAGGGCGACAAGGTAAAGGCTTCGGTGCGCTTCAGAGGGCGCGAAATCGTTCACGCTGACATAGGAAGGGCTTTGCTTGAAGATCTGGCTTCTGAGCTGGGTGATCTTGCGGTGGTCGAGAAAGCCCCGAGTGTCGAGGGCAAGACCATGATTATGATACTGTCACCAAAGCAGTCCGGTAGGTCCGAGAAGCCTCTCCGGCCCGCGATGGGCCAGGCGGAACCAGAGGCACAGGGTCAAGGATGAGAGGGAATCTCAAGGAGGATTTTTGATGCCGAAACTCAAGACTCACAGGGGAGCAGCAAAGAGATTCAAGGTAACCGGGACCGGCAAGATCGTGAGGTTCAAGGCATATAAGAGCCATCTTCTCTTGCACAAGAGCAAGAGGCAAAAGAGGAACCTCAGGAAGGACGCAATCATGGAAAAGGGCGATGCGGCCAGGATCAAGAAGCTGATCCCGTATCTATAGTAACCCCGGCCTCTCGGAGGGGTGCACGCTCGGAGTTGGGAGGAAAGTTACATGCCCAGGGCCAAGGGTGGATTTGTCACAAGACGCAGGCACAAGAAGATATTAAAGATGACGCGGGGGTTTACGGGCGCCAAGCACAGGGTATTTCGGAGGGCTAACGAGGCTCTCCTCAAGGCTCTCAGTTACGCCTACCGCGACAGACGCGCAAGAAAGCGCGAGATGCGCGCCCTGTGGATAGCCCGGATAAACGCCGCAGCGAGGGGCGATGGCCTCTCATACAGCCGTTTGATGGACGGCCTCAAGAAGGCCGGAGTTGAAGTAAACCGCAAGATGCTGGCTGATCTTGCCGTAAATGATGCTCGTGGCTTCCAGGAGCTGGTTAAGGTTGCCAAGGGGTCTCTTTCCTGACAGGGAACCTCTTCGAAGCCTTCATAACTCCAGGATCCGTCTGGCCAAGGGGCTCATGGTTAGCCGGGAAAGAAGATATGAACTGCGCAAGTTCGTGATCGAAGGCACCCGGCTTGTGGAAGAAGCACTCAAGGCAGGGATTGACCTGGAGTTTATTATGTACGCCTCCGACCGGGGCCAGGACGGCGGCGTCATGAGCCTCCTCGAAGCAGCATCGGACCTGGGCGTGCCTATTGTTCCCGTAGTGCCAGAGCTCATGAATCGAATCAGCGATACGGCCACCTCTCAAGGGGTAATTGCTGTGGGCAATATGCCGCCCGCCGGAGTCGGGGCCATACTGGAGATCCCTCTCGAAAAGGCGCCTCTGGTCCTCGTCTGTGACCAGCTGAGGGATCCGGGTAACCTGGGCACTATACTAAGGAGCGCCTGGGCCTTTGGTGCCTCGGGCGCGATCTTGACCGCCGGGACGTGCGACCTTTACAATCCTAAGGTCTTGAGGGCGACCATGGGGGCCTCATTTCATATGCCTGTCGCCCAGTCGGACCAGCCAGCCGGGGAGGTCTTGCGAGAGGCGAAAAACCAGGGGTTTACTGTGGTGGCAACCAGTGCCCGCGCGCCCTTGTATTGCCATGAGTATGATTTCGTTCGTCCCGCTGTGATAGCAATAGGGAACGAGGCATGGGGAATATCCCAGCAAACGGCAGAAGTGGCCGACGATCTGGTCTCTATCCCGATGCCGGGGAGGGCCGAGTCATTGAATGCCGCGGTGGCCGCTTCAATCATCCTGTATGAAGCGGCAAAACAGCGCCTTGTAAGGGGTATGCAGCTGTGCTATAATTCCTCATGACGGGGCGGCCTGATCATTGTCGAAAGGGTGTTGGTCCCTATGCTTACGGCAGATTTTTTCTGGCGGATTTTTGAGGTGACCGGGTCCATAACGGCATATCTCATGTACAGGCGTCTCAGGACTCAGTAAAGCGTTGCCGGGATCGTCGGGTGTCAACCGGATAGGTGGACCGGGGGCCACAACCTTCGTCTTCTGACGTCGGGTTGTGGTCTCTTTAGTATATTGCAGCCGGCCTGCAATCCAGTTCATCTCTTGCTCGGGGCCGCGGCCGGCCGCGGCCGGTGCGATAGAACGGCGCCGGTACTATAAGGCAGTACATAGGAGGAGCGCTCTAGGATGCGGCAACAGGTGGCAGCGATACAAGATGCCATGGCTCGAGAGGTTAAAGCTGCTGGCACTACCGTGCAGCTCGACGAATTGAGGCGCAAATACCTTGGCAGGAAGGGCATGGTGGCCCGGCTCTTTGATGAGCTTTCGCGGCTCGAACCGGACGAAAGGCGGGAATCCGGCCGCCTGCTCAACGAGTTGAAGGCCCGGTGCGAGGAGATGATATCGAGGCGACGGGCCGAGATAGAAAGGGAGGAGACCAGGCAGGCACTATCCCGCGAAACGATCGACGTGACCATGCCCGGGAGGCGGCCGCCGCTTGGCAGGAAACACCCCATAAGCCGCGTCTTTGATGAATTGAAGGAAATATTCCTCAGGATGGGTTTCGAGGCTGTCGACGGCCCGGAAGTGGAGCTGGACTACTATAATTTCGAAGCCCTGAATATCCCGCACAACCATCCTGCCAGGGACATCCAGGATACCTTCTACGTGACTGACGAGGTGCTGCTGAGGACCCATACGTCGCCCGTCCAGATCCGGACAATGGAGGGACGCAGGCCTCCGATTCGCGTAATAGTGCCTGGAAGGGCCTACAGGTCAGATGCCACGGATGCCTCCCATTCGCCTGTATTCCACCAGCTCGAGGGCCTCGCCGTGGACCGGGGCGTGAGGTTTTCCGACTTGAGAGGCACGCTTGCGCTGTGGGCCAAGGAATTCTTCGGACCTGATACCAAGGTGCGATTCAGGCCCCATTACTTCCCGTTCACCGAGCCTAGTGCCGAGGTCGATGTCACCTGTGTGATGTGTGGTGGTCATGGCTGCCGCCTGTGTAAGATGACCGGCTGGCTGGAGGTCATGGGGGCGGGGATGGTCCATCCAAGGGTCCTCGAGAATGTCGGCTATGATCCCCGTGAGTTGAGTGGGTTTGCGTTCGGAATGGGCGTAGACAGGCTGGTCATGCTCAAATACGGGGTAAGCGATATCCGGCTGCTCTTAGAAAATGACATGCGTTTTCTAAAGAGCATCTAACGGTGACATGAATCCGGCTGTATATATCCGGCGTTTTTATGTCTATGTGCCGCGCCTTTCGGCGCCGGTCCGGGAGAGCTAAGATCAGGGAGGATAGCCGAGAATGCGGGTGCCATATAGCTGGCTAAAGGAGTACGTCGAGTTTGACGAGAGCCCCGGGGAGATCGCAAACATCCTGACTATGACAGGCACCAAGGTTGAGTCGGTCGAGAGCGACGACGGTGGAGAAGCCGTGCTTGACCTCGAGATAACTCCAAACAGGCCTGATTGCCTGTCAGTAATAGGGATTGCACGGGAAATAGCAGCCGCGCTGGGGAGGCCCCTCAAATTCGTGCCGGTGGCAGCAGAGGGGAAGGGAGCGGCTACACGTGAGCTGGTATCAGTTGAGATCCAGGACCCGGAGCTGGCCCCACGCTACATAGCGAGAGTAATAAGAAATGTCAAGGTAGGACCATCCCCCCTCTGGATGCAGAAAAGGCTCAAGGCATGCGGGATAAGGCCGATATGCAATGTAGTGGATATAACAAACTATGTCATGCTGGAGTGTGGCCAGCCACTACATGCCTTTGACTACGACAAGATCAGGGGGCACAAGATCATCGTCCGGCGGGCGAAGCCGGGGGAGCAAATAGTGACGCTGGACGGAGAAACAAGGGCCCTCGACCGGGATATCCTGGTGATCGCAGATGAAGACACTCCTGTTGCCATAGCCGGGGTAATGGGGGGATTGGATACTGAGGTGACCTGGGATACTTCCACGGTCCTCCTGGAATCAGCAAATTTCTCGGGGTCGAGCATATGGCGTACATCCAAGCGACTCAAGCTCAGGACCGAGGCTTCGCTCAGGTTTGACAAGGGCTTAGACCCGGAGCTTGCGGTGCTGGGGCAAAGCATGGCTTGTGAGCTGTTTTCGAGGCTGGGCGTCGGGGAGGTGGCCTCAGGGTGGGTAGATGTCTACCCTCGGCCGGAGGCGCCCCGCATGTTTGTACTCGATCCCGGGCGGGTCAACCGGCTCCTCGGGGTACAACTCACCCCGGGTGACATGGCGGCCCTTCTCGAGAGGCTCCAGATACCCGCGAAGGTGGGCCGGGATGGCACTATAGCTGTGGAGGTCCCGGGCTTCAGGCGCGATCTTTCCATCGAAGCCGACTTCGTGGAGGAAATAGCGAGGCTCTATGGCTACGAGAGAGTGGCGGCCACGACCCTGGAGGGCCCACTCCCCGAGAGGATCGAGGCACCGTTCGCGCCCATTGAGACAAGCTCGCGAGAGATTATGCTGAGGCTGGGATTAGATGAAGTCGTCACATCGAGCCTGGTCGGCCCATGGGCCTTTGACCTCATCAATCTTCCTGCCGAAAGCCCGCTCAAATGTGCGGTCAAGATCGCAAACCCACTGGCAGAGGATGAGAGCATGCTCAGGACGACGCTCATTCCCAGCATCGTAGCGGTGCTCAGGAGAAACTCGGATCGGGACGTTCCGAATGTGAGGTGCTTTGAGATAGGGCGGGTATACATCCCTGTGGAGGGCGGCCGGCAGCCTGAAGAGAGGAGGATCCTCGCCGGGGGCCTCATGGGCAATCTCCCGGAAGCCACATGGGGAGTGGAGAGGAGAAAGATAGATTTCTTTGACGCAAAGGGAATAATCGAAGCCTACCTCGATGAGGTTGGCGTCGAGGATTACTATTTCGAGAGATTCACCCACCCGTCGCTTCACCCGGGCCGGGCGGCGCTTATATGGAGTCGACATGGAGAGGGCCCGCCCCGGGAGCTTGGATTCCTGGGAGAGCTGAGCCCGGAGGTCTCGAAGAACTGCGGTTTCCCCAGCCGCGTCTATGTCTTTGAGCTCGACCTTGGGACTATAGCCAGTCTTGCCAGTCCGCGCAAGGTAGCTCTTGAACCACCGAGGTTTCCCGCTGTCGCGAGGGACATAGCCATGGTCGTGCCCCTGGATGTCTCTTACAGGCACGTAGAGGATGCAATAAGGGATGCTGCCGGGGAGCTCCTGGAGGATGTCACGCTTTTCGATGAATATACCGGGCCCCAGGTGCCTGAGGGCCATCACAGCCTTGCCTTCAGGATGGTCCTGCGTGCCAGGGAGAAAACATTGACGGATGAGGAGGCAAATAGAGTCTGGGAGGCAGTGGCAGAGAGGGTCACAAGGGACTGCAAGGCAACGGTAAGAAGGTAAGAGGTATTCCGGATGCCGTGTCGAATACCCCAACAGGGATCCAAACCTGGAGGTGGATGGTTTGACCGAGCCTTCGGTTGGTGAAAACAAGCCTTCGGCCAGAGAAAGCACCGCTGCCAGTGCCACGAGAAAGTCCAGGGTCGTTGTCAAGATACTGGGCGAAGACTACACCATATTGGGGGATGCTGATCCCGACTATATCAGAAACCTGGCGGCGGATGTAGATGCAAGACTTCGCCAGGCACTCGAGTCAAACCGCAAGCTGGCTCGTAGCCAGGCTGCTATACTTACATGCCTCAATATCACGGATGAGCTCAACAAGCTCAAAGCCCAGTACGACGAGCTCGTCCGCTTGATCGAGGATGCGAAATAGCGAGGTGTGCCTTTGGACTGGTTCAGTATCGTCATCCTGGTGGTCCTCGGGTTTTATGCTATAGGAGGCCTGAGGGCTGGCCTGATACGCCAGGTGATAGGCCTATTTGGCATAATAGTGGCGCTCGTCCTGGCTTTTCGCCATTTTGAGGCCGTGGGGCGGGCCATAGCCGGCTATGTCGCGATGGATATGGCGCTCGCCAATGTTGCGGGGTTTTCTGCCATTGTCATAGGGGTCCTTCTGGCTGCGTCAATCATAGGCCACCTCTGGTCCAGGCTGGCTCGTCTTGCTCCCATATCTCTTTTGGATTCAATCGGCGGAGCGGCCTTTGGCCTGCTCAAGGGGCTTATCCTTGTTTCAATCGTATTGATATTGCTCTCCGCTTTGCCCTTTGCCGGGGTCCGGGCCGCTATCGACGGCTCCACAGTCGCCTCAGGACTTTTATCCATAGCCCCTACCTTTTACGCGAGGATCGAGAGGTCTCTCCCTGCAGACGTCCCGAGGCTCATGATTTCTCCGGAAGGTATTCGCCTGAGGCGCATCGATTTTTCCAGCCTGGACGGAGCCAAGTGCGTGGCTTGCGGCGGAAGAGTCAGGTTTACCGGCATAGTCCGGAAGGGCTATGCCAATGTCCCGAAATTCGTGTGCTCCCGGTGCGGGAGGACAAGCGACGGGTGCCAGACATACCAGGGATTTCACTTGATCTACGGGGAGTGTCCCGTCGAGCGAGCAAGAGAGGGGTTTCGAATCGATTGCAAGGTGTGGCCAAATAATAGATTTGTACTGCCCCAGGGGCCGTGTCCCGTTTGTGGAGCAACGCTTGGGCGAAGGACGCGGAGTTAGGGAGTGAGTCACAGCTATGGATGTAGAAACAGCGGTTGTGGGAGTGCTGATGGCCTGTTTGCTGGTGGGCGGCGTCTACGCGTCGCGAAAGGTTGATCGTTACCTTAAGTTACAGGCCCAGGCGGAGGGCCGGGAGAGGGAGGAAGCGCGCCGGGGGGCGGGCAGTCGTAGAAAGGCGCGCTAGTGCCGGTGCCAATGGTTGATAACCTCAAAATCGCGGCCATTTTCTATGAGATAGCTGACCTCCTCGACCTCAAGGGGGATAACCCTTTTAAGTCCCGCGCATACAGGAGGGCCGGTGAGAAGCTCGAAGGGCTTGCTGAACCCATAGGCGAGCTATTGCGGCAGGGAAAGCTCGAGCATATCGAGGGCATCGGCGAGGCGTTGTCCAAGAAGATAGAGGAGCTTGTCACCACCGGCAGCCTGAGGTATTACGAAAACCTGAAAGCCGAGGTTCCTGCAGGCCTCCTCGAACTCCTCGATATACCCGGTGTTGGCCCCAAGACGGCGCGGGCTATCTACCAGGCGCTGGGCATCTCCGGCGTTGATGCTGTCGAGGCTGCCGCGCGGGCCGGCAAGATCCGCGGCATTCCAGGGATGGGGGTAAAGACCGAGCAGAATATCCTGCGCGGCATAGAGATACTGCGCAGCCGAAGCGGTCGTATACCGCTCGGCGTTATCTATCCCATCGCCGTCCGCCTGGAGGAATCGATAAAGAGGCTACCTCATGTCGAGGACGCACGGCTGGCTGGCAGCGTCCGGAGGATGAAGGAGACCGCCGGAGATATAGACATCGTAGTGACGGGTGGTGCGCCCGAGGAGATCATCTCCGACATAGCGAGGCTGCCGGACGTCCGTGAGGTTATAAGCTCCGGGGCGAGCCGGGCAAGGCTGGTTATCCGGGAAGGCATCGAGGCAGATATATGGGTGGTCAGGCCCGCTGAGTTCTGGACGGCGCTGCACCACGCGACGGGGTCGAAAGAACATAATGTAAGACTCCGGGAGATCGCCCGGGGCCTGGGACTCAAGCTCAATGAGTATGGAGTCTTTGCGGGCCCGGATGAAAAGATCCCGGTCAACGGGGAAGAAGGAATATATGAGATCTTGGGGATGCAGTATATTCCCCCGGAGATACGCGAAGACAGGGGAGAGATTGAATCAGCCCTGGCTTTTAGCCTGCCGGACCTCATAGCCTCCATTGACATAAAAGGGGACCTCCACATGCATACAGACTGGAGCGATGGTGTCGCCACCATCGAGGAGATGGTAGAAGCCGGCCGCCGGAGGGGGTATTCCTATATTGCCATCTGCGACCATTCTAAGTCCCTGGGTATAGCGCGCGGGCTCAAGGATGAGGACCTCCTCAAACAGGCCGATTACATACGAAAGCTAAATGGCCGGGCGGGCGGCATCAGGGTGCTGGCGGGTGTAGAGGTGGATATACGAAAGGACGGCACACTCGATTACCCTGATGAGATATTGTCCCAGCTCGACTGTGTGGTGGCCTCCATTCATTCCGGATTCAGGCAGGACCGGGAAACCATGACCTCACGCATTATCTCCGCCCTCAAGAATCCCAATGTAGATATCCTGGCGCATCCCACCGGGAGGCTGCTCGGGCGTAGGGAAGCGTATGACGTGGATATGGATGCTGTCATCGTCGAGGCGGCTTCTACCGGGACAATCCTTGAGATAAACTCCTACCCGGATCGCCTTGATCTCCCGGATGTCTGGGCACGGCGCGCAAAGGAAGCCGGCTGCAAGATAGCAATTAATACCGATGCCCATTCCCCTGACCAGCTCTCACATATATGGTTCGGCGTGAGCGTCGCCCGGAGGGGCTGGCTTACGCGCGACGACGTCGTCAATTCATGGCCTGCCGAAAAGCTCCTCGACTACCTGGCAAGACACCATGTCGAATAAAGGCTTCGTAGAAAAAGCTATACTAAACGAGTGAGCAGAGGGATTCCGGCGAAGGCCCCTTGAGAGGGCTCAACGCCCCCGCCGGGGCGCACGCCGTCTTCCCCGACTTTATGCAGGTGATTCGCGCCGTGCTGGCTGTTGTAGGCAAAGCAGTCTTCATGTACCTGTTTGTGCTGTTTGTCATTCGGCTCATGGGCAAGCGGGAGGTGGGACAGCTGTCCCCCTTTGACCTTGTGGTCGCCATAATGATAGCCGACCTGGCAGCGCTGCCCCTGGAAGAGAGGCACATCCGCATAACGGATGCGGTGGTGCCCATAGCGGTGCTTGTCATTCTCGAGGTAGGCATGGCATATCTCAGCTTGAAGAGCGATACGGCCAGGCGGGTCATTGTCGGCGGGCCCACAGTGGTGATTGAAAATGGGCGCATCCTCGAGTGGAACCTGAGGAAACTCCGTTATAACATAAACGATCTCCTGTCGCAGCTCAGAGAGAAGGATGTGCACAATATAGCTGATGTGGAGTATGCAGTCCTCGAAACATCGGGGCAACTCAGCGTGCTCAAGAAATCTCAAAAGCGCCCGGTCACTCCGGAGGATCTCAAGATTCAGACATCCTATGAGGGGTTGCCGTTCCCGCTCATCATCGACGGCCGGATAAATTACGAAAACCTAAATCGTCTGAAACTTACAGTAAAATGGCTGCAGGATGAACTCCGCAAGCACGGCGTTGATTCCCCCGCGGACGTCCTTTTTGCATCACTTGATACCCAGGGAAACCTCTATGTTTCGATCAAACAGGCAGCTGAGGTCAAGAAGGCGCAGTTTGACCAGCAATAGACCGGGGGGATATACATGGAACTGTCACGAGAATTCAGAGAGCGGTATGTCAAGACCCTCCAGGGTCGCGATTATATCGTCTACGGGGGGCTCCTGGACCTTGCCCGGCGGGCTGGGCTGAGGCGGATATCCACCCATGTCGTCCAGATCCCGAGCGCTGAGAACGGGATGTACGCCGTGGTAGAGGCGGAGGTGGAGGTGGAGAACGGGGTCTTCAAGGAGGTCGGGGACGCATCCCCCGGCAGCGTCAACCGGGCCATCGTGCCGCACCTGCTGCGGATGGCCGCCACACGGGCCAAAGCGAGGGCGCTCCGGGACGCGGTGGGAGTCGACATGGTGGCTCTCGAGGAATTGGGGGACGCGCTGCCGGAAGACGAGATCCCATCGCCGCCCCGCCCTGAGGAGATCGTAATCGGTTTCGGCAAATATGCCAGGAACACCCTCGGCGAGATCCTCGACCGGGATCCCGGCTACGTCGAGTGGCTGCGGGACAATGCCAGGGATGAGGTAGTCCGCCGGGCTGCAAAGGACTTGCTTGACAGCAGAAACACCCTGCAGTAGAGTAGGCAGTGGTCGAATGCCCCATGCCTCCGAGGAGGCTGACGGCTGAAGCCAGCCGCATGTGCGGCCTTCCCTGTGTGGGGCATCCGGGGCGGACCGGGAGAGGAGACCACGATGGTGCGGGGCAGCGTGACCTTAGATTCTCGAACCCTTGCAGCCCTTGAGTTTGACAAGATCCTGGATATGCTCGCCAGGGAGACGGCTTCCGCCTTGGGCAGCGAGCTCGCATACGGGCTTTCCCCGAGCAGCGACCTGCAAGAGGTGCTACGTTTACAACAGGAGACCTCAGAGGCCAGGCGTGTCCTGGAGGAGTATGGGGATCCGCCCCTGGGTGGTATCAGAGACATTCGCCCGGCCCTCGCCAGGGCCAGGGTGGGATCGCGGCTGGATGCCGCCACGTTGCTCGACGTCCTGAGCACGATACAGGCGGCGCGACGGCTCAAGGCATACCTTGGCGAGGTTCATGCCGGATACTGCATGGTCAAGGACCTCGGGCGGAACATCTCGACTTTTGCGTCCCTGGAGTCCGAGATATCCCGGGCCATCTCACAGGATGCAAGCATACTTGATACGGCCTCCCAACAGCTCCGCAATATCCGTTGTGAAATGCGCCAGGCGGAGGCACGCGTACGGGAAAAGCTGGATGGGATGCTCCGGGCGCCTGAATTCCAGAAGTACCTGCAGGAACCCATCGTAACAGTCCGTCAAGGGAGGTTTGTCGTCCCTGTAAAGCAGGAGTTCAAGGCCCAGGTGCCGGGGATCGTTCATGACCAGTCGAAGAGCGGTGCCACCCTATTTGTCGAGCCGATGGAGATCGTGGCGCTCAACAACCGTATAAGGGAATTGTTGGCCATGGAGGAAGAAGAGATAGACCGCATTCTATGCGCCCTCACTGTGCTGGTGGGGCAGGAAGCCGATGACATCGGCCGGACACTGGACGCACTCGGGCGACTCGACTTCGCCTTCGCCAAGGCAAGGCTCTCATCAAAAATGAATGCGGTGGCCCCGGCTGTGAATGACAGCGGCTATTTCAGCCTCGTCCGGGCCAGGCACCCGCTGCTGCGAGGAGATGTCGTGCCCATAAGTCCATACCTTGGCAGGGACCTGTGGACCATGGTCATAACGGGCCCAAATACGGGCGGCAAGACTGTCACCCTGAAGACGATAGGGCTCATCCACCTCATGGCACAGTCCGGGCTGCACGTCCCGGCAGGCCCCGGCACCGAAATATGCGTGTTCCGCACGATCTTCGCGGATATAGGGGACGAGCAGAGCATTGAGCAAAACCTGAGCACCTTCTCCAGCCATATTGTCCATATAAAGGAGATCCTCGAAAAGGCCGATGAGAGGACGCTTGTGCTACTGGATGAGCTAGGCGCCGGCACGGATCCGGCCGAGGGATCATGTCTTGGCCGCGCCATACTGGAGCACCTCCATTCCCGCAGATGCCTCACGGTGGTTACAACACATTTGAGCGATTTGAAGATCTTCGCATACAAGACCCCGGGGGTCATCAATGCCTCCACGGAATTCGACGAGGAGACGCTTAGACCAACCTATCGGCTCCTGGTCGGAGTGCCGGGCCGCAGCAGTGCCATTGTGATCTCGAGGCGACTGGGCCTGCCCTCGAGCGTGACCCGGAGAGCCGAGGAACTGCTTGGCAGGGAAGGGCGCGAGGAAGACTCCATCATCTCAGAGCTTCTCGAGGACCGGAGGAAGGCAGACATCCTGAGAAAAGAGGCGGAGTCCTTTTGGAGCGAAGCCCAAAAGGCAATGGAGGCGGCTCGCGAGGAGCTCGGCCGTGCACGGGATGAGCGTCGGGCGCTGATTTCCCGGTCCAGAGAAGACGCGAGCCGGATCCTGAGGGAGGCCAGGCACGAGGCCGAGAGGATAATAGGGGATCTCAAGGACATCAAACGCCAGATGATCGAGGATATGACGGCGAGGGCCGCGGATGACGCGCTGCGTCGCGCGAGGGAGGCGGCCAGGGAGCTTGCTCGGGCGGAGCCCGCGATGGCTGATGAGCAACCAGGGGATTATGACGCCTCACGCCTCTCCCCGGTAGATCCCGGGAGGCTGAATCCCGGGATGCATGTATTCGTCCCGAGACTCGGGAAGCAGGGCGTTGTGTCCGGGCCGCCCGACGGGAGCGGCAGAGTCGAAGTACGGGTCGGGGCAATCAGGACTTTGATGCCCGTATCAGAGTTGAAGGCCATTCACGGCCCGGCATCTTCAGCCCGGCAAGAGCCGGGCCAACCGGGCATGGACGGGATGGAGGCCGTGCCGGCATTTGCCACGACAGGCCCCTCCCATCCTTCACTGGGCACCCTCCAGGCCAGGAAGGCCCGGGATATCCAGCCCGAGCTTGATTTAAGGGGGCTTCTCGTCGAGGAAGCCCTTATGAAGCTGGATAAATATCTTGATGATGCGGTCCTGGGGGGACTGCCGCGCGCAAGGGTGATCCATGGCAAAGGCACGGGGGCCCTCCGCCACGCTGTAAGAGAAAGCCTCAAGTCCGACCCAAGGATCAAGGAACTTCGCCCGGGCGAGCAAGGGGAGGGCGGGGATGGCGTGACCGTCATCACTCTGCGATAACGCCCGGGATAGCGCCCGGCACTCTATGGTAACCTCCGGCATCACCTTGCTGGTGTCGCCACCTGGTTGTCACCGCCACCCTCCGGCAGCACTGGCGGTGATGGTGACGGTTCTGGCGATGGCACCGGAGGGGATGCCGGCACAGATGAACCCGGGGAAGGCGAGGGTTGCAGAGGTTCCTTTATGGAACCATGGATGTTACAGTATTCTTTCGGCTCCGTGCCCTCGATAAAGATTTCGCTTCTCACCCTGGGACACTGGGGAGTGGCGAGCATTCCCGAGTCAACACATACGGGAATTCCAAAGAGCACCCCTGACGGTACAGGGAAATCGCTGGGCGGCGTATTCTTGAGGGCTTCCTTCATGAAGGCGCCCCATATCTGCGCCGCTCTCGCGCTCCCAATCCGGACTCCCTTATATATCAGTGGCTGCGTTTGGATATCATTGCCTATCCACACAGCCGCCACCAGGTCCGGCGTATAGCCGACAAACCAGGCGTTGGTGTTGTCGCTCGCGGTGCCGGTCTTGCCGGCAGCAGGGCGCCCGATATTCGCCGCCTTTCCGGTGCCTCGCTCGATGACGCCTTTGAGCATATCCGTCACCACGTATGCCGTCTTTTCATCCAGCACGATGCGCCTTTGCGGGCGGTGTTCTTCGAGGACGTTCCCGTGAGAGTCTTCCACCCTGACTACGGCGAGGGGATCTACCTGAATTCCTCCGGTCGCCAGGACGCCATAGGCCCGTGCCATCTCGAGCGGGGTCACCCCACGGGTCAGCCCGCCGAGGACGAGAGAAAGGTTGCGGTCATTGCTGCGGCCGGACTCGACCAGGGTGGTGATTCCCATCCTCTTTGCATATTCAATTGCGGTATCCACGCCTATCTCATCCAATAACTTGACCGCGACCACGTTGATGGACTGCTCCAGGGCATCCCTGAGCGGCATGGGTCCTCTAAACTTGTTGTCGTAGTTGCGGGGAGTCCATGGTTCTTTTGACCCTGCTATCGCATATTCTACGGGTGAATCCACCATCACCGTGGCAGGCGTATAGCCGCGGTCTATTGCTGCGGCATATACGAAGGGCTTAAAGGCCGAACCGGGCTGGCGGTAGGATTGAACCGCCCTGTTGAACTGGTCCTCGCCTCGGCCTCCCACCATCGCCAGGATATAGCCCGTCGTGGGATCAAGCGCCACGAGCGCCCCCTGGGGTTGTGTCAAGCCTTTGGCGTCTTTCTTGCCGGCAGGGAGGTTGTTGCGAAGGGCCTTCTCGGCTGCGTCCTGCATGTCGAGATCCAGGGTCGTGTAGACCTTCAGGCCACCTTTATACACGGCATCCTGTCCGTACCGGGCAAGTAACTGTTGGAGCACATAATCCACGAAATAAGGAGCGCGGTTTCGCCTTGCCTTGAGCCCGACAACCCTGATGGGAGTGTTCCGGGCCCGTGCTTCTTCCTCAGCGGTTATGTATCCTTGTTCCCTCATCAGGGCCAGCACGGTAGCTCGCCGTCTCTCGGCGGCCTTTATGTCCTCATATGGAGAATAGTAACCGGGCCCTCTGGTGATCCCGGCGAGAAGCGCACATTCTGCAAGGCTGAGATCTTTCACGTGCTTGCCGAAGTAGAGCTGACTTGCGGCCTCGACCCCATAGGCCCCGTGGCCGAAGTATATCTCGTTGAGATAAAGCTCAAGTATCTGGTCCTTGGTGTAGCGCCTTTCGAGCTGGATCGCATAGAGGACCTCCTGGAGCTTTCGGGTAAAGGTCTTTTCGTGGGTAAGAAAGGCATTCTTGGCCAGCTGCTGCGTGATGGTGCTCCCGCCTTGCACCAGGCCTGCATGTCGCAGGTCCGCAAGGAGTGCCCGGGCTATGGCCACTATATCGAAGCCATGGTGCTCGTAGAAACGAACGTCCTCGGTGGCGATGACCGCATGCTGCAGGTCTTTGGGGATATCGGACAGCGGCACCCAGGTCCGGTTTTCAATGAAGAGCTGGGCGATGAGCTTGTTGTGGCGGTCATATACCTTTGTCGACTCGCTCGGCCGGTATTCCAAGTCCCGGAGCCGGGGCATGCTCCTGAAAGCACCGGCTATAATGCCTATGGCGCCGCCAACCATGAACGACGTCATGAGAAAGATTATAATCGATATCCCGGCGACCAGGCTGCTCTTATACCCCTTCATATGGCGGATGGTGGCGCTTAAAGCCACCCGACCCCCCTATCGTTGCTCCATCTTGCCCGCGCTTCTCGCGCATCTTTGCGGAAATTGCATAGACCGGCGTCTAATACATTATATCACAGGCGGCCCGGCTTGGTTGACCCTGAGAGAGCCGCCATGATATACTTTTCGCAGGATCTAAGCGGAAGGAGACTACGTGGATTCTCATGAGGCCTGAAGAACAACTGGAGATACTGAAACGCGGGGCGGCCGAAATAATAAATGAAGATGAGCTCAAAGGCAAGCTGGAGCGTTCACGGCGAGAAGGTAAGCCCCTCCTTGTCAAGCTGGGGCTCGACCCATCCGCTCCGGACATTCACCTGGGGCACGCGGTAGTATTGCGGAAGATGAAACAGTTCCAGGATCTCGGACATCATGTAGTGTTGGTGGTAGGCGATTTTACCGGTCGTATCGGGGATCCCACCGGCAGGTCCGAAACCCGCCGCCAGCTCTCCCCCCGGCAGGTAGAGGAGAATGCCAGGACCTACCAGGAGCAGGCGTTCAAGATACTCGACCCGGAGAAGACCCGGATCGTCTTCAACAGCGAATGGCTCGCGCCACTCAGGTTTGAGGAGATAATCCGCATGGCCTCGACATATACTGTGGCGCGGATGCTGGAGCGCGAAGAGTTCAGGGAGAGATTCCAGGATAACAGGCCGATATTCATCCACGAATTCTTTTATCCCTTTATGCAGGGATATGATTCCGTAGCCCTGCGTGCAGACGTGGAGCTGGGCGCAACCGAGCAAAAGTTCAATATCCTTATGGGCCGGCACCTGCAGAAGGAGTATGGCCAGGAGCCCCAGGTCGCTATGCTCATGCCGATCCTGGTTGGGATCGACGGGAAGCACAAGATGAGCAAGAGCCTGGGCAACTATATAGGGGTGGCCGAGTCGCCCGATCAGATCTACGGCAAAGTCATGTCGATACCCGATGAGGTCATGAAGGACTACTATGAGCTGGCATCCGGCCTCCCGGAGAGAGAGGTCGAGGAGATCATCGCAGGGCTTGCATCCGGACAGATTCACCCAAGGGACGCCAAGAGGCGCCTTGCGAGGGAGATAACAGCTCTCTACCATGGACATGCCTCCGCTTTGATGGCAGAGAAACAATTCGACCTAGTCTTCAGGCAAGGAGACATACCCGATGATATCCCTGAGGTAAAGATCCCCGAGCGAGAACTCGTTTCAGGCAGGATCGGAGCCGCCCGGCTCCTGGCCATGGCCGGGCTTGTGTCCAGCAACAGCGAGGGCAGGCGCATGATCGCCCAGGGTGCAGTGACGGTCGGGGCCCGCAAGCTGGATGACCCGCTTGAAGAGGTGGAGGTCACAGACGGGCTGCTATTGCGGGTCGGTAAACGGAGGTTCGCGAGGGTGGCCGTGTCACGCTGACGCGCCCGACACCTCGTGGCGGGCTCATCAAGCATGGATAACCTGTCGAGGCCGCAGGCGGCACATGGTGTTGAGGCGGCTAGCACATCCCGCTACGCCCTGGCATAGTATAAGAGGTAGACTATTCTGGCCCCGGCGGCGAGCCCGGTGCGGATGAACCCGGCAGGGTGAATCCCGAAGGGGCAGATCTGGCAGGGGTGTAGGCGTTGGCGGGCGAGCTTCGTTGGTATATGACCCGCTGGCTCATGCGATGCGGATTTTGGGGATTTGGACCGGCCCGGCCACGGCGCCGTCCGGGGAGCCAGCGTCTGCGGCCCGGGGCGGCGGGCAGGCCTGCCAATCACGGCGGGACCGGACAACTCCCGCCCGTGCCCATGAGGACCATGTCCAGGGCTAAACGGCTCGCGGCCAGGGGGCTCAAGCTGGTCGCGTTGTTGGCCTTGTTTACACTCGTTGGCCTTCTCGTCTTCATCGTCGTGGACCGGCGCCTCAAGCCCACACTCCACCAGATTGCCGAAGTCCGGGCCCGCGTCCTCGCTACCGAGGCCATCAATGATGCCGTGAATAAGAAGATTGCCGGGACCATCAAGTGGGAGGACCTGTACGCCCTGAGGCCTGATAGCCGCGGCAGGGTCGTGCTGGTGCAGCCTAACACCGGCGAGATAAGCAGGCTTACATCCGACGTAGCCATAGCAGTCCAGGAAAACCTCAAGAAGGTGACGGAGGATACAATCAAGATCCCCCTGGGCCAGGCTCTCGGCAGCCAGATCCTGGCCAACATAGGCCCCAGGATACCCATAAAGATAGCCCTGGTGGGGAACGTACGTACCAATATCGTAAGCAAGTTTGAGCAGGCAGGCATAAACCAGATAAGGCACCTTATCTATGTGGACGTCTCCAGCACTATCCGGGTGGTCGTTCCCCTGGTTACGGCCAACATCGATGTAACAAACCAGGTCCCGCTCACCGAGGTCATAATAATGGGCGAGGTGCCCCTGGTCTACTTCGGTGGGCGCCCCGGCAGCGGTGAGGGGATCATAGACTCCACGGAGAGAGCAGGGGGGAAGCCATAGAGGAGAAGACCGCTGGCACGAGGGCTGGCACAAGGGTGATACGGACGAAGAATGAGGGGGCTCCTTTCGGGAGAGCCCCCTCATTTAGCCTGCAGTATACGGCGATTAGTAATCCATGCCGCCTCCGGGCGGGTACGGAGGTGTCGCAGGTTCCTTCTTGGGTACGTCGGCTATCACTGCCTCGGTTGTGAGAAGCATCGAGGCGATGCTCGCGGCATTCTGGAGGGCGGACCGTGTAACCTTTACAGGATCCACGATGCCGGCCTTTACGAGATCGACATACTGCTCGGTGACGGCATCGAGGCCCCATCCCTTCCTGGTCTCGTTCTTCACGCGCTCCACAACTACGGAGCCCTCAAGGCCGGCGTTGTTGGCTATGGTCTTGAGAGGCTCTTCCAGGGCCTTCCTTACAATGGCGACGCCGACCTTCTCATCGCCAGTTGCCTCGATCTTGTCAAGTGCAGGGGCGATGTTTACCAGGGTCGTCCCGCCTCCGGCCACTATGCCCTCTTCGACCGCAGCACGGGTTGCAGCAAGAGCGTCCTCGATGCGGTGCTTCTTCTCCTTGAGCTCCGTCTCGGTTGAGGCACCTACCTTTATGATGGCTACGCCGCCAGCCAGCTTGGCAAGGCGCTCCTGCAGTTTCTCCCGGTCATAGTCCGAGTCAGTCTCCTCGATTTGCTTCTTGATCTGGGCGATCCGGCCCTTGATCTTGTCAGTCGAACCCTTGCCCTCGACGATGGTGGTCTTTTCACGCGTGATCTTGACGGTCTTGGCCTGGCCGAGCATTCCGAGGTCGACATTCTCGAGCTTGACTCCGAGGTCTTCGGAGATGAAGGTGCCACCCGTCAGGATAGCTATATCCTCAAGCATGGCCTTTCGCCGGTCGCCAAACCCGGGAGCCTTCACAGCTGCGCATGAGAGCACGCCACGGAGCTTGTTCACGACGAGGGTAGCCAGAGCCTCACCCTCCACGTCCTCAGCAATGATAAGTAGCGGCTTCCCTGCGCGGGCGACCTTTTCGAGGAGCGGCAGGAGGTCAGCTACTGCGGTGATCTTCTTCTCGTGGATCAGGATGTACGGGTCTTCCAGCACAGCCTCCATTGCCTCGGAGTTGGTGACAAAGTAGGGTGAAATGTAACCCTTGTCAAACTCCATGCCTTCTACTTTTTCGACTGTGATCTCTATCCCTTTTGACTCCTCGACGGTTATGACGCCGTCCTTGCCGACCATTTCCATGGCCTCGGCTATTTTCTCGCCGATGGAAGGATCATTGCCGGCGATGGACGCGACATGCGCTATGTCTTCTTTGCCTTCGACAGGGATAGCGAGCTTCTTTAGCTCCTCTACGGCTACCTCGACAGCCTTGTCAATGCCCTTCTTTATGAACATTGGGTTTGCCCCTGCCGCCACGTTTTTGAGACCCTCAATCACGATGGCCTGGGCAAGGACCGTTGCCGTGGTGGTGCCGTCGCCGGCCACGTCATTGGTCTTGGAAGCAACCTCGCGGCAAAGCTGGGCACCCATATTCTCATAGGGGTCCTCAAGCTCGATCTCTTTTGCTACGGTAACGCCGTCCTTGGTGATAACCGGGGATCCGAACTTTCTCTCGAGGACGACATTACGTCCCTTTGGCCCAAGAGTGACCTTGACCGCTGAGGCCACGGTATTTACGCCTCTTTCGAGAGCGCGCCTGGCTTCTTCATCAAAAGCCAACTGCTTAGCACCCATTATGTAATACCTCCTTGAATATGGCGTTGATTTATAGTATCTTGGGGATTACTTTATGGCAAGGATGTCGCTTTGCCTTAAGATGATGTACTCCTCACCGTCGATCTTGACCTCGGTGCCGCCATATTTGGCAAAGATGACCTTGTCGCCGACCTTCACATCCATGGGCGCGCGCTGGCCGTTTTCCAATAGCTTGCCCGGCCCGACGGCCATGACTTCACCTTCCTGAGGCCTTTCCTTGGCAGTATCCGGGAGCACAATCCCGCCCTTGCTGCGTTCTTCCTCAGTGTTTGCCTTGACAACCACCCTGTCTTCAAGGGGCTTTATCATTACATTTTTACCTCCTTTGCATAGAACTCCTGGTATCGTATATTGTTAGCACTCGCCACGGGTGAGTGCTAACAACCCATAAACAATATTATGCCCTCCATCCCTCATTGTCAAGGGGTGGCATGAAAAATGTCGCGTCTCTATACTCTTACCTGGCCCTGGATTCGGCCAAGCCCTCGAGGAGCTTGAGGAGTTGTTCCTTGTTTGCCACAGGTATACCCTTTTCGAGGTCCATTCTCTCTGCCCGGGGAATGCCTGAGACTGGTATCTGCGTAACGGACTTGAGCCTGCACCTGGCCTCGGGGGTACCGTAGAAGATTGCAACATGGTTGTCCTTGATGCCAACGTGCATTGTGCTGGCGCACTTAGGGGCCATTCCCGCCTTCTCCCTGACCATCGTCACGCGTCCCGGGGAGAATTCGGTGATAGTCCAGCCATCGCATTCTTTTTGAAGCTCCTCACGGCTGAGCCCGACCATTTCGGCATCTACCTGGCGGGTCTCGGTCTCTTCGTGCCCGCACTCGTATAGTGTCCTCATCACGAGGATGGTATCCCTGCCCAGGGTCACCGTTGAGGCACTGTTGCCGTCTTCAAGGCCGGGCTGGAATCCGCTGTTACCTGTGCCTTTACTCTCGAGCCCGAGGTATCGCGCGAGGCGGTCCCGAGCGCCCTGGGCCGCCTCTCTATGCTGTTGATAATTTAGAAATGAGTACGAGAGGCCGGCGGACAATACTGCGATAAAGATGAACGCACAGACCATCTTGAATCTCTGCGACACGGGGCAATCCTCCCTGGAAAGGTAACTGAGATAACTATAGTCAAGAATAGATTACCCCGGCCGCGTCGAAATATACCATCATTATGAAAGTTGTGCCAGGATTGCCATCATGTGATGCCTACCGGGCCTCGGCTATCCGTTCCATCTCCTCATCAGGGATGTCGAAATTGGCATAGACCTGGCTTACGTCGTCATGATCCTCGAGGGATTCTATCAGCTCGAGGAGTTGACGTGCCTCCTTGCCCGTAACGGTCACCGTGGTCTTGGGCACCATTGTGATCTCGGCCTCCACGGGTTTCAAACCCTCGGCCTCCATGCGTTCCCGGACCTTTTCGAAGTCCTCCGGAGTGGTAACGATCTCGGCCGTGTCACCATTCATCTTCAAATCAATGGCACCGGCATCGGCAGCCAGCACCATTAGGTCATCCTCACTCTTCTTGGCTGCCTTGAGATCTATGGAAATCACGCCCCGCCGGTCAAACATCCATGCCACGCAACCCGCCTCTCCAAGGTTACCGCCATGCCGCGCAAAGATATGCCTTATATCCGACGCCGCCCTATTCCTATTGTCGGTCAGCACATCGAGCAGGATGGCAACACCCCCGGGCCCATACCCCTCATAGCTTATCTGCTCATAATTCTGGTCGCCCTCTGCTGCCCCGACTCCTCGCTTGATTGCACGCATGATGCTGTCATTTGGCATGTTGACAGAGCGGGCCTTTTCAATTGCCATCCGGAGCTTGAAATTGGCGTCGGGATCGCCGCCGCCTTGTCTTGCGGCAACGATGATCTCGCGGGCAACTTTCGTGAAGACCTTGCCTTTCTCAGCATCCGCCTTGGCCTTCTTGTGCTTTATGTTAGCCCATTTGGAGTGTCCTGACATGGTGTATCCCCCCTTGCACCCACATTCTAGCACAGAGGAGGGCGATTTTGAAGTGAGAGGCCGAACCTGACGGGCCGCGCATGATAGGCCCTGAGATCCGTGTCCCGCACCTGTGGACGCCGTATAGGGCCGTCACTTGAGCGCCGGTGGGAATCACTCCCTGAAAGGCGACGACTCCTGGGCCTTGACCACCTTAGAAGCCAGGTACCTGTATACGGCCGCCACTAGGAATATGGCCGACCACGCAGGAACGATTCGCCCTATTATGAGGAAATCATAGAGGCCGTGCAGGACAATCGCGATGCCGAGCCCGCGCGCGACCAGAGTCACGGCCGCCTCGGGGCAGAGTTTTGCCTTGCCGAGGTAATAGCCGGATATCCCGGAAAAGGAGGCATGTGCAAGGCAGGTCACGAATGCCCTGACGAGGCCTACTGTCGCGCCGAAGGCAGACGCGTAGAGGAGGTTTTCCAGGGCGGCAAAGCCGAGCCCGGACGACACAGAGTAGACTATACCGTCCATGACCTCATTGAAGGCGTGGTTCTCATAGGCTGCGAGCCTCACGGCCAGCAGTTTGAATGATTCCTCTGCGACGCCCACTACCAGGATGGTGACGAGGGCCAGGCGGAGGAGGTTTTGAGGGCCTGCCTGCGTCACTTCCCGGAACGGCAATTCTACTATTATGGCCGGGAGCACAGCTATGGCACCATAGGTGAAAGATCGTATTACCAGGTACTTGGGCTCGGGTTCATATTTATCCTGGCGGTAAAAGAATGCAACCCAGAGGAGGCCGGGTACCAGCGACACGAGGATGAGCGTGAGTATATCAGGACTCGACGAGTTCAAAGGGTTCCACCATTCCTTCCCGTTGTAGCTTTGCTTTTGGAGTCCCAAATGATACAATAAAACTCAGGTGATACAGTGATAGTATTGGGAATTGACCCCGGAATTGCATTGACAGGTTATGGGATTGTTGAAGGTAAGGGACATGGGCTTTCGGCCGTGGCCTACGGCTGTATACGCACCAAACCCGGGATTACGCACTCCAGGCGGCTCATGGAGATATTCCGGTCGGTCTCTGACCTCATCATACGTTATAAGCCGGACGCCGTTGCCATTGAGGAATTGTTTTTCAACAAGAATGCAAGGACGGCGCTCAAAGTAGGAGAGTCGCGTGGGGTCGTAATCCTGGCTGCCATAACCCAAGGCGTCAAGCTTGTTGAATATACCCCGCTAGAGGTAAAGCAGGCCATCGCCGGGTACGGGAGGGCGACCAAAGGGCAAGTGCAGGGCATGGTCAAGATGCTCCTGCACCTCGATGAGATACCCTCGCCTGATGACACGGCGGATGCCCTCGCGTGCGCCATATGCCACATCAATTCTGAGGGCCCGCTCAGGTACCTTGTCCAGGGGCCTGAGGTGGTTACTCCCGGACACCGCATGGTGCCGGCCGGGCGTGGGGAGATCGTGCGATGATGTCTTACATTCGTGGCAGGGTGGCGGAGACCGGGCCCGGGCGTGTCGTCCTCGACGTGGGGGGCCTGGGTTTTGCTCTGGAGGTGCCGCTTTCCACTGTCGACCTCTTGCCGGGGACCGGGGAAGAGGTCAGGCTATATACCTTTCTCCAGGTCCGGGAAGACCGGATAGTCCTCTATGGCTTCGGGACGAGGGAGGAGCAGCGCTTATTTTTGGATCTCATCTCGATAAACGGGGTGGGGCCGAAGGTCGCCATGAATATCCTCTCCGCCATGAGCGTAGAAGCCTTTAAGGTTGCCGTGGGGAGAGAGGATGCCGCGAGCCTCACCAGGATATCCGGGGTCGGTCCCAAGACGGCAAAGAGGATCATCCTGGAGCTCAAGGAGAAGTTGTCCCGGGGTACCAAGGAGGAGGTGCAGCCTGCAGGGGCGGGGTTGCCATCCGGTGCGGGAGCGGAAAAGGACGCGATTCAAGCTCTGGTGGCCCTGGGATATACATATGCCGAGGCGGGGAGGGCTATCGAGCTTGTCGCGGCAGGCGCTTCCGGCGAGCTTTCCGCCCAGGACCTGGTGAAGTCAGCCCTTCGCGTGCTCGGCAGGGCGTAGGCTCCGCGAGGGCCGTGTATAGCCCCTGAGGAGGCATGAGACCCGAAATGTCGTATGAAATGTCATATGAAAGGATAATCGCCCCTACGACAAGGGATGAAGATATCCCGGTCGAGCCGGGCTTAAGGCCGCGACGATTGAGCGAGTACATCGGGCAGAAGGCTCTCAAGGAAAACCTCGAGATATTCATCTCGGCCGCAAGGGAGAGAAATGAACCCCTTGACCATGTGCTTCTCTACGGTCCCCCGGGGCTCGGCAAGACGACCATGGCCCACATAATAGCCAACGAGCTCGGCGTGGGTATAAGGGTTACATCCGGACCTGCCATCGAGCGGCCCGGGGATATGGCCGCGATCCTGACCAACCTGGCCCCGGGAGACGTGCTGTTCATAGATGAAATCCACCGGCTGAACAGGACCGTGGAGGAGATACTCTACCCTGCCATGGAGGACTTCGCCCTGGATATCGTGATAGGGAAGGGTCCCAGTGCCAGGTCCATCAGGCTCGAACTCCCGAGGTTTACGCTCGTCGGGGCCACGACAAGGGCAGGGCTCTTGACCTCGCCCCTCAGGGACCGCTTTGGAATGATCCACAGGCTCGACTTTTACAGCCCGGACGAGTTGCGGGAGATACTCACCAGGGCGGCCGCGAGGTTGGGCATCCGGATCTCCGGAGATGCCGCCGGGGAGATCGCCGCGAGATCTCGCGGGACCCCGCGGGTCGCCATAAGGCTCTTGAAACGCGTGCGGGATTACGCTCAGGTGAAGGCAGACGGCGTCATTACCCTGGCCGTTGCCAAGAAAGCGCTCCGGCTTTTCGGGGTGGACGACATAGGGCTTGACGACATAGATCGCCGGCTGCTTCTTACAATAATACAGAAGTTTAACGGGGGTCCTGTCGGGATAGACACCATCGCGGCGTCAATTAGCGAGGAACGGGATACCATCGAGGACCTCTATGAGCCGTACCTGCTGCAGGTCGGCTTTCTCGACAGGACCCCGAGGGGGCGGCTGGCCACTCCTCTTGCTTACGAGCATTTCGGCCTGGAGTACGTCGATAGGGCCCAGGGGGATCCCGGGTCCCGGGGGCCGGCAGGGGGGCAGGGGATGGAGGACGATTAGACTTTGAAGGTACTGCTGCACACATGTTGCGCACCCTGTACTACTTTCTGCCGTAAATCACTCGAGGAAGACGGCATGGAGGTTACGGGGTACTTCTACAATCCAAATATTCACCCGTACAAGGAATTCGAGAGGCGCCGGGACACCATGAAGGACTATGCCGCGCGTACCGGCTTCAGCGTGGTCTATCATGACGGATACGAGCTCGAGGACTTCATCAGGAACGTGGTATTTCGTGAGGCGGAAAGGTGCAGGTTTTGCTACTACATGCGGCTCAAGAAGGCTGCCGAGGTGGCAAAGGAGCTCGGGGCCGATGCCTTTTCGACCACCCTCTTGATCAGCCCCTATCAGAAGCATGACCTGATAAGGGCAACCGGCGAGCTCGTCTCGCAAGAGGAGGGGATTCCCTTCCTTTACAAGGACTTCAGGTCTGGATATCGTGAGAGCGTGAGGATGTCACGGGGGATGGGATTATACAGGCAACCATACTGCGGCTGTATATACAGCGAGAAAGAGCGGTATTCAGGCGCATAGATCCGGTCTTTGCGGGGTGATGTTTCGTGGGAGAGTTCGGGTCATTCGGCAAGCTTCTCATCTTGATGGGCGGCCTCCTTGTCCTCATAGGGCTCTTGATGTTGATTGCGGGAAAGGTGCCCTGGATAGGGCGGCTGCCGGGTGACATCTACGTCCGCCGGGGCAATTTCACCTTCTATTTCCCCGTGGTCACCTGTATTATTGTAAGCATCCTCCTGACCATAGTCTTTAGCCTTTTTTCGCGCCGCTAGTGCCCTCTATGCTGTGGTATGATGTCGAATAGCCCCCGGAAGACGCGGGCAGCATATGTTTGAGAAGGAGTCTACCAGATGTCGTTATACAGGGCAGAGGGCATAGTCCTCAGGACAAGGGCTCTGGGAGAAGCGGATAGGATCGCGACCATATACACGCGGGAGGCAGGAAAGGTAAGGGCGGTTGCAAGGGGGGCGAGACGGCCGAGGTGCAGGCTTTCAGGTAGCACAGAGCCTTTCACCCATGCCGAGTTCCTGTTATTTAGGGGAACAGGCCTTGACAACATAAGTCAGGTGGAAATCCGAGAGTCGTTTCAGGCCATAAGGGGCAACCTCGGCCTTATGGCGCGTGCCTCATACATGGCCGAGCTGCTTGACAGGACGACAGAGGAGGGCGAGCCAGCCCCCGAAATATTCCAGTTGCTCTTGAAATGCCTTCGCATGCTGGCGCAACAAGACGGCCCCGGGGCAGTCGATCCGGATACGGTCCTCTACGCCTATGAGGCAAGGCTCTTGAGATACCTGGGTTACGCACCCATGCTGGACAGGTGCATGGGCTGCGGGGGCCCTATGGGAGCCCGTAGGCTCGTATTTTACCCGAGCCTGGGCGGCGTCCTGTGCGAGGGGTGCCGGGGTAATAGGGAGCAACTGGATACCGCCGGTGTGGAGATATCGAGGAGGAGCGTAGAGTTCCTGCGGTGGCTTCTTTCAGGAGACCTGGAGAGACTGGGCTACCTGAGGATCCCTCCCTCTTCAAAAAACGAGATCAGGGAGGTCCTGCACGCGCATGAAGATTTCCGGTTGGATTCCCCTCTTAAATCCCGGGGTTTTCTCGATCGGATTACAGAAGAATTTGACGGGGGTGACGTGAAGGATGGCTGAGGCTGAGATAACTCTGGACAAGGTGGATTGCCTGAGGGACCGCGCCAATCTCTCCTATGAAGAGGCCGTGGATTACCTTAGACGGGCGAACGGAGATATCGTCCAGGCACTGGTGCTCGTCGAGAGAGACCTGAGTGAAGGGCGGCGTAAGCTTGTGGCCAAGGGCAATGAGATAGTCGCAAAATTAAAGGAGCTTGTCCGCACGGGGAATGAGATGAAGATCAGGGTGAGCCAGCGGGACAAGACGCTGGTCGAGGTGCCGGTCACGGCAGGCATAGTAGGGGCGATGCTGGCTCCTCAGGTAGCCGTGCTGGGCGCCCTGACTGCGCTTGCGACCCGCTGCGCGATATCTATCGATTCCCCCAAGGATCTAAAGGCGGCGGCTCAGGCTCAGGAGGGCACCGTGGCTCAGCCGGATGGTGGATCGAGCTTTCAGGCTTAGAGGGCCGGGCCGGTACAGGGAAGCCGGGCCGCGTTGACAATGGTGGTGCCCTCTGGTATAGTTAAAGCGTGCTCGAGGGAGAAGGCCTCTCGTCTCCGGGATCCTGCCCGGACGAGAGGTTTTTTACAGAGGGGTGAGGGCGTGCATCCGGTGCTGTACCTCTACCGGGTAACGGTAAGGCGCGTCTTGAGCCGCTCCAGGCGGTACATATTCCTCGTGGCGGCGATTTTCCTCGTGGGGATAGCAATTGGGTTCATCTCATACCAGTGCTACCCCGGACAGGTCTCCCTCATGGTATCGGAGATCACCGCGAAGCTCACCCGCCTGAGTGAGACCCTTGAAGGCGCAGGGACCTTGCAGGCTGTGCTGCTCGTCTTCTGGACCAATCTCAAGGTCGTCCTGATGTGCATTGCGTCGGGCCCGGCCTTTGGAATTGCCCCGGCGGCTGCCATCTTTCTCAACGGCTTTTTCATCGGGGTGGCGGCCGGTCACGCTGCTTCGCGCGGGCTCAACGTGCCTCTCCTGCTAGGTACAAGCGTGATGCCTCACGGCATTTTCGAAGTCCCCGCGGTCATCCTCGGCGGGGTCTTGGGCATGCGTATCGGATTCAACATCCTCGCCCTCTTGAGGTCGCGCCAGACGCTGCGCGGGGTCATAAGGGTCCTCGGAGATACTCTCGCAATTCTGCTTGCTTTAGTGATCCCGCTCCTCGCGGCTGCAGCCCTCATCGAGATGACCCTGACGAGGTACCTCGTGACCCGGGTTATCGTTCCCGGGCTTGGCGACGTGTGAGGTCCGGGTGCGATTCGGGGATTAAGGTTGTTTAGGGGGTAATACGGATATGACCTTTGAGGAGATTGTGGCTTCGCTGGAGGGATTCTGGTCACGCCAGGGCTGCCTCATCATGCGTCCCTATGATATCGAGGTTGGTGCAGGTACAATGAGTCCTGCCACTTTTCTCCGGGCGCTCGGGCCGGAGCCGTGGAGGGTGGCATATGTACAGCCATCCAGGCGTCCTGCAGACGGCAGGTATGGCGAGAACCCCAACCGCCTCTTCCAGCATCACCAGTACCAGGTGATACTGAAGCCTTCGCCTGATGATGTCCAGGACATCTATATAGAGAGCCTCCGTGCCATCGGGATCGACCCGGCAATGCATGACATCCGGTTCGTCGAGGATAACTGGGAATCCCCCACCCTGGGCGCCTGGGGGACGGGTTGGGAGGTCTGGCTTGATGGCATGGAGATCACACAATTTACATATTTCCAGCAGGTCGGAGGCATAGATGTGAGGCCCGTCTCGGCCGAGATAACCTACGGCCTGGAGCGTATCGCCATGTACATCCAGGATGTTGACAATGTATTCGACCTCTTGCTTTCCGGGGACATAAGATATGGGGAGGTCTACCACCAGTTTGAATTCGAGAATTCCAAGTATGGCTTCGAGCTTGCTGATATACCGACCTTGAACGCTCTGTATGCCGCTTACGAATCCGAGGCCAACCGGGTGCTCGAGGCGGGGCTCGTCCTCCCGGCTTATGACTATGTATTGAAGTGTTCGCATGTATTCAACCTGCTGGACGCCAGGGGCACCCTCGGTGTTGCCGAGAGGACGAGCATGATGGGGAGGATCCGGGCGCTCGCGAGGCGATGCGCAGAAAAATACATAGAGTCGAGAGAAGCGCTGGGATTTCCACTACTTCAGGCTGGAGGGAGATAGAAGGTGCGAAGGGATGCAGTACTCGAGATCGGTTGTGAAGAGATTCCAGCAAGGTTCATGCCGGATGCCCTAAGCTCCCTCAGGGCGCTCGCAGGAGACCTCTTGTCCCGGGAGAGGCTTAAGTTCGACAGGCTCGTCGCCTATGGTACGCCTCGGCGGCTCGTGCTGTATATCTCCAACCTCAACGACACCCAGGACGAGGCTGTAAGGCAAGTAAGAGGCCCGGCAAAACGCGTCGCATTTGACGAGTCAGGAAAGCCTACAAAGGCCGCGCTTGGTTTTGCCAAGGCTCAGGGCATTCCTGTAGAGGAGTTGGTTATAAGGGCCGACGAGAGAGGCGAATATGTATACGCCGAGCTAAGGCAGCCGGGGGAGAGCGCCGCGGTTGTGCTCGGGAAGGTATTTCCCAGGCTCATAGGCTCACTGCCATTTCCACGGACCATGAGATGGGGCGACTCCGAGATGAGGTTTGTGAGGCCGGTCAGGTGGCTCCTGGCCCTCTTCGGCAACCAGGTGGTTGAATTCGAGGTGGACGGGGTATCCTCCGGCGACATCACCTTCGGTCACCGCTTCCTCTCGCCCGGGCCGGTAAGGCTTGGCCGTGCCGAAGACTACGTCGCGACAATGCGGGGTTTGTCGGTGCTGGTGGACCCGGCTGAGAGGAGGGAGTCCATACTGGCCCAGGCATCTCGCCTTGCCGCGCAAGCCGGTGGCAGGGTAGTGGCGGGCGACGATCTCTTGAGTGAGATCGTATTCTTGTGCGAGCACCCGCGTGGGATGCTGGGCAGGTTTGATCGTGAGTTCCTGTCAATTCCCAGAGCGGTGTTGACCACCACGATGGAAAAACACCAGAGATACCTGCCGGTCGAGGATGAGAGCGGCCGTCTTCTCCCTTGTTTCATTGCCTTCAGGGATGGCGGAGACCTGAACATAGAGGGGGTTACCAGGGGCAACGAGCGGGTGCTCAGGGCAAGGCTCTCGGATGCACGATTCTTCTATGATGAGGATCGGAAGATTCCTCTCGAGGGCTACCTGGACAGGCTTTCCGGGATCATGTTCCTGGGGGGCCTGGGGACGGTGCGAGACAAGGTCGACCGGCTGGTAAGACTTGTGGAGCACCTTGCCCGGCAACTGGGTGTATCTGATGAGATAACGGGGATCGCGAAGAGGGCTGCACTCCTTTGCAAGGCGGATCTCGCGACGAACATGGTGAGAGAATTTACTGAGCTGCAGGGCGTTATGGGCCGGGAGTACGCCATCTCCTCCGGTGAGGATCCCGGGGTCGCGGAGGCAATCTTTGAACATTACCTGCCAAGGTCCAGCGACGACGCACTGCCCGGAAGCCCTGCGGGCGCGATTCTCAGCATTGCCGACAAGGCTGACACCATAGTTGCCTGCTTCCTGGCGGGCCTGGAGCCTACAGGCTCTCAGGACCCGTATGCCCTCAGGAGGCAGGCGTCAGGTATCATATCCACCATCGTCGCACAGAGCCTCAAGCTCTCCCTCGGGGACCTCGTCGGCGTGGCTGCCCGGGGGCTTTTACAGCAGGGGCTTTCGGGGGAGTCCCCACAAGACCTCGATGAACGTGTGCTGGATTTCATGGCGGGCAGGCTCAAAGGGTATCTCCTCGAGCGAGATGTTAGATATGACCTGGTTGATGCCGTTATCGCAGCGGGGTTTGACGATATCGCAGGCGCCGTAAAGCGGGCGTATGCCCTCAAAGATTTTTCGGGCAAAGAGGAATTCCAGCTCATGGCCACGGGCTTTACGCGGGCGGCCAATATCGCCGGGACAGTTGCAGAGGCGCCTGTAGATGAATCACTCCTGGTTGAGGATGCCGAGCGGGCTCTTTACGGGGCTTATGTTGAAGCTGCACGGAGGGTCCGCGACCTTGCCCGGCGGGATGACCCGGCTGAGATGATCCGCGCCTTTGCGGAGCTCGCCTCCCCTATAGACAGGTTCTTTACGGAGGTATTGGTGATGGCTGAGGATGAACGCATAAGACGGAATCGCCTCAACCTCCTTGCCGGGATAGCTGCCTTGATGAAGGGCGTGGCAGATATGTCCAAGGTGGTGGTTAAGTCCGGGTAACCTGGGTAGTCGCCAGGGCCCGTCAGGGTTGGCGCTATTAGCAATAAGAATGCGTGACGCATTTCCGGGCGGGCCCCGTGCCGGCGCCCGCTGGCGCCATCAAGATACGAAGGCTCACGGCGCATTTTCAAATTGGACGGCGTCAGTGGATAAAAAGTCTTTTCTCATAAGAAGGAGACAGGCGGCTCGTGTAGAATATAGGATGGATTGACACGGCAGTGCATGGCGTCTTAAGATGATAACCTGCCGACATGGGCAAAATATAGATCGCACCAGGTCTGCGCTGGATTGTGTCAGGAGCCGCACTGTCAGATCGACTTTAGGAGGAAGGAGAGACGAGCAAGGATGCCAGCAGAAAAGAAGTACGTGTATTTCTTTGGCGGCGGCAAGGCAGAAGGTACTGCCGGGATGCGAAACCTCCTTGGAGGAAAGGGTGCCAACCTTGCGGAGATGACGAATCTAGGGGTGCCGGTGCCTCCTGGATATACCATCACTACGGAGGTGTGCACCATCTACTATGAGAACGGTGGCAAATACCCTGCCGAGGTTGAGCAGCAGATAGAGGAGAACTTGCGCAAGCTCGAGCAAGTGATGGGCCAGAAGCTAGGGGACCCGGATAACCCGCTTTTGGTCTCCGTACGTTCAGGTGCCCGGGTCTCGATGCCGGGCATGATGGACACCGTTCTCAATCTCGGGCTTAACGACGAGACGGTCAAGGGGCTCATCAAGAAAACCGGCAACGAACGTTTCGCATATGATGCTTACCGCCGGTTTATCCAGATGTTCGGCAGTGTAGTCCTCGGGCTGTCTCACGACGACTTTGAGGAGATAATCGAGGAGAAAAAGCGCGAGCTGGGCGTGAAACTGGATACCGAGCTTGACGCGGCTGCGCTTAAAGACCTGGTTGCCAAGTTCAAGGCAAAGGTCAAGGAGAAGAAGGGCATCGATTTCCCCGACGACCCGAGGCAACAGCTCGATATGGCGCGTGACGCCGTATTCCGCTCATGGAATAATCCGAGGGCCATTACATACCGCAAGATCCACGGTATTCCCGCGGACTGGGGCACGGCGGTCAATGTCCAGGCAATGGTCTTTGGCAACATGGGTGATGACTCCGGGACAGGCGTTGCTTTCACCCGGGATCCGGCCACCGGCGAGAAGAAATACTATGGTGACTATCTCAGGAATGCCCAGGGCGAGGACGTCGTGGCGGGTATCAGGACCCCGAAGCCCATTGCCGAGCTCGAGAAGGAAATGCCCGAAGTATATAAGCAGCTCACAGATATTTTCGAGCGGCTCGAAAAGCACTATCGCGATGTCCAGGACGTGGAATTCACGATTCAGCAAGGCAAGCTCTTCATGCTGCAGACCCGCAACGCAAAGCGCACCGCCCAGGCCGCGGTAAAGATAGCGTGCGATATGGTACGCGAGGGCATCATCTCTAAAGAAGAGGCCCTTCTCAGGGTCGAGCCGGCCCAGCTTGACCAGTTGCTCCATAAGAGGATCGACCCTCAGGCCAAGGTGAATGTGATTGCCAAGGGTGTCGCAGCATCCCCGGGCGCGGCGGTAGGTGCGGTTGTATTTACCGCGGACGAGGCAGCGGAGAAGGGTTCAAAGGGCGAGAAGGTCATACTGGTCCGCAAGGAGACCTCACCGGATGACATCCATGGAATGGCTGTTTCACAGGGCATCCTGACCACACGGGGCGGCAAGACCAGCCATGCGGCCGTTGTCGCGAGGGGAATGGGCATCCCGTGCGTGTCGGGCTGTGAGGCCATTACCGTTAACGAGGCCGCGAAGCAGTTCACCGTGGGCGATACGGTCGTCAAGGAAGGAGACATCATCACCATCGACGGAACTGACGGCCGGGTTATCCTGGGAGCGGCCCCGCTGATCGACCCGACCATAGGAGGAGACTTCCAGACGCTCATGAGCTGGGCGGACGAGGTCCGGACCCTCGGGGTTAGGGCAAACGCCGATACCCCACATGATGCCAAGGTGGCACGTGAGTTTGGCGCGGGCGGCATTGGGCTTTGCAGGACCGAGCACATGTTCTTTGCCGAGGAGCGCGTGCCCATCGTCCAGCAAATGATCCTGGCTGAAACCACCGAGGCCCGCAAGGAGGCCTTAGATAAGCTGCTTCCCATGCAGAAATCGGACTTCCGCGGAATACTCCGCGAGATGAATGGGCTTCCGGTGATCATTAGGCTGCTCGACCCTCCGCTTCATGAGTTCCTGCCTGCTCGCGAGCAACTCCTGGTGGAGGTTACCAAGCTCAAGATACAGGGCGGCTCTCCCGAGGAGTTGAAGAAAAAACAGGAACTCCTTGCCAGGGTGGATAAGCTGCACGAAATCAATCCCATGCTCGGACACCGCGGGTGTAGGCTCGGGATTACCTATCCTGAGATCACCGAGATGCAGGCGCGGGCCATCTTTGAGGCTGCATGCGAGTTGACCAAGGAGGGGTACACGATAATCCCCGAGGTCATGATCCCTGTGGTCGGGCATGTCAATGAGATCGCGATCGCGCGTGAGATCGTGGAGAGGGTGGCCAAAGAGGTCATCTCTTCATACGGGGTCAAGCTCGAATACAAGATCGGCACGATGATAGAGCTGCCGCGCGCGTGCATGACAGCCGACGAGATTGCGAGAGAAGCGGAATTCTTCTCGTTCGGTACCAACGACCTCACCCAGACGACATTCGGCTTTAGTCGTGACGATGCGGAGGGTAAGTTCCTGCCCTACTACCTCGAGCATAATATCCTTGAGCATAACCCGTTCGAGATACTGGACAGGAAGGGCGTCGGGGCCCTCATCGAGATCGCCGTCGAAAAGGGCCGCAAGACGAGGCCGGATCTCGAGGTCGGCATCTGCGGCGAACATGGCGGTGAGCCCAGCTCCGTCGAGTTTTGCCACCTGGCCGGCCTGGACTATGTGAGCTGCTCGCCTTTCAGGGTGCCCATTGCAAGATTGGCGGCTGCCCAGGCTGAGCTCAGGCATCCCAGGCAGAGGAAAGAGGCCATAAAGACCGAATACTCCACCGTGTAGGCGCGGGCGCCGGTGTGAAGAAATCGGTAATGGCAGGGGGCTGGGCCGGAAGAGGGCCAAGCCCCCTTGCTGCTAATGGGGCAGGATGCATGCTTCTCGGGTCGCCGTCTGGGGTATCGAAGCCAGTGGAGCGTTGGGGCGTTTCAGCATACATTATTGCATAATAGTCATAATATAGACCAAAGAGCGCGATCATTTTCGCTAGAAATGTTGCCCGCGAGGCAGGAGAAGAAGGCGGGCCGTCGAATATCAATATGGCCTCGCTTCTGTGGCCCGGCAAGGGGGAGCGAGGCTTTTGCAGCTAATCATGGCCGAGCCCCGGGACGGGAGGAAAAGAGCCTCCTGGTGCCGAATCCCTATAACACGAGTGTAGGGTCGCATGTAGTCTTGGCTTTGTGCAGTGAGGCGGGAACCTATTGACGCCATATTTTTCTGGAGAGGTCCTTGACACCATAAGGGCCAAAAATGATATAGTGGACGTCATATCCCAGTACATCCCGCTTACCCAGGCAGGCCGCAGTTATAAGGCGCTTTGCCCGTTCCATACTGAGCGAACCCCGTCCTTCACCGTCTCCCCCGAGCGCCAGCTGTTTCACTGTTTTGGCTGCGGGGCCGGCGGGGATGTGTTCAACTTCATAATGAGGATGGAGGGCCTGGGTTTCAGTGAGGCGGTTCAGTTTCTCGCACAAAGGGCGGGCGTGCGCCTGGAAGGCTCTGGCGGTGTCCAGGGAGCGGGGTACGACAACGACCGGGAGTTGATACTCAAGGCTAACGAGCTCGCGGCCACATTTTTTAGCCAAAAGCTACTGCACGGGGCACCCGGGAGGGAAGCCCTGGATTACCTCAAGTCGCGCGGCATATCCGATGAGACTATCGAGAGATTTCGACTCGGCTACTCCTTGCCGGAATGGGATTCCCTCGCAAAACATCTGGAGAAGTCGGGCATCCCGCCTGATGTTGCCTCACGGGCGGGGCTGCTTGTCCGGCGGAGAGAGGGGGCCGGGTTTTATGACAGATTTCGTGGCAGGGTAATGTTCAGCATAATGGACCGGCGAGGGCGTGTCATAGGCTTTGGCGGTCGCGTTCTCGACGATTCGACACCAAAGTACATCAATTCGTCTGACTCGCCGGTTTTCAATAAACGCCACAACCTGTACGGTTTGAATTTCGCGCTTCCCGCCATGGCGAGGTCGGGGCGTGCAGTGCTGGTGGAGGGGTATACCGACGTCCTTGCGGCCCACCAGGCCGGGTTCGACTACACGGTTGCTTCCCTGGGCACGGCGCTCACCGCCGAACAGGTGCGGCTCTTGGCGGGGGCGGCGCGGGAAGTGATCCTGGCATACGATGCTGACACAGCAGGCACGGCCGCTACCCTTCGAGGACTGGAGTTACTCCTACAGAGCGGTTTATCTGTGAGGGTGGCGGGGTTGCCGCGCGGGATGGACCCGGATGAGCTTATCCGCATCAAGGGGCGGGATGCATTCGGCGATTCGCTCGACAGGGCCTTGGGCCTCGTTGAATACCGGCTCAGGCTGGCGCGGGAGGCACGGGATCCGTCTACCACCGAGGGACGGGTAGGTATTGCAAGGGAGATGGTCCCGGTTCTTGCCTCCATCGGGGGAACGGTGGCGCAGCGTGAATATGTGTCCATGGTGGCCCTGGAGTTGGGGCTGCCCGACGACGCCATATGGGATGAAATCGAGAGGTATCGAAGAAGGCACATACCAGAGAGACGTGGTCCGGGCGGCCGCATGTCAGAGGTGCGCTGGCCGGGTGCCCGGGCCGGTCGGGTGCAAGTCGATCCTGTAAAGGATAAATCTGGAGAAAAAGGGCATAATATGCCTGCGGGCACGGTACGAGATAGAGCCTACCTGCAGGCGGAGAGAAACCTCCTACACCTTGCCGTTGAAGATACAAAGGTGCTCGCCCGTGTGCTGGATGAGATGAAGCCTGAGAGCTTTCTTCACCCGGGGCACCGGGACATATATTGTGCCATTGTCAAGGCGGCGCAGGATTTAGGTATCGCTCCCGGCGGGCGGGCAATACCCGGCTTCGCCGCAAAGGTCCTGGAGCACCTGGGGGATGGCCCGGCCAGGGAGCTTGCACTCGAGGTCTTTTCTACCGACCTGCCGGACGAAGATCCCGGTATAATCCAAAGGGTGACCGAGGACTGTATCGGACTCATTAGAGAGCGGAGGCTGAGGGCCGAGATCTCGTCGATCGAGGCCAAGATGCGTGAGGCGGAAAAGAAGGAGGAGACTGCGACATCAAGAGAACTCTTGTTGAGACTACAGCAATTGACGGAAATGCTTGGCCGCCAGCTGGCTCTGCGCGGCCAGCCCAGGGAAAGGGGGGAGAATGGTGGCGAAGGAACCGGAGCCCAAGGTGCCAGAGGTAAATGAGTTGATAGAGCTCGGCAAGAAGAAGGGGAGTCTCACCTACAGGGAGGTAATAGATGCACTTCACAAGGTGGACTTGACCCCGGAACAGATAGACGGCGTCTATGAGATCCTGGCCCGGAACGGCATAGACGTGGTCCCCGAGCCGGGCGAGCCTGACGCAGCCGAGATCGAGGCCCTCGAGCGCCATGATGGTGAAACGCAGGACCTGGGCGAGGTCGACCTTTCCGTTCCGGAAGGCATCGCCACTGACGATCCCGTAAGGATGTACCTCAAGGAGATCGGAAGGGTCCCCCTTTTGACGCCGGCGGAAGAGATAGAGCTGGCAAAGCGCATAGAAAAGGGCGACGAAGAAGCCAAACGCAAGCTGGCCGAGGCGAACCTGAGGCTCGTCGTGAGCATAGCCAAGCGGTATGTTGGGCGCGGGATGCTGTTTTTGGACCTAATTCAAGAGGGTAACCTGGGGCTCATAAAGGCCGTAGAGAAATTTGATTACCGCAAGGGTTATAAGTTTAGCACCTATGCCACCTGGTGGATAAGGCAGGCGATTACCCGCGCTATAGCGGACCAGGCGCGAACGATAAGGATACCCGTCCACATGGTAGAGACCATAAACAAGCTCGTTCGTGTTCAGAGGCAGCTCTTGCAGGAACTCGGGCGCGACCCCACCCCCGACGAAATCGCAGAGGAGATGGGGATGAGTGTCGAGAGGGTGCGGGAGATAATGAAGGTGGCACAGGAGCCGGTATCACTCGAGACGCCGATAGGTGAGGAAGAAGATAGTCACCTGGGCGATTTCATAGAGGACGAAGATGCCCCGGCCCCGGCTGAAGCCGCATCACACATGTTGTTGAGAGAGCAGCTCGAGGATGTGCTGGATAGCCTTACGCCGAGAGAGGAGAGGGTGCTGCGCCTCAGGTTTGGGCTCGACGATGGCAGGTCCAGGACTCTGGAAGAGGTGGGCCAGGTGTTTGGCGTCACCAGGGAGAGAATCCGGCAGATCGAGGCCAAGGCGCTCAGAAAATTGCGTCACCCAAGCAGGAGCAAGAAGCTAAAGGACTTTCTCGAGTGAATATGCCGCCAAAATTTGCGGTCGGGATCTATTGACTCGCTGTCCTCATAGGCGTATAATACAAAATGTAATGTTGAGTTCCCTGGTAGCTCAATGGTAGAGCAACCGGCTGTTAACCGGTAGGTTGCAGGTTCGAGACCTGCCCAGGGAGCCATTTTTCGGGCCCATAGCTCAGCGGTAGAGCGGCCGGCTCATAACCGGTTGGTCCCTGGTTCGAATCCGGGTGGGCCCACCATGAGTAGCTGCGCGAAGGACGCCGTCTTTGGTTCCCGCGCATTTTTGTTTTTCCCTTGACTATTGTCTATATCCTTGCCCCCTGTATATCCGATCGTCTCACGGGGTCTGGGGATGTGGGTAAATGTACGAAAATTTCAGCGCGTCTGGCTTGTGCGAGAGGAATACCCCGGCCTTCGCAGAATATATGTTACTAATGGCCCGGAATCCCAGGCTCAACTCGCATGAACGTCCCGGGCAATACTAGCGTGGCAAGGGGGAAGATCGGGTTGCCAGAGCCAGGAACGTCGGTACCAAAGACCGAAGATCAGATTGTGGAGGAAGGTAAGGTCTGGGCTGCGATAAGCTATATCTGGATACTCTGGATTGTGACTTTCATTACGCAGAGAGAGAACAAGTTTGCAGTATTTCACGCAAAGCAGGCACTCTTGCTCTTTATTGCAAGCATCATAGCGTGGGTCATCCCGGTGATCGGCTGGTTTGTCTTGACGCCCATCATCGCCATTCTCGCGATCGTTGGCATCATTCAGTCTCTCATGGGGCGCTACTGGAGGATTCCGTTGATAGCCGACCTGGCTGACAAGATAAAGATATAGGGGTTTGCTTCTGGCCTGGCGACCTTGTCGAACCTAGTTTCGGCAGGGTCGCAGTCTTCTTATGCTCGCATAGCTTTGTTCCGGAGAGAGGAACTTTTCGCGAAGTGCAGAATACTATGTCAGAAGGTAGCCCCATCCTGGTAGCTACACATGGGCTTGAGCGGGGGAACGGGCATGACACGTAAGTGCGAGATTTGCGGGAGGGTAATCCCGAAAGAAAGACTCGACATACTGCCGGGGACCAAGCGATGCGTCGAATGCGCCCAAAAGAACGGCACCGATGTCCAAGCCAGGCGCACAGAGGTAGGAATGGACATTGATACCTACAGGGATCTGCTAGGCGCTATAAGAAGCTAGATGTGGGCGTAGTTCGCCATCGGGGTCGCCATCCAGCTGCCGGTTGACACTTAAATGACGGGGTATTATAATTCTACTTGCGGCTGCGCTATCGAGCCGCGTAATATATGACGTCACAACTTGCAGGTTTGGGCAAGCAGGCCGGATGGCCGCGGGCCGGCGCTGCCGGCCTGAGGAAAGTCCGAGCTCCACAGGGCAGGGTGCTGGGTAATGCCCAGTAAGGGTGACCTCAAGGAAAGTGCCACAGAAATCAAACCGCCGGGGGGTAATCCGCCGGTAAGGGTGAAACGGTGCGGTAAGAGCGCACCAGCGGTCAGGTGACTGGCCGGCTAGGCAAACCCCACCCGGAGCAAGACCAAATAGGAGGGAGACAGAGTGGCCCGCTCTTCCCTCGGGTGTGGTCGCTCGAGGCGCAGGGTAACTTGCGTCCCAGATAGATGGCCATCCTCGACAGAACTCGGCTTACAGGCCTGGTTGCTCTTGCTTATAGCGGGGGGATATATGTGCATTCCCCTGCTAATTTTTTGCGACTGAAAGAAGGAATTCTGGTCTGGCATGACGAACTAATAAGTAAATGGCCGGTGGGGAACATGGTTTTATAATATGAAACATCGCTGCTCGCCTGGTCTTCACTTTAGCTAGTATACCCGCTTTTTACATTGCTTGCCTCAAACCCATACCAGGATCGCCATAAACTTCCAGGGTTATTATCATATACTCGCATCTGTCGTCCCGGCTGCATTCGCACTCGAGTTTCAAAGTAAGCCAACCGTCCTGTAATCCCCAGTTAACTGTCCACCTGTGGCCATTTGTATGTGGCGGTTTTATCTGTACATGGCGGGTCCACGACGTCCCCGGCGCATCCCGGGGCAGGCCCTGATACTGCGCCGGAAGGAGGGATTAAGTGTCCTGCGCAGGGGCGACTCCTCTGTCGCGCCTGGGACCGTGAGATGGCAACCCAACAAAAGGGATCGGAGGGTGGAATATGCGGCGTGGTCTTGTGTTATCCGTGTTCTTCGCCCTAACGATCGTTCTCGCTTTTAGCCTACCTTTCGGCGCAAGTGGTTCGACCAAGAAGTTCCAGGGGGTACAACTCACCCTGGCCGGAGAATCGGGCCTTACCATCAATCCCATGAAGTGGCACCGCGGTGAGTGGGGAGAGATGACGGGGGCCAACATCAACATAGTCGAGCACCCCTTTGCCAGCCTGTTTGAGAAGATAATGACCTCCTTTGTTACCGGAACGGCAGCCTACGATATAATCGTCTACCCGTCGGCCTGGTCTGGAGATATCATGGGGGGCGGGTACGTGCTGCCGCTCACCAAGTACCTCAAGGATAATCCTGATTGGGACGATATCCTGCCTCTCTATCGCGAGAGAATTGCGGCCTGGGGCAACACGGTCTACGCCTTCCCGCTGGATGGCGACTCCCACATGCTCTACTACCGCAAGGACCTGATCGAAAACCCGAAGTATAAGGCGGACTTCAAGAAGAAATATGGGTATGACCTCCAGCCGCCCAAGACGTGGAAGATGTATAAGGACATAGCGGAATTCTTCACCGGGTGGGACTGGGATGGCGATGGCAAGCCCAATTACGGGGTCGTCGAGTCCATGGCGCGCGGCGGCCAATCCTACTGGTGGTTTTTCTCTCACAGCGCAGCGTATGTGGCGATCCCCGGCCAGGTCTCCCTCTTCTTCGACCCGGACAACATGAAGCCGCTCATAAACAGCCCGGGCCATGTACAGGGACTCCAGGACTATGTGGACATGGTGAAATATGGGCCTCCGGGAATGCTCAACTACCAGGTGGGCGACGTGAGGTCGGAGTACCCGCTGGGCACGGCAGCCCTGGCCATAGACTGGGGCGACGTTGGGACGATGGCCAATGACCCCAAGCTGTCCAAGGTGGTGGGGAAGGTAGGATATCTCCCGTTACCCGGGTCCACCAGGGTATGGAACCGCAAGACGGGCAAGTGGGAGGACTTCCCCGAGATCAACTATGCACCATATATTGCGTTTGGCGGGTGGGTTGCATCTATAACCAAGACCTGCAAGAACCCGGATGCGGCTTATGATTTCCTGAGATATCTCAACAGCCCCGCAGTGAGCCTCAAAGACGTCACTACGGGCGGGTCGGGCTTCAACCCCTACCGCAAGTCCCACTTCGAGGCCGTCCAGCGGTGGAGGGAATTTGGTTTTCCCAACCCGGAGGAATATCTGCAGGCGATAAGGTTTACAATCGAACATCCAAACGCCCAGCTCGACCTACGGATACCCGGGGCCGCAGAATACTTCGAGGTGCTGGACCTCAATCTCTCCAGAGCGCTTTCCAAGGAGGTTACGCCCAAGCAGGCCCTGGACGCCGTCTATCAGGAGTGGGAGAAGATCACCAACAAGCTCGGGAGAGAGAAACAGCTGCGTTACTATCGGGAGTCTCTAGGACTACCTCCCAAATAAATGCATATGTATTTTTTAGAGGAAAGGGTTCGGTAGTCGCACAGGCGCCTCCCGGGGAGGGGCAAAACCCTCCCCGGGATAAGCTAGGTGATAAGGCAAGGTGAAGGGTCAGATGGCAGCTCAGGGAGCGCAACCGGTTGCACCTCTTACCAGTTCCCAACCTCGCGGCGGCGGGCGCCGTCTCGGCGGGTTTATAGGGAAGTACGGTTTCATCCTGCCAACAGTCGGCGTAATCCTGGCTCTCTCCATATACCCCCTCATCTATTCCCTTACCCTGGCCTTTTGCTCCTGGCAGCTGACCAGGATAGGGGGGGGCAGAACCTTTGTAGGGCTAGCGAACTTCATAGCCCTTATGTCTGATGGGAGGTTCTGGTTTAGCCTGAAGACCACCCTGATCTTTGTAGTGGTCTCGGTCGGGGTGCAGTACGTGATCGGCCTTGTAATGGCCTTGATCCTGGCTTCTGAGATTCGCGGGCGGAAATTCCTGAGGGTGCTGCTTCTCATCCCGATGATGCTGACCCCGGTGGCAATCGGATACATGTGGAGGATGATCCTGAACTCCACCAGGGGGCCGGCCAACCACTTCCTGACTTTAGTTGGGTTAAAGCCGCTTGAGTGGCTGACCAGCAGTGACATTGCCCTGCCATCTATAATACTCGTGGACATATGGCAGTGGACGCCGTTCTTCATCGTCACCCTCCTGGCGGGGATCCAATCATTGCCTCAGGATCCCTATGAGGCAGCGACCATCGACGGCGCAACGGGCTGGCAGCTGTTCTGGTATGTTACCTTCCCGATGCTCTTGCCCGTATCCGTCACAGTGATCTTCTTAAGAGCTATTGAGGCATTCAAGGTCTTCGACAAGATCTTTGTCCTGACCGGAGGGGGACCCGGCATGGCGACGGAGAGCTCGACCTTTTACATATATACCCTGGCGTTCCGTCACTTCAACCTCGGGTATGCCTCTGCGGCCGCGTATATACTCCTGATACTGATAGTCTTCGCGTCCACGGTGTTGCTGAACCGGATTCGAAGGCAGATGGATGTAACCTAGCATCTGGAGGGGTGTTTCGGGATGAGCCGCCATGCCAAGAGCAGGAATAGGTTGGGCTCGTTACTGATGTACCTTGTGCTTATTGCCTGGACGGCCTTTACTGTATTCCCCCTTTACTGGACCGTCATCACGTCCGTGAAGACGCCGCTCGCTGTGAATGAAGGGCCCTTTTATTTCCCGTTCATCGATTTCAAGCCTACCCTTGACGCATGGGTGGGCATCTTCACCCGCGAATTCAGCGGAGACATGGTGACCAGGCCCTTCGGGAATAGCGTGGTGGTTGGGCTTACGAGCGCAGTACTGGCTGTAATCCTGGGCTCCCTCGCTGCATACGGCCTTACGAGATTTACATACAGGCTTGGCAAGATAGGAAACAAGGATATTGCCTTCTGGATACTCTCGCAGAGGATGCTCCCGCCTATCGCGACCGTGATCCCGCTCTTCATAGTATTCAAGACCCTTAGAATTCTGGATACCCGCATCTCTCTAATCCTCGCCTACACCATGTTCAACCTGCCGTTCTCGGTATGGCTGATGCGCGACTTCTTCGCGAGCCTTCCCCGGGAGGTAGAGGAATGCGCCCTCGTGGATGGGTGCACGCCCTTCCAGGTATTCTACAGGATCGCGCTCCCGCTCTCAACCCCGGGGCTTGTGGCCACGTTTATATTCTGTTTGATCTTTGCATGGAATGAATTCCTGTTTGCCCTGGTATTGACCTTTAGCAAGGGGCAGACGATGCCGCTTCTGATTGCGGGTCAGAACTTCCAGAGAGGGCCGCAGTGGTGGGATATATCGGCCATGGCGCTGCTCACGATTTTCCCGGTGCTTCTTCTCGCCCTGCTTGTCGAACGCTATATTGTCCGGGGTCTCACCCTCGGCGCTGTGAAGGAATAGGCCGGGGAAGATGTGAAGGGGCAAGCCAGGGAGGGGAGGCCATGACAAAGAGCTACATCCTTGCCCATGATCTTGGCACTACAGGCAATAAGGCCTCGCTCTACCGCAGCGACGGGACGCTGGTCGCCAGTGCTCATCGAGGCATCGGGGCTGGATCCGGCGAAGTTCCCGGAGATAAGGGCGTCAGCGGATGTGGTCGGCAGGGTATCGAGGAAGGCGGGAGCCGATACCGGGCTCCTGGCAGGTACTCCCGTGGTAGCCGGCGTTGGAGACGGGCCTTCCGCGACCCTCGGCGCTGGCATTACTCAGGAGAAGACAGGATACATCTACCTTGGATCGTCGGGGTGGGTGAGCATGGTCACCCGGGAGCCCGTCTTTGACCCGCGCTTCCGGGTCTTTAACGTGTGCCATGCTGATCCCCATGTGGTCTTGCCCTTTGGCACGATGCAAAGCGCCGGCGCAGCGTACAAATGGCTCGCGGAGCGGGTCTTTTATGGGCCGTCGACTCATGGGGCGCGCACAAAGTCATCCTATGAAGCCCTGGACAGGGAGGCCGAAGATGCGCCAAAAGCCTCCCGCAACCTGCTTTTCCTCCCGTACCTCATGGGGGAGAGGAGCCCTTACTACGATACTGCTGCCAGGGGGGTGTTCCTGGGCCTCACGATGATCCACGGCCGGGGAGAGATGATCCGGGCGGTCCTCGAGGGCGTGGCGTTTAACCTCCGGGTTATCCTCGAGGCATTTCAGGAGCAAGGCATAGACCCGCCGGAATTGAGGATAATCGGCGGCGGCGCCAAGAGCCGCCTGTGGCGCCAGATTCTCGCGGATATACTCGGCCGTATGATAGTCTACCCGGCCCTGCTTGACGAGGCGACCTCGCTGGGCGCCGCCATCGTGGGTGGGGTGGCAGTTGGCATTTTTGAGGGGTTTGATGTTGCGGGTGAACTGGTTTTGGAGAAGGAGCGCCAGCACCCGGACCATGACCAGGCGGTGAGGGGGAAATACGATGCCCTGTATTCCGTCTTCAAAGATGCATACCTGGCCAACAGGGCGATCTTTGAGCGGCTGGCTTCACTTGATGCTGTATAATGACTACCTGCTGGATCCATTGGTTTCCTAGACTCGCCAGTTTGCCGGGACATTGCTCGGGTGTTCTATTGGATCACACGGGATGCGAATGGTCTCCATACCGGCCCGGTGCGGTTATGGCATGGGCGGGGGGATGGAAGGGGGATGGTCAAGGTAGCCCCCGCAATGATGTGTGCAGACCTCGCAAATCTTGAAAGGGAGGTCAGGGAACTTGAGGCCGCACACGTGGACCAGCTGCATTTTGACGTGATGGACGGCCATTTTGTCAGGAACATCATGGGGCCTGATACCATGGCCGCGGTCCGGGGGATCACCGGACTGCCCTTTGAAGTCCACCTCATGGTGACTTGCCCTGACGACTACACAGAGCTATGTGCCAGGGCCGGGGCTGACATAATAAGCTTTCATGCTGAGGCGAGCACCTCGGCATACCGCACCATCAAGCTAATACGCAAGGTAGGATGCCAGCCCGGCCTGGTGATAAACCCGAGTACGCCCCCTTGTGCGGTAAGGTATATCCTGGAGGATGTCGTTACGATAACGGTGATGACCGTGGATCCCGGGTTTGCCGGGCAGGAATTCATCCCCCGGATGCTGGACAAGATCGAGGAGGTCAAGGCCCTCATTGCAGACCAGGGTCTGAATTGCCTTATCCAGGTGGACGGCGCAGTGAACAAGCGTACTCTTGCCCAGGTTATACGCGCGGGCGCCGATATCCTGGTGGTGGGGGCATCCGGCCTTTTCAGGGCCGGGCAGGCCTATTCGACCACGGTCGAGGAGATCAAGTCCCTAGCCCGCTCACTCAGGCTCTAGACCGCCTGAGGTCCGGGTGCGCAACTCTTGGGCATCACGTTGAGGTTATGAATGCCGGTGAGGACCGGATGGTAGTAAGTAAGACTGGGGGGGTCGCCATGAGGCTCAAGGATAAGGTAGCTCTAGTTACGGGAGGCGCAGAGGGGATAGGTGCCGCCATCGCAAAGGTATTTGCCCGGGAGGGGGCCGCGGTGGCAGTCGTGGACGTCAATGTGGCCACCGGGAACAGGACGGTGCAGGCCATAAACGATGCCGGGGGGAAAGCCATTTTCCTCAGAGCAGACGTTTCTAAGAGCCACGAAGTCAAAGCTATGGTAGAAGGGGTGATAGCCGAGTTTGGCCGGGTCGATATCCTGGTAAACAACGCGGGTGTTACCCTGAATGCAACGGTGGCGGACACAGAGGAGGACGACTGGGAGCGGGTGATCGGTGTGGACCTTACGGGCGTCTATCTCTGTTCGAAGTATATTGTCCCTCATATGGTCGAGCATGGCGGGGGTAATATAATCAACATCGGCTCCATCGCCAGCTTTGTGGGCCTGAACAACAACGCGGCCTACAACGCGGCGAAGGGCGGAGTCATGATGCTCACACGCAATATGGCGGTAGACTATGCGCCGATGAAGATCAGGGTAAATGCCCTATGCCCCGGCATGGTCATGACCCCCATGCTGGAGAAGTTCATAGCCATACAGCCTGATCCCAAGGCATATGTCGCGAAGGTGGAGGCCTCTACGCCGTTGGGGAGAATCGGAACCCCCGAGGAGGTCGCGGAGGCGGCCTTGTTCCTCGCGACGGACGAGTGCCCTTATATTACGGGGGCTGCCCTCATGGTTGACGGCGGGTATACTGCTCGCTAGACCGCCCGCTATCCTAAAAGCGCGCCGGCTATTTTCGTACCTCGATGGTGCCGGGCCTGGCCGTCGTGGATAGCTAAGTGGTTGATGTAATCTCCCACGAGCGATAAGCCCTGTGGAGGTGGAATTATGGGCACCGCAGGTAGGTCCTTCATCCTGGCCCATGACCTCGGGACCACAGGAGATAAGGCCACCTTATTCGATGGCGAGGGCACGCTAATCGCGAGCGTTACCTCGGGTTACGAGACTATTTTCCCTCGTCCCGGGTGGGCGGAGCAGGACCCTCGAGATTGGTGGAAGGGGGTCTCGGATTCCACCCGGGGGCTATTATCATCTGGCCGGGTGGCGCCGCACGAGATTGCGTGTATCGTGTTTAGCGGCCAGATGATGGGGTGTCTCCCGGTAGACAGATCCCTCTCTCCACTGAGGAATGCCATAATCTGGGCCGACCAGAGGGGCGTGGCTCAATCCGACATGATACTGGAACAGGTCGGGGAGGACCTGGTATATGAGATTACCGGGCACCGTATAAGCCCGGCATACTCCGCGTCCAAGATCCTCTGGGTCAAAGAAAACGAGCCCGAGGTCTGGAAGCATACTTACAAGGTATTGCATGCCAAGGACTACATTATAGCCAGGCTTACGGGCAAGGCGGTTACAGACTATTCGGATGCGTCAGGGATGAATCTCTTCGATCTCCGGCAGAGGGAATGGTCTGGCGAGATAGCGGATGCCATCGGTATCCCGCTGGAGGTGCTGCCAGAGCTCCACCGTTCGACAGATGTGGTAGGGGAGGTGACGGGTGAAAGAGCCCGTGAACTTGGCCTTGTAGCGGGCACGCCCGTCGTTGTAGGCGGGGGAGACGGACCATGTGCAGCGGTGGGGGCAGGGGTGGTCGAGGAAGGCCAGTGCTATAACTATATAGGCGCGTCGTCCTGGATTGCCATGGCATCCCGTGAACCCCTCTATGACCCCCGGAAGAGGACCTTTAACTTCCACCATCTCGACCCGGAGATGGTAACACCTACCGGGACCATGCAGAGCGCCGGGGCATCCTACCAATGGGCCAGGAGGGAACTATGTCTCCTGGAAGCTGGCTGTGCCCGGGAGCTTGGTATCTCACCATATGCCATCATGGATGCGGAGGTTGATACAGTCGCCCCGGGAGCGGACAACCTCATCTACCTCCCATATCTCATGGGAGAGAGGAGCCCCCACTGGAATCCCTTTGCCCGCGGGGCATTCATAGGCCTCAGCATGGCGCACACAAGGCGCCATATGATAAGGGCGGTACTGGAGGGCGTTGCCTTCAATCTGCGCATTATCCTGGAGTGCTTTGAGAGTCAGGGGGCAAAGATAGACGAGATACGGGTGATCGGGGGAGGGGCAAAGGGAGGCACCTGGAGGCAGATACTCGCCGACGTATACAGGAGGCCCGTCGTGGCCTTAAGGCTTCTCGAGGAAGCCACCTCGCTGGGCGCGGCTATAGCGGGGGGTATCGGGGTTGGCATCTTCAAGGGCTTTGGGGTTGCAAAGGATCTCGCGAAGGCCACGGGGCGCGAGTGCCCGCGCACGGAGTTTGCCCGGAGGTATGATGAACTCTATAAGATATTCGTAGATGCCTATGATGCGCTCGTGCCGGTATTCGATGCACTGGCAAGGTAGAGGTCCTGGGGAGACGCGCCCGGACGGGCTAGCATATGGGTATTAACATGGAGATGCCTATATAGTTGCAGTCTCTCTTGGGTCCCGCCTGGGAAATCACCAGCCTACCGGATCCCGAGGCGGGTCTCGGCAGATGGAAGAAGCTACGTGTAAAGTGCGGACATCAACAGGAAGCGGAGGGGACTACCAGTGTCTTGGCCCCTCCCTGGCCTCTCTCGGATTTCAACAGGTCCGGGAGTGCTGCCAGGGATATCCTCCTCCCGGCCAGCGCCTCCACCTCCACCTGCCCTGTCACAAGCATCTTGACTGCCCTCGATGAAGTGTAGGGATTCACATAAGATCCTTGAATCTTAAGCTCTTTCTTGTATATCTCAAAAGGGCTCACGGGGATAGTAAGGCCCTCAGGCGAGACCCCGAAGATGAGGACTGTCCCACCCCTTGCCGCAAGCTCGATCGCGGCCTTTACCGTCTTAGCCATTCCGACCGCCTCGATGACCACGTCCGCGCCTGCGGGGGACACCGTCCTTACTACACCCGCCAGGTCCTCATTTTCTGAGTCCACCGCCCGTGTCGCGCCCAGGGTAACGGCGAGGTTACGCCTGTCTGGTAGCGGGTCGCTTACGATCAATTCCGAGGCGCCTGAGAGACGAGCAAGCTGCATGAGGATAAGGCCGATGGTCCCCGCCCCCAGGATGACTACGGTATTGCCTGGCCTGATCCCGGCAAGGTCTATTCCGTGAAGGCAGCAGGCGACCGGCTCTACGAATACTCCTGTTGCCATATTCACCCCGCCCGGCAGCTTGTGACATTGGGATGCCGGTGCAACCGAGTACTCGGCGAAGCCGCCGTCAATGGTCACGCCAAGGGCATGAGAAGACTCGCACAGATGTGGCTTGCCAATGCGGCAAAAATAGCACTCGCCACATGGGATGTTCGGGTCAATGGCTACTATGTCGCCGGGCCCGAGGCCTTCTACCTCGCGGCCGGTTGCGACTATCTCGCCGAAGTATTCATGCCCCAGGATCACAGGCGGCCGTGCCGGGGCCTCACCTCGATAGATGTGGAAATCTGTGCCGCACACCCCGCACGCC
>DUSO01000130.1 GCA_012842565.1 Bacillota bacterium
CAGGACCTCTCGGCCCAGGATATCGTAGAGAGGGTCATGAGCAAGATGCACAACGGGGCCATCGTGCTCATGCACAATAACGGCAAGCATACAGCCGAAGCAGTCTCCATCATGATTCCGGAGCTAAAGAACCGGGGTTACGAGATCGTGCCTGTCTCAGAGCTTATCTTGAAATCGGATTACTATATACACCCGCATACCGGTGAGCAACGGCCGATCGTAAGGCCCACCCGCGAGAGGAGGTTACAGGATGGGGCACAGGAAAGGGAGAGGTAGGCCGCGCATCTGGATCGTCACGCTTAACCGCGACTCCATATTCTTGAATGTGCTGGTGTTCTTCGTAATGGTTTTTACGGCATACGCCTTTATGTCAATGGACGACGTAAGGCGCGCGATATACGGTGCCAGGCCGGGCGTGAGCCTCGAAGGCAGAGATATGAGCGGCCTTCTCGAGCCGGAGGTAGAGAGAATCGTATCGGAGATAGCCGAAAGCAAGAGGCGATCTCCCAAGGATGCCATGATGCACGGGGAGAGCGGGGAGGTGATTCCCGAGGAAGAAGGGATCGAGGTAGACGAGGGGGCGACTGTGGCCGCCGTTATGAGGGCAGCGCCGGGGAGCAAGGTTGACTTGGTGGTGCACCATGTGTTACCTGCCATTACCAGTTCCCATTTTGAAGCCCTGCGTAAGGCCGATATAATGGAGAAGGCGGCGGCCTTCGGCATCAATGTGGCCTGGGGGGAGGAATACATCGACGGGCTTTTGGACATATTGCGGCAGGAGAACGTCAAGGCCACGTTCTTCTTTGACGGCCGCTGGGTAGAACTATTCCCCGGCCTTACGAGGAAGATAGCCGATGAAGGCCACGAGGTGGCAAACCACGGGTTTCGCCACGTCCATGTGAAGGACTTGAGCATCGATGAGATAAAAGACCTGATACTGAAAAACGAGGAGTTGTTACTCCAGGTTGCAGGCAAGATGTCGCGCCTGTTCGCACCCCCCTATGGGGAACTGGACAGGGACGTGCTGGCGGCGGCCGGCAGCCTCGGGTACCGGACGGTCCTCTGGACGATAGACACAATCGACTGGAAGTCGCCGACAAAGGAAAGGCTCATAGGCCGGGTGACTGGCAAACTCCTCCCGGGGAGTATAATCTTGATGCACCCCACGGCCGTCACGGTCGCGGCCCTTCCTGATTTAATAGCGGCCATCCGGGCGTCAGGCTACAGTATTGTGACCATATCTGACCTGATACGGCTGGAGAAGGAAAGGAGGGCGTCCTAGCCCCGTTCCTTCCCCAGCCTCCCTTACGTCGTCGGATGGGCCCCGTGCCGTCGGATGGGCCCTACGCGCCGTAGAGAGGACCCCAGGTAGCCGTCGGTGCGCTAGTGCATTACCCGTCAAGCTCACGCTTGATAATCTCCCAAAACTCCGGCTCCTCATAACCGAGCCTCCAGACCACGATGCCGCCCAGGCCCCGCTCCCTTGCAAGCCTTGCCTTTTGGGCGAGGCTCGTCCCGTTCTCAAACCAGACCTCGTGCAGGCCGCGGGCACTGCTATAGCGGAAATAGCAGGAGGCCGACCCGGCATCCCAGAGGGGCTTTACACCGCTTCGTGAGGCGGTGGAAACCGCCTGCCGGTATGAGACGGCCCTCACATCCTCTCCCCAGTATAGAGGCCAATCATAGCCATAAGCAGGTATCCCGAGGTATATCTTTGACCGCGGCATCTGGGTTTCGGCATACGA
>DUSO01000131.1 GCA_012842565.1 Bacillota bacterium
ATATGTAGTTCACCCTTTCTCAACAGGTACGTTAGGGTTCTAGACATCTGACGCTCACTCCTTTCAGGCACATTTTTGATATGAGGCAACGAATCGATTTCAAGCACATTTTTGATGAGGCAATTCGTGGTATTGACGAAAGCGGCTGTATAGGCTATACTAGGTGTTGCGCGGATGTGTTACGCAAACCAAGTGAGGCAATGCCGGGAGGATATAGACCGGCGGTATTTGGGCGAATAGCTCAGCTGGGAGAGCACCTCCCTTACAAGGAGGGGGTCGGCAGTTCAACTCTGCCTTCGCCCACCATGACAAACATATATAGAAAACCAGGTTTAGCGGAGGCGTGGTGCAGTGGTCTAACATGCCTGCCTGTCACGCAGGAGATCGCGGGTTCGACTCCCGTCGCCTCCGCCATATATTTTTAGGAGGGGGTCACCACCCCCTCCTTTGAGTTTCCTATCATGCTGGAACCGCCGCCTGCCTGCCGGAATTGCTGCCTGACTGGAATATTTTTCTAACTAGAAGACCTTTCTCTGTTCCATATACTCATGCAATAAATTAAGGGTCTCGCCAAATCGCTGGAAGTGCACTACTTCCCTTTCCCTCAAGAACCTGAGCACATCCGTGACATCCGGGTCATCCGACAGCCGGATCAGGTGTTCGTAAGTGGCCCTGGCCTTCTGTTCAGCGGCCATATCCTCGTGAATGTCGGCGATGGGATCCCCCTTAGACTGGATGTAGCTCGCAATCCACGGTGCCCCGTCTGCATTGACGAAATACAGTGCTCGGTCGTGGTCTGCATAGTATGGATCGAGGCCCGCCCTGATTATCTCGTCGATCGGCGCATCCTTGATGAGGTTGTAGACCAGTGCGGCCACCATCTCCATGTGAGCCAGCTCTTCGGTGCCGATGTCAGTGAGCACGCCCTTTGCCTGTGGAATGGGCATGGTATATCGCTGCGTAAGATAGCGGAGCGAGGCAGCCAGTTCCCCGTCCGGGCCTCCATACTGGGTTATTATGTCCTTTGCCAGCCGGGGATTCGGATATGACACTCTAACTGGATACTCCAGAGTCTTCTGGTATACCCACATCTCCGATCAATCCTCCGCCCTGAAAGTGATTTCCCACGGCCACGGTTCTTCGATCCAACGCCACGCCTGAGGGCTTGGAGATAGTCCATAATTCAAGATGGGACCGTAACGTGATTCGTAGGCCATCTTTGCGGCCATGAGTTCCTGTACAGTAGCGTTATAGTCGCCGAGGGCGCGCTGGTCCCCCGGGTGTGTATCTAGGAAGAGGTTCAGGTCTATGGCGGTAAACTCCAGCTCCATGATCCGTAATAGAGCCTGGTGTTTCGGGTCCATGATTCAACCCTCCGTCATGACAATGGTTCTATACCGGACTCTATTCAACGGCCGCTATACGGGTAGGGCCTCACGAGCTCGGGGAAGATGGTCCCCTGCCTGAGTCCTTCGGCCGGGCTGAACCTTTCGCCATAGACCTGCGGAGGCACATAGGCACGGGCCAGCTCGCCAAAATAGTATAACGGCTCCAGCCGGTCTCCTCGTTCAGGATTCTCCTGGGTTCCAGGAACCATAAGAGCTCCCCCTTTTGTATCTCCCGGTGTTTAGAAGGTGTCGCTCCAGGACAAGAGATGTCCCTTCCGGCAGGTGACCATGGCAACCTGCCGGCTGGCTAGCTATCTTCAGTATATTCGAGGAATAGCCGAGGTGTCCCGGGAGGTCCCCGGCAACCGTTGCACACTCTTCAGTAACGTCTGGAACAGGATCCGCGTATCATAATAGCGGCTATCACAGGGCCGGTAGGTCCACTGGTGGTAGATTCATGATCCCCATGATGAAAGGAGAGATCTATCGTGGCAGAAGCCAAGTGGGGTATATGCGGCGACGGATGGTGGTGGATCATAGTGATCCTCCTGATATTCTTCTTCTTTTTCTTTGTCTTCCCCGTAAAAAGAGACGTGACGTAGATAGATCGCCGCTCGGGAAAGCACTAGCAAAGAATAGTTGGACCCCGGCATATGCCAAATCAGGAGGGACTCCCCTCCTGATTTGGCCCTGAAGCATCATGGCCTGCGCCTTACGTGACCATTTTCATATCAAGGCCTTTTCATCATGAGAACGTCGGGAAACGGTCAGCGAATCTGGAAGCTTACGAACTCACCCCGAAACTCCTCCCATTCAACGTCTACTCTCTCCACAGAAGCAAACCTCGGGCCCGCCCTCAGATCTGAAATGAACGCCTGGATGTCTTCCCGAAACCCCTCAGCACAAGCTTCCACGGAGCCGTCTGAAAGGTTTCTTACATAACCGGTAAGGCCGCGGGCCAGGGCCTTTCCTCGCGCAAAGACCCTGAAGCCCACGCCTTGTACACGCCCATATACCCTGACCCGCACCCTCGCCAGCCTGTCCATGTCATGACGCCCTCACAGTCAGATTAGAATGATGCCCTTGCAGGCGCATAACGGCCTGCAGCGTATGGAATATAAAGGAATTATTGCCAACAAATAATATGTCCCGGAGAGCGGCATAATCCGTCTACCATGCAAAGGAATGTACATACTATTAATGCCGACGGATGACAGTCACCTAGCAGGGGATACGGCTCCGGCCGTTATCTTAAGGAGAGCACGCCTAACTCTGTGTGGACGTTGGCTCTCTCACCTCGTGGCTGGTCCGTCGGCCCGTCTTATGTCCTGCGGGCCCATTCCCCCAAAGCAGGACGAGGATAACAAATGATACCGAGGACCGCTCCCAGGTAATGCGGGGATGCGCCGCAAGAGCAAAATAAATGGTCGGAGCGACTGGACTTGAACCAGCGACCTCTTGCACCCCAAGCAAGCGCTCTAGCCAACCTGAGCTACGCCCCGACGCAACGTGTTAGCATATGTTAGCATGCCGTTGATCTCGACTACAAGGCCATTATATCAGACCTGATGAGCCTTTGCAACCATCTATGGAGCCTTGTGAGCCTCCCCGGAAGCCACTCCCGCGGAGCCGCGGTGTCGCCCGCAAAGCCCGTCTACAGGCCTCTCCGCTCGATATACCGGGGGCGATTGATGCGCCTTGCCGCCCTTACGGCATCCGCCAGGCCATATACGAGAAATACGGCAGCGACGATGGCAAGCCGGTTGTCCACCGGAATAGCAGCTTGCCTGTGCAGAATAATCAGCACAAGCCTCTCAGGCAGCCCCGACAGTCCTAAAAAAACGCCCTGTACAAGCAAGAATAAAATGCCGCGGGCGATATACCCCAGATAGATCTGCCCGAGTCCCGGCCAGATAAGAGAGAGCAAGCAGGCCGCAAAGACGCTCTTGCGCCTGCGATAAACTGTTCTTCGCACCAGGCCTCCACTCCCGTTAAGAGACTTTTTCAGTTTACTTATTCCCCATCTCTTTGTCCTTTCCTCCTAATAGCAAAATGTGCCTTAAAATAGGGGAATAGAGAAGCGTAGCCATAAGCTACGCTCGACCACCGGTCTACTATCATCCTCGCCGTTTCTCATGCACCTCGATTATGAAACAGCATCCTTGAGGGACTTGCCTGCCCTGAAGACGGGCACCTTGCGCGCCCCGATCTTAATCTCCTGGCCGGTCCTGGGATCTCGCCCGGTCCTCGCAGCCCTCTTTCTGACCTCAAAAGAACCAAAACCTACTAGCGTCACCTTATCCCCGGCTTTCAGGGCCTCGGCAACCGAATCAAGCATTGCGTCAAGGGCGGTCGCAGAATCCTTCTTGGTCATGCCCGTCTTGGCAGCGATCCTGTCAACAAGCTCGGCCTTAGTCATTCCCCTCACCTCCCTTAATAGTAGCTTGTCCAGAAGACAAGGCTATTATTATAGAAGGCCCGAGAAATGTGGCTTTGCGGCGACGCCGGGCGACCGTCCAAGATCAATCCGCCATTGCCGCCTCACCCATGGCGCCGCCGCAAGATCAGAGAATGATGCAGATGAGCCCGCCGCTTCCTTCGTTGATGATCTTGCTCAGGGTCTCCTGGAGCTTTTGTTGGGCGTTTTCGGGCATCCTGACAAGTTTGCTTTCTATGCCATCCTGCACGATCTCATAGAGGGACTTCCCTAAGAAGTCAGTCTCCCATATCCGGCCGGGATCAGATTCAAATTCGCTGGATAGGCGCCGGACAAGTTCTTCGCCCTGTTTTTCCGTACCCACCATCGTGGTGACCTCGGTCCTGATGTCGGCCCTGATCATGTGAATCGAGGGGGCATTGGCTTTTAGCTTTACGCCGAACCTGTTCCCCTGGCGGATGAGCTCAGGCTCCTCGAAGACGATCTCGTTTATCAGCGGGGTTACGATGCCATAACCGGTGTTGCGTACCTGCTCCAGCGCCTCCGCCACCTTGTCATATTCCCTCTTCGCAACGGCAAGTTCTCTCACGATTCTCAAGAGGTCGTGATCACCCTGGATGGCAAGTCCGCTCACCTCGTTGAGAACGTTCATAAAGAGCGATCTCGGGGCGTCCAGGCTAATCTCGGCCTTCCCCTCACCGAGGTCGACCGTCGCCAGCTCGGCTTTGGCGACAAAGTCCTTCGCGCCAAGCTCAGCTTTCACATCATAGACGTGCCGTACCTTCTTGACCGCCTGGACGGACTCCACCACGCTCTCCTCAAACTGTCTTCTTATACTATGGTCTGCCGGCAACTCCCCAATCCATACCGGCAGACTGACCTTGATCTCCCGCACAGGAAATTCATATAGGACCTCTTGCAACACATCAGCAACATCTTTGGCCTCCATCTCCGCACAATTGAGGGGCACCACCTTCACACCATATTCGCCTTCGAGCTCGGATGCGAGCGCACGCGTCGCCTTGCTCTCGGGATGCGTCGAATTGAGGATCACGATAAAGGGTTTGTCGAGTTCCTTGAGCTCGGAGATGACACGCCGCTCGGCGGGCACATAGGCCTCACGAGGGAGCTCGGTGACGGAACCATCGGTGGTGATCACCAGGCCTATCGTCGAATGCTCGGAGATTACCTTGCGGGTTCCTATCTCCGCCGCCTCCTGGAATGGGATCTCATGATCAAACCATGGAGTGGCGACCATGCGTGGGCCATCTTTTTCCTGGTACCCCAGCGCACCATCCACCGTATACCCGACGCAATCCACTATCCTTACGTTAAAGCGGACGCCCTCCGCAACCTCGATTTCCACCGCATCGCTGGGTATGAACTTGGGCTCGGTGGTCATGATGGTCTTGCCGGCGCCTCCCTGAGGCAACTCGTCAATTGCCCGTTGTTTGTCATAGGTATTCCTGATGTTGGGCACGACGAAGAGCTCCATGAAACGCCTTATAAACGTAGACTTGCCCGTTCTAACCGGCCCTACAACCCCCAGGTACACATCGCCGCCGGTACGCTCTTTTATGTCTCTGAAAATATCGAACCTTTCTATCATTGCATCCCCCTCCGTCGCGAACCGGGTGGAAAATCCTACCCGGCATACCGGGCTTATCCGGCCTTCACATAATATATATGAAGGGGGGGGACGAATATAACTCAACGACCCTTGATAAGGCTAAATGCCTCGGCCCGTGCAGCGACATCCTTGCGGAAGAAGCCTCTTACCGCCGATGTGACCGTGATACTTCCCGGTTTCTCGACGCCGCGCATGGTCATGCACAGGTGTTCGGCCTCAATTACGACGAGGACGCCGTGAGGCTTGAGTGCGTCCATTATCATGTCGGCGATCTCGGCCGTGAGCCTCTCCTGCATCTGAGGCCGCCGCGCCAGGATCTCCACCACGCGGGCGAGTTTGCTCAGGCCCACGATGCGACCGCCCTTGGGGAGATAGGCCACGTGCGCCTTGCCAAGAAATGGAAGGAGATGATGTTCACACATGGAGTAAAAGGGAATGTCCCTTATCAAGACCATTTCCTCGTGCTCTTCTGTAAAGACGGGCTGGAGCTCTTCCCTCGGGTCCTTGCCAATCCCGCAGAAGAGCTCCTCCAGCATACGGGCTACACGCCCCGGTGTTTCCCTCAGTCCCTCCCTCGTGGGGTCTTCTCCTATTGCCTTCAGGATAGTCAATACCGCATCCTCAACCTTTTTACGGTCCACCATTGTCTATGCCTCCCGACGATTGTGTAAGCAGCTCCGATAGTAGCTCGAGTGTTAAAAGGTCCATTATATTGTGTTCGAGCACCGGGCGAATTGTATCTGCACACCGCGTATCTATAAACCGATAATATATCTCGGGTACCATCCAGCCCGGTATGTCGCCATCGCGCCGCAGCCCCATGAGATATGTCCCAGCCGTAGAAAGCCGGCAGTCGGGTAGGAGGCCACGGTACCTTCTCCGGACCGGCATCAAGAGGTCGATCTCGTGAAGGTTGAGCCTCCCTCCGGTTCCCATCATGGCAGCCCTTGCACGAAGGTAAGGAATATCGAATCTCCTTCCGTTGTAAGTGATGGCCGTCTTAAAACCCGAAAGCCTGTCCATGGCGGCCTCGAGGATTGCGCCTTCTTCTTCGGGCGTCCTGGCGAGGTATTGCTCCACCATGATGAGCCCCTCCCCTATCCTGTAGAGCATGCCGATCAAGAACAGGGGAAGGGTGAAATAGAGGCCGGTCGTCTCTATGTCCAAAAAGACGGCGTCACCGGGATTGACGGTCGCCAGGAGCTGATCGTCTTTAGCCCCCATCGCCCTGAGCCCGCTTATATCGCCGGCGTCAAATGCCTCCAGGACGAAGGCCGCCCGCTCGCTCCACCTCGGGTGAGAAGCAAGCGAGGGTATATCACGATAGCCCAGGTCCTTGAGCCTGGCCTCGGTCTTTGGGCCTATCCCCCTCACCAGCTTGAGATCCGAGGCAAGGGCCCCGCCGCCCGGGCCCAAGGAGCCGCCCTGCTGCAGGGGGTCACCCGGCCGCAGAGGCCCCCCAGGCCTCAGAGGTCCGCCTGGCTGCGAGACGGCCTCGTTGGAGAAGCCCCCCGCCGGAGAAACATACAGCCGCTCCAGACGGCAGTACGAAGTCTGCCCGGATATCGCTTCACCGATATCACAGGCCTTTATGCAATGTGGCCAGTCACAGCTATACACACCAGGAACCCTGCCCCAGAAATGCGCCCTGCATTTTCGATGCTTCGATGGTGGTGACGCGGACCGGCATAGCGACTACCCGGATACTTTTACCCGGTAGAGTATCTCTACTTCCTTATCTTTGGGGACTTTCAGCCTGAATTCCACTGTCGAGGCATCGATCTTCTTCCAGGGGAGCGGGCTCGAAAGCGTCCAATCCCCCATGAAGCGCTGCAATACAACTACCTCCACGTCTTCACCCTTGCGGTTCCGGAGCTTGATAGAACACGCCTCCTCATAGGAACGAGAAGAAGTCCTACGATAATCGGTTACGGTCTTCTCCCCTACTATATCAAACGCTCGGCCTATGAGAAGCCTGACCTTCTCGTCCTTTGCAGTCTCCGGGATCACGTCTTCCCCGACCAGCTCAAGACTTCCTGACGCATCGTAGCGGTATATGCTGACCTTGCCCCGCGGCAGTGGCCCGCTGTCTGACCCGGTGTTGCTGAATTCCAGCACCACGTTTGCCGAAAGCTGCTGTTTCATCCCGGTAAATGGCTCAACGCCCCCGTAGCCCGGCCCCTCGAACATAAATACCTTCTTGACCGCAAAATTGCGCGCCCCCATCAATTGCACGTGTTTTGACGTCCTTGCAGGCAGGGAGACCGGGCGAGGAAGCGTAAAGGAATGGTATTCGAAAAGAGGGGTCGCCTCAGGCAATTCGGAGGGACCGCCGGCCATAGCAGGAGCTTCGGGCATGACTTGGAGTGCCTTCCTCGTCTGCTGAACGCTGCCGGCCCGGGAGACCATTATATCCCCGGCTACCAGTTTCACTCCTGCGCCTTCATACGACAGGTCTGTCATGTTAGATATGGTAGCCCAGGCTGACAGGGCCAGCCTGGTATCATCCCTGTCGAGCACCCCGAAGTAATTTGCCCCCCACGACAGGTTGCCAACCCTGTAACTGAGCTCCGCCTCCCTGGTGCCGGAGATCGAGGAACGCACCTGAAATCTGAGGCAATTGGGGTTCACCATGTCATCCGGACCCAGGGGCAGTATCAACGTACCAGGGGGATCTACGACGAGGGAATCCCCCCTCCGGACAACGATGCTGTCTCCTGTAGCCGATACAAGGACGCAGCGATATGTAGTACCGTTCTCGGAAATCTCGATCTCCCGGCCCACAAACCTCCGTATGAGAGAAGGACGCGACAACATGTCGCTCTCCACGTAATAGCTCAGCACCAAAGGCAGCGGATCAGACTGGGATACAGGCATAAAACGCAGGTTAACAGAGGATACATCTATATCCCCGGGAATGTCGGTTATCCCGAGGAAATTCTCGCCCGAAACCAGCGGGACATCACGAATTTCGCGCACGACAGCAATGTTGTTCTGATAGATGGAGAGCGAAATATTTCGCCCCGGCGGCAGCATCGTGAGGTGCTGGCCTCCGGGCCCCCTGGAGGCGGGCGAGTCGGCGCTTGCGAGCGAGGGCATAAGGGCCATGCATATGAGCAGAATAGAGACAAGGCAGGAAGTCATATCCCCGGCCCGTTTGTTGATGAGGTAACCATTACCCCTCACTTTCAATACCCCCTGAAATATCATCGGTCTGACAGATCAGGCCGACCGGTCTCTCAAGCCAGGTGGGAATAAGCGCGAGGGCCGGTCCTCCTCTTGCTTTATGCCCGGACCGGCCCTCGCCATCTACCCCGAAGCCACTTTTTGCAGCCCATGCTGCTGGAGGATCCCCCTTCTGACCAAAGACGCCACCATATCCTTTGCCCTGAGCCTTTCCCGGATATACTGGCAGGCGACCGTGGGATCAACATGCTCCCCACAGGTAAATACATCCACTGCAGCATATGAGTATTCCGGCCAGGTATGGATAGTAAGGTGGGACTCGGAAATCACGACAACGCCGCTCACTCCTTGCGGGCTAAATTTATGAAACGCTACCTCACGGACATCTGCGCCTGCCCGCAAAGCAGCGTTGACCATGATCTCCTTGATGGTCTCTACGTCGTTCAGTACTTCAGGGTCACACCCGTACACCTCGCACAAGATATGACGACCCAAAGCATTTTCCATCCAAAGTCCCGCCTCCCTTCAGAGTGAGAACCCATCGCCGAGCCCAGCGTCTCGGTCAATACCGATTCTAGCAGATCGCCCCCAAATGTCAAGGTATTTGGAGGGCCAAGTAGGACGGTTTCAGGGTCATATGAGCCCATCTTTCCTCATACGATCAACCCCCATGATTACACCAAGGGCCACCTGCTCCCACGCTACCCCGCCCTGTAGATAACAGGCATAAGGCTCCCGGAGGGGGGCGTCGACGCTCAGCTCAGACGAGGCGCCCTGGATGAATGTACCGCCCCCCATGACTATCTTATCGCCATACCCGGGCATCTCCCCTGCTTCGGGCAACACCATGCTGTTGACAGGCGACGCTGCCTGAATGCCGTGACAAAAGCTTATGAGCCGCTCCGGACGCCCCAGGAGGATGCCCTGTACCGAGTCGGCCCGGCGATCCCCGGGACGTGGCATCGTGTCAAACCCGAGAGTCTCGAGAAACCAGGATGCGAATATGGCCCCTTTGATGGCCTCAGAGACGACGAACGGTGCCATGAAGAAACCCTGAAAGAGAAGCCGGTTCAGCCCAAGGGTAGGCCCTATCCCGGCACCCTGCCCGGGTGCGGTGAGCCTCGCCGCTACCCGATCGAGGTATTCCCTCTTGCCTGCTATGTAGCCGCCGCAGGGGGCAATGCCACCCCCGGGGTTTTTGATGAGCGAGCCGCATACAAGGTCACAGCCCCGTTCTCCCGGCTCCTCCTTCTCGACGAATTCGCCATAACAATTGTCAACGACGATAATGGCTCCGTCATTTGCCCTCCGGACAGCCTCTACGATCCAACCGACCTCGTCTACAGGAAGGGCGCGTCGCCACGAATACCCCATTGACCTCTGTATCAGGACTGCCCTGGTATTGGCGCCCACGGCCCCCTCTATGGCTTCGAGGTCAGGCGTCCCGCCCGGCAGGAGGGGGACCTCCTTTACCCTGACCCCGATCTCTCGTAGAGACCCTACATCTCCCGGGCTGCGGCCGATTACCCTGGCTACCGTGTCATATGGCGGTCCCGTGGCAACAACCAGCTCATCGCCGGGCAGGAGGATTCCAAACAGGCAGGCGGACACTGCCTGAGTACCGGAAGATATCTGGTGTCTCACGATAGCCCCTTCGGTGCCAAATACCTCGGCATAGACAGATTCCAGCGCCTCCCGGCCCAGGTCCCCGTAGCCATACCCGGTTGTACCGGCAAAGTGGTGATCACCCACCCCTGCAGCCTGGAAAGCCTTCAAGACCTTCAGGTAGTTATGCCGGCGTGTGTCTTCGGCCCTCTCCCATTCGGGACCGGCCTTAAGGGCGGCGTCCTGCGCCAGCGACAAAAACGCATCATCGATGCCGTAGAGTCCTGAGATACGCCCGAGAAAGTCATCGAGCCCTGTCAAAACGGATGCCTGCCTTCTTAAGACGTTCTAAGGCTTCCTGGATACGATGGTCCGGGGTGGTCAGGGAGATCCTGAAGTACCCCTCGCCGTGCTGGCCGTATCCTATACCCGGTGTCAGGAAGACCGCGGCCTTTTCAAGCACGTAGTTGCTGAATGCTATGGAGGTAAATCCGGGCGGCACGGGCGCCCAGATATAGAAGGTGCCCTTTGTGGGCTTTATATCCCACCCGAGGCTGTTGAAGCCCGAGATCACCATATCCCGTCTCTTCTGGTATGTCTCGCAGGCCCGGGCCGTGTGCTCATCGGGCCCGGTAAGGGCGGTAACGCCTGCATATTGGATCGCCTGGAATACCCCTGAATCGATGTTGGTCTTGACCCTGCCCAGCGCCTCAATCACCCTGGCCGAACCGCAGGCCCATCCCAGCCGCCATCCGGTCATATTGTAGGTCTTGGACAACGAGTGAAACTCTATGCCGACCTCTTTTGCTCCAGGCACTTCAAGGAAGCTTGGAGCCTTATATCCATCGAATGTCACTTCGCTGTAGGCCGCATCGTGGCAGACTACGATATCATATTCACGGGCAAATTCGACGACCCTTGCGAAGAATTCCTTTGTAGCCACAGCTGCCGTCGGGTTATTTGGGTAATTTATGAACATCAACTTTGCCCGCCGCCGTACCTCCACGGGGATGGCATCGAGGTCCGGGAGAAACCCCGCTTTCTCATCAAGCGGCATCATGTAGCTCGTCCCGCCGGCGAGGAGGGTACCTATGGAGTAAACCGGGTATCCTGGGTCCGGCACCAGATTGATGTCGCCGGGGTTTACATAGCAGAGCGAGATATGGGCAATTCCCTCCTTTGAACCTATCAAAGACACGACCTCGGTGTCCGGGTCCAGCTCGACGCCAAAGCGCCGTTTGTACCATTCCGCCACAGCCCGCCTGAATGCTGGCAGGCCCTCATAAGACGGGTAACGGTGATTCTCTGGGTTTCTTGCCTCTTCCACAAGACGATCCACTATGTAGGAGGGCGTAGGCAGGTCAGGATCGCCAATCCCAAAGCTTATTACGTCCTTCCCCTCTTGCTTTGCACGCGCGATCGCCTTGTCGACTTCTGCAAAGAGATAAGGTGGCAGGTTCTTGATTCTTTCCGCTTCTTCCACTGGACATAACCCTCCCATATAAAGCCTGAAATTCGTCTGCGGCCGGCCCGGACTAGACCCAGATACACCCGCGGAACACCTCTTCCGCCGGGCCCGACATGTAGATATGGTTGTCGGTAGCCCATCGGATATCCAGCTTACCCCCGGGCAGGATAACGCTGCAATTGCGGGAAAGAAGTCCCATGATAGCGCCTGCCGCCACGGTCGCACATGCCCCGGTACCGCAAGCAAGGGTTGCGCCGGCCCCACGCTCCCAGACCTTGACCCTTACTCTGTCTCTGGCCTCGATTTCCGCAAATTCCACATTGACCTTGTCGGGGAACATTCCATCGTTTTCGATCAACGGACCCAGGGTCGCAAGAGGCACAGAATCTACATCGTCCACGAAGATGACACAGTGGGGGTTCCCCATGGAGACGCAGGTGATGCGAAACTCGCGGCCGCCAAAGGTGCGGGGGGCATTGACAACCTCTTTCTCCCCAAAGACAACGGGTACCCTGGCCGCATCAAACACAGGCACTCCCATGTCAACAACGACGCCGGACACCCGGCCGTCTTCCAGCACTACGGAAGGCCTGACTATCCCGGAAGGGGTCTCCAGGGTGATCTCTTTCTTCTCCACCAGGCCGTGTTCATACGCGTACCGGGCGATACACCTTGTGGCATTTCCGCACATCCTGGCCTCACTGCCGTCCGGGTTGAAAATACGCATCCGGAGATCGGCGTGTTGCGAAGGCAGTATGAGGACCATCCCGTCAGCACCGATACCAAAATGGCGGTCGCATACCCTGACCGCCATGTCCGGCAGGTCTTTGTCCGGCAACTGGCAGCCGCTCGTGAAGTCAAATACTGCGAAGTCGTTGCCTATTCCCTGCATCTTGATAAACTCTAGTGGTTGTCGGATAGTCTCCAAAATGGCAACCCCTTTCCGCGACACCGTAAACCCAATCTGCCTTAAGATCTAATCCGCGTTGCGACAACCGGTGTCCCCCACGGCTTCACTTTGGGTTACCCCCCGTACCGGGGCCCCGCAGATCACACACCTGCCGCGTTCAAGGGTCCTTCTCCTTAGCTCGATCGGGGAAAATACGGCTCCGTGCCTGTATCCTTCGATGACTCCCAGCCTGTGGCCCATGATATACCCTATCAGGAATGCCACGACCAGTAACAGGGCCCATCCCTCAACGGACATGGTGTCAATCACCGCCCCTGTGGCGCGACCGGCTGCCGACATAGAATGCGGCGAGCATCACGACCGGCGCGCACATGAGGACCAGGAAGGCCCTTGACCGGTCCAGGATAAGCCCCAGTAAAAAGAGGCATATGGCCAGGAGAAGAGTCTCACCCTTGCCGAGGAGGTTCACGAAGTTTTTGCGGTTGCCGCCGTGTTCCTTCGAATAGTCTACCAAATCATCCGCAAGCTGTAAAGAAAACATGAGAGCTACCGACGATAGCGTTGCTCTCGCCCCGAAGAGGAAGAATGCGGCCGCGGATACCAGCGCAGCCTCACATGCGGCCGTAAGGCCGCTGGGGTATCTCGCGCCAGATTCACGAGCCATCCCTGCAACATAAGCGCCGAGGACGAGGGGACACGCGACCTGGACCGAGAGCGCACATCCCAGTGAGGTTGCGATGATGGCGTACGGCAGGATGGCATCGCCCAAGAGCTCATAGAGGGAAGGCTTCTGCCATATGCGGTCCATGTCATGGTCCAGGTAATCGTCCATGAGCTTTATGGCAAATCCCGCGAGGAGGGTTGCGGCCAGGCTCCTCAGCCAGTCAAAGCTGGCTCCCGACATATGTCCTCACCTCCAGGATGCCGCGTCGCCTGAGTGCCGACACCGGGAAGACCCTGACCCCCGGGGGCAGTGTCTGGACAAGCTGTTTTAAGCCCTTATCGGCGCCCGGGATATCCATCTTGTTGGCAACTATGCAGTAGCCTCCACGGAGCCGCGCGTAGTTACATATCTCCTGGTCGACCTCGCCTACAGGAGGCTCATCCATTCCACGGCCGGCAGCGGCGGCATCTATGATATGGACTATCAGGTCAGAGGATTGGAGGGCCGCCAGGGTCTGCGCCATGCTCTTGCGCACGCCAGGGTCCCGATGGACGCCTTCCGAGAGGCCTGTTGTATCTATGATCTCCACCCTTTTACGGCCCTTGCCGGCCGGCAGGTCCAGTATCACCGACTGAAGGCAGCGTGTGGTATGTGGTGCCGGGTCGACGAGGTGTCTCGCCGCTTCTCTTATGTCATAGCTCACGGCCATCCTCTTGCCGTCGGGGAGTTCACGCAGGAGCGATATATTCTTCACCCGCAGGGATTCGGCAAGGGCGAGGAGGAATAGGGTCTTACCCACGTTGGGCTTGCCGACAATTATACAGCGTCTCATAGCTTACGGCCCCTCACCGAGGTCACGGCCCTTCGCTGATGTCTTCCCTCCGGATGAGCATGAGTTCCTCCCTTGAAAGGTCAGGCTTATCGGCAAGGCGAAGGGCCTGCCTCCTGACGGCCCGTTCAATGATGTTGCGCACCAGCCGCGCATTGCCCGTATTGTCCTCATTCTTCGCTATCTTTGATACGAGGATCCCGCGCAGCTCGAAAAGCGCCTCCGGGTCTAACTTATATTCACGCCTTTTCAACATAAGTTGTGCGATCTTTATGAGTTCTTCGATGGTATAGTCGGGAAACTCTATATGAACCGGAAACCTGGACCTAAGGCCGGGATTGGACCGGATGAACGAAGCCATCTCCTCCCGGTAGCCGGCCAGGATGAGGATAAGCCGGTCCTTGTAGTCCTCCATCGCCTTCACCAGGGTATCGATCGCTTCCTTCCCGAAGTCCTTTTCTCCTCCCCTGGCAAGGGAATATGCCTCGTCAATGAAGAGTATTCCTCCCATGGCCCTTTTAATCTGCTCCCTTGTCTTCTGCGCAGTGTGGCCTATATACTCCCCCACCAGGTCCGCCCTCTCGACCTCCACCAGGTGCCCCTTTTCCAGGACCCCCATCTCCTTGAATATCTTGCCGAGAATGCGGGCGCACGTGGTCTTGCCGGTCCCCGGGTTGCCGCTGAAGATCATGTGTAGCACCAACGGGTCAGAGGCAAGAAGCCTCTGGGCCCTTATCCGCTGGATTCTCACATAGGCGACTATCTCCCTGACGAGGGACTTCACCTTTTCCAGCCCCACAAGACTGTCTAACTCGGCCATAGCCTGGTGAAGGGGCCAGGTACCCTCGTGTGCCGCCTGGCAACCGCGCTCGTCAGCCGGAGGGAGGCCAGGAGGGCAAACGGCCTTCCCGGATCTGCCGGCACCCCCGCATGATACGTCCCTCAAAGCCTCCAGCGCCTGAGAGGGAGTCAGCCTGCCATTCTCTACCCCTGCCAGCACTGAGTTTATGTCACCAGGGTCGAAGGCCAGCATACCGGGCGAACCACCTCTCGACAGACAGTGTGAAAACTCGGGGCGGGACAAAACGGACTGGTGAAGCAACGCTGTCGGCCGGGACTTTATATTATATGCGAGACGCATGGAGATTCGTGCTCCGGCTCGCAGAGTAACCGGGAGACGGGGTGGGGCCGCCGGTCTCGTCCTCCTTTCATGGTGGATGCACCGCGGCCCCTCGAATACGATAGTGCCCGGGTCGACCGGCACCGGCGACTAGGCATTGGAGCCAAAGGGCCCAGGAGAAGTAGCCCTGCGGATACCGAGGGCCTTTTCAAGCTCTATAGCATGATTCTGTTCCACGACGACGATATTCCGGATCTTCTGCGCCGAGTCATAGAGTCCGGCGCTTTCGAGTTGCTGGATCCGTGTCAAATAGCGCTTGATCGCGTTATACTCAGCCTGCAGGTCCTGGCGAAGCATCTCCTCATTGTCCAGCGAGGTCAGACGCTCCGCTACCTCAATGGTAGGAATTCCCCCAAGATACTGGATGAGGTCACTCAGGATTACGGCGTGCTCATGCTCGTCCTGGGCGTGCTGCAGTTCCTCCTGGATGATAGCCACGTATTCCGGTCCGGTGAGCATGCTGGCATGCTGGATATATTGTACCATCGCAGCATATTCCCACATCAGGTCCAAGTTGAGCCCGCTCAGTATCTGCTCCCTCTGCCGCGCCGATACGCTGTAGACCTCAACCACGCTGGGCCGCTCGCCAGTCGGCAACGAGACCACCTCCCCCGGATTCTTGTGATCCAACGGTCTCCCGTGATCCATAACCCATTATATTCGCCCGGAGGAAGGAGGTGACGCAGGGGGGCAGGAAGAAGTACACGCGGACCACCGACAGGGGGTGACAGGCTATTCCCCAGGTGTCCCGGACGCCCCCGGTGTTGCAGGCCCGTGAGCGCCGCCCAAAGTGGAGAGCGAAGAGCCCAGGCTGTCGGGACAGCGCCCGGGAGAGATGGTAGATATGGCGTGCTTGTAAATGAGGTCGAGCTTCCCCTCGTTTTCTATGACGATGGTAAAATTGTCGAAGCAGCGGACAAAGCCCTTCAGCTGGTACCCATTGACAAGGTATACGGTAACCATCACCCTCTCCTTACGCACCTGATTGAGGAAAAGGTCCTGCACCGCCTGTGGTGACTTGTCTTTCGCCATATTGTCATTCCTGCCTTACAATGCTGGCAGTGGCGTTGGCGCCAGCAAAGAATAATGCCCGCGTCAGCAGAAATCAGCAGAAAATCAGGAGAGCCCCCGCACAATTCCCTGGCCAGTAATCTATTCAACATGCCCCAGCCTTTTCCTCTATCATCCGCAAATATCCAGGCCTCAATAGAGCTGGGCCGTCCACATATCGGATTACCGCCCCCCGCCAGAAAGCCTCTCGTTGATAAAACGCCCTATGTGATCGCAGGCCTCTCTTGCTGACCTATACTGATCTAAGTCAAACCAGACAATGCCAGGTTCATGCTTAAACCATGTCATCTGTCTCTTCGCATAACGCTGGTTATTGCGTTTCATCAGTCGAATCGACTCTTCCAGGGTACACCTGCCATAAAAGAAATGCACCAGCTCCTTATAACAGAGGGCCTGCCCGGAGGTCAGCCGCCGCTCATAGCCCATTTCTAAAAGGCGCCGGGTCTCCTCCACCAGTCCGGCTGCAATTTGAGCATCCACCCTGGCCCGTACTCTCTCATACAGGCTGGGTCTCGGCCGGCAGAGGCCGATCAGCACCAGGTCGTAGATGCTGCGATCTCCGGGGTGTTCCCCCTGCAGCTCCGAAATAGGCCTCCCGGTGTGGTGATAAACCTCGAGGGCGCGTACCAGGCGCCGGGTGTCATTGGGATGCAGCCTCCTCGCGGCAACCGGGTCTACCTCCTTGAGGCGTGCGTGGAGGTAGCCCGGGCCATGCTCCGCCTCCATTCTCTCAAGGGCCTCCCGGTATTCGCGATCCGCCCCTGGCATGGGGAATAGATAATCCCTCACCGTAGCCCTGAGGTAAAGCCCCGTTCCGCCAACCAGCATCGGGAGCTTTCCCCTTTCGTGGATTCCCGCTATTGCTTGCCTTGCAAGCCTCTGGTACTCTGCGACATTGAAATCCTCCGACGGGTCCACAATGCTGATCAAATGGTGGGGGACTCTTGCCATATCCTCGGGGGATGGTTTCGCTGTCCCTATGTCCATGTAACGATAGACCTGCATGGAATCACATGAGACTATCTCGGCGTCCAGCCTTTCCGCCAGTATAAGGGATAATTCTGTCTTCCCGACAGCCGTAGGCCCGACGATAGCGGCAACAGGGATATCGGGTTGCCCGGTCATTCGCTCCCGCGCCCCTTTCCCGCCGGGCGCCTGAACCGCCTCTCGAGCTCGTCAAGGGGCAAAGAGATCATGGTGGGCCTCCCGTGGGGGCACAATAGGGGGTCACGCGTGCTCAGGAGATCGGACACCAGCCTCTTCATCTCTTCATGGTGCATCCGGTCCCCCGCTTTCACCGCCAACCTGCAGGCTATGGTCGCTGCAAGCCCGTGAAGGTCGAGTCGCACGTTGCCGGGGCCATCCTCTCCAGCGGCATGCCCTATCGCCTCCCTCAGCATGCCCTCTATTTCAGCACCCGGTCGCTCTGCCAGCAGGGCGGGGACGGAACGTACCAGGAAGGCATTCTGGCCAAAGGGTTCCAACTCGAAGCCTATCCTCTCGAACAAATATCTCTTACCCTCCACCTCGTGGGCAAGACGCGGCTCGAGCTCGAGGATCACAGGCACCAGGAGCATCTGGCATGACGCTGAATCGTGGTCGAACGAATCCACAATGCGCTCATAGAGGACTCTCTCATGAGCGGCATGCTGGTCGACGATATATAGGTTCCCGGGTCCTTGGACCAGGATATAGGTATCTGAATACTGGCCGATGACGGACACCTGGTGCCCGGCGGGCACGGGGTGTCCGGGCGTGGCATCAGGGCCGGGGGACATTATGCCCGCAGGCGCCGCAATATCAATTGACATGGGGGCAGGGGAAGGTGTACCGGCACCCGGCACCCTACCACTGGAGCCCTCAAAACCCGAGTCAAAAGACTCGGCCAGGAGCATGCCGAGGGCGGTGGTGCTATCCCGGGCGATCTCGCGCCTCCGGACTGCCAAATGTTCCTTGATTGCCCCATAATCCCGGGCTGTCGCGCGGTCCTGCGCTGCTCTATCGGTAAGGTCAGCCGCGGTGCGTTCAGGAGGGCAGGTGCCCCCCTCAACCTCCAGGGTGACCATCGTGGGCTTCTGGCGCAGGGCCTGCTTTGCTGCCTCAAAGGTTATTCTGTACAGGTCACCCTCCCTGGCAAAACGCACTTCGCGCTTGGCCGGGTGGACATTGACGTCCACGGAAGCGGGGTCAACGGATATCCAGACAAAGGCTACAGGGTGCCGGCCCCTCGGCACGGCTCCGCCGAATGCCTTCTCAATGGCTGCGATAATGGTCCTGCTTTGAATGGGCCTGCCATTTACGAAAAACTTCAGCCCCTCGCGCCCTGACCGGGCGAGGTCAGGCTTGCCAATAAGGGCGAATATGCTTATGTCCGCAAGGCCGAGGGATACCGGGACGAGCCCCTTCGCGAGTGAATTGCCATATATCCCTGTGACGGCCCCGAGGTAATCCCCGGTGCCATCTGTAGACAACACAAGCCTGTCCTCCCGGTAGAGCAGGAACGAAATCTCGGGATGGGAAATGGCAAGAGAGCTCACTACATCGTAGACGTGGCCGATCTCCGTACTCACACTCTTGAGGTACTTCCGGCGGGCGGGTGTATTGAAGAATAGGTCCCGCACCACCACAGAAGTGCCTTCGGGCCCGCCGGATTCACCTACAAAGGTGCGCTCGCCGCCCTTTAGCTGGATACGGGTCGCCGACCCACCCCCCTTGGGCCTTGAAACCATCTACACCTGCGACACTGCGGCAATACTTGGCAGTGCCTCACCCCTGAACCCGAGGGTCTCTATATGAAAGAGGTCTTGCGGGTCGCGTAGCTTACTGGTGGCATGCCGTTCGAATGCCAGAAGCACGTCATCCTTCCCCATCCCGCAGCCGTCGTCAGTCACCTGGATGAATTCTGACGGGTCACCCCCAAGCTTGACCGTGATCCTCTCCGCGCCAGCATCAATGGAATTCTCGATCAGCTCCTTGACCACGGAGGCAGGCCTCTCGATAACCTCGCCGGCAGCTATTCTATTGACCAACTCCTCACCAAGGATCATGATCCGGCTCATACCCTCGCGTCACCCACCCTGCCCGGGATCACGCGAATTCCCAGAGTCCCTTCCTTGAGCCTTTCCTGAAGTTCCTTGAGTCTTGCCAGGGCTTCGAGCGGCGTCATGTTCAAGAGATCCATCTCCAGAAGGTCTCTGATTACCGCATCCTCAGCCTTTTCAAACAAGGAAAGTTGTGCGGCATGTTTGCAGGTAGATGGCACCTGGCCCCGGGCATGCCTTTTCTGTGGAGGAGACTGCCCCTCTCCCTCTTTCTTTAGCTCAGCGAGAATCTCGCTCGCGCGTTTGATCACCTCGGGCGGCAGCCCTGCCAGCCGGGCCACGTCAATCCCATAGCTCTCCGTCGAACTTCCCGGCTCTATCTTATGGAGGAACACGATATCCTGACCTTCCTGGCGCGCAGTCATACAATAGTTCTTGACGCGCGGGAGGGCTTTTTCAAGGCTTGTAAGTTGGTGGAAGTGTGTTGCAAAAAGGGTCTTGGCCCCCACTTTTCGCCTGTCATGAATGTACTCCACTGTAGCCCTCGCTATACTGAGCCCGTCCAGCGTCCCGGTGCCGCGGCCAACCTCGTCCAGCAGGATAAGGGTCCGCCTGTCTGCATGGATCAATATCCGCGCCAGTTCAAGCATCTCAACCATAAAGGTGGAAAGGCCGAGGGCGAGGTCATCGGTCGCTCCGATTCGCGTCATGATGCGGCTTACGATGCCGATCCTGGCAGACTCGGCGGGCACGAAGCTCCCGATCTGGGCCATGATGACTATGAGCGCGCATGACCGCATGTATGTGGATTTCCCTGCCATATTCGGGCCCGTTATTATGGCTATCTGGTTCCGGGACCCGTCAAGCATGATGTCATTGGGCACATACACGGACCCTTTCAGGGATTGCTCTACAACCGGGTGTCTCGCCGCCTTTACCAGGATCTCGTCTCCACTGGTGACCTCCGGCCTTACGTAATTATTCAGCCGGGCCACCTCCGCCAGAGCAGAAGCCACGTCTACCTCGGCCACAAGTGCGGCGGCCTTCTGCAGGCGAGATGCTTCCCCTGCCACACGGTCTCTCAGCCGACAGAAAAGCTCGTATTCCAGCTGCAATTGCTCCTCTTCGGCCCTTGTGATCAGGACTTCCTTTTCCTTGAGCTCCGGGGTTATAAACCTCTCTCCGGATGCCAGGGTCTGTTTTCGTATGTAATCGGGAGGCACGAGCGGGAGGTTGGGCCGGGTAACCTCGATGTAATAACCGAAAACCTGGTTATATCCAACCTTCAGGGACTTGATCCCCGTCCTCTCCCTCTCCCTGGACTCGAGCTCCACAAGCCATGCCCTGCCGGATGACCTTGCCTCTCGCAGTCTATCCAGTGTCTCATCAAAGCCCGGCCGGATGATCCCGCCCTCCTTCGGACTCGTGGGGGGGTCATCGACCAGGGTTTGCCTTATCTCTCTCGCAATATCCTCGAGGCAGTCAATTGCCGACCCATCGCCCCGGACCGGCCAGCCGGCCAGCACCTGCCATAATTCAGGCAAGCGCTCAAGGGACAGGCCCAGGGTATAGATTTCTCTCGGATTCGCAAGCTTCATCGCCGCCCGTGCGGTAAGCCGCTCAATGTCGTAGATGCCTTTCAGTAGGTCCCGCACCGAATTACGCAGTACCTGGTCGTCAAAGAACCTCTCTACCAGGTCCTGGCGTCTCCGTATCTCTGCGAGATCCAGGAGGGGCTCCTCCAGCCACCTCCGGAGCAGTCGCCCGCCCATTCCGGTAATCGTACGGTCTAACACCCCAAGCAGGCTGCCCTTTTTCGTCCCGTCCCGCAGCGAGGCGAAAATCTCGAGGTTACGCTGTGTCGTCTCATCAATGGCCATGAAACCATCAATGGTATATGTCCTCAGACGACCTACATGAGCCAGGAGGGATCCCTGTGTCCCGGAAAGGTAGGAGATACATGCTCCGGCCGCTCCAATTGCAAGGGGCAGGCGTTCGCATCCGAAGGCCTCAAGTGAGGCTACTCTGAAGTGCCTCAAGAGATACTCGCGTGCCCTCTCAGGCCGGAAGGCCTCAGCATCATACAGTGAGATATTAATCCCGGGCACGGAGCTCAGTCTGCTTCGCACGGGGTCCCCGGGTCCCACATTGTCCGGGACTAGACACTCCCTCGGCCCCCTGCGGACGATCTCGGTGACGGCGCGTTCATGGGAAAAGTCGCCGCGAACTTCGGTCGCCAGGAATTCGCCTGTCGAGAGGTCGCATAAGGCAATCCCGACATCCCTTCCGTCGGAAAAGACAGAAGCCAGGTAGTTATTGGACTTCGCCTCGAGGAGCGCAGGCTCCATAACGGTCCCCGGCGTGATTATCCTGACTACTTCCCTCCTGACGACCCCCTTAGCGAGCTTGGGGTCCTCCATTTGCTCACAGATGGCCACCTTATATCCCTTTGTGACAAGCCGGCCGATGTAGCTATCGGCAGCATGGTACGGCACCCCGCACATCGGCATCCGTTTGCCTTTCCCCGCCTCACGGGATGTAAGGGTGATCTCCAGTTCTCTTGCAGCAATCTCAGCATCTTCATTAAACAGCTCGTAAAAGTCGCCAAGCCGGAAGAAGACCAGCTTGTCCCTGTGCTGAGCCTTTATGGACTCATACTGTCTTAGCATCGGGGTCATCAGGCTGTCGGTCATTTTACCACCTCAGCCCCAAGGGTCCAAGTCTTCGCTGACGTGATCTTTACCGTGACGAGCTTCCCCTCGAGCGCGGCCCTGTCGCCCGGGAAGTGTACAAGCTTATTGGTCCGCGTCCGCCCTTCGAGCATGTCGGGGTTTCCCTCGCTTGGACCTTCGACCAGCACCTCCTGGGATGTCCCGACCAGCGCCTGGTTCTTACGGAGACTTATGGCATTCTGCACCTCTATTAGCCGCTGGATGCGTTCATGTTTCACATCTTCCGGCACCTGGTCAGGCATCTCTGCCGCCCTTGTCCCGCGGCGCGGCGAGTAGATGAATGTAAATGCCGAGTCAAACTCGATCTCCTCCACGGCCTCGAGTGTCCTTTGGAAGTCTTCATCGGTCTCTCCGGGAAAGCCCACTATCAGGTCTGTAGTGATGCTCGCCCCGGGGATCCTGGCCCGGATATCGTGGACAAGCCCAAGATACCGCGCCAGGGTATACCCGCGCCCCATCCGCTTTAGTATCTTATCAGAGCCTGCTTGCAGGGGCAGGTGGAAGTTCTCGCAGACCTTCTCCGCGGTGGCAACGGTCTCAATGAGTTTTTCCGAAAAGTCCCTCGGGTGACTCGTGGTGTAGCGGATGCGCTCTATCCCCGGCACATCGTTTAGCATCAACAATAGGTCGGAAAAGTCCACCCCGGGCTCGAGGCCCTTGCCATAGGCGTTTACATTCTGGCCGAGAAGGGTTACCTCTTTGTACCCCTCACGCCCGAGTTGTGTCACTTCTCGCACTATGTCCTCGGGCTTCCTCGAGCGCTCGCGCCCCCTTACATATGGCACGATACAGTAGGCGCAGAAGTTATTGCACCCGTACATGATGGTAACCCATGCCTTGAGCTTACCCTGCCGTCTCACCGGGAGATCCTCGAGGATCTCCTCCTCCCGCTCCCATATCTCGAATGCGCGCCTCCCTGCCCTCGCCTCTTTCAGAAGCTCCGGCAGGCGGTGGATGTTGTGTGTACCGAAGACGATGTCCACATGGGGTAGCTTCTCCCTGATCCTCTCCGCCTCGCCGGGCTGTTGCGGCATGCACCCGCATATGCCTATTATGAGGTCCGGGTTTTTCCTCTTGAGGGCCTTCAAGTCTCCAACCTGGCCATACGTCTTTCTTTCAGGGTTTTCGCGCACACAGCAGGTATTATATATGATCACATCTGCCGACTTGATGTCGTCAGTCCGGGTATAGCCCTCCCTTTCGAGCAGGCCGGCGATAACCTCCGAGTCATGCTCGTTCATCTGGCAGCCAAGCGTGACTATGTGATATCTTCCCGGAATGGCGAGAATCCTCCCCTCAGCCTTGAGTCCGGTACCAAGCTGGCATAATCAGTCTATATGAATCCAGCCTTGATCCAGTTTTAATTATAGCCTACAGCCTGCATAAATACCAGCGCCGCGCCTGCACCTCGGCCGGACGGCACGCATAACATGTATCGCTCCCACCTGCATCGTCCGAATAACTCGGGCGAAGAAGGCGGCAGGAACGACAACCGTATAGAGAGGAGGGCCCACAATGCCGGTTGCTTCCAAGCAGTGGGATTTCTGGTGGATTATCATCGTAATCCTCCTGGTCTTCGTCTTCTTTTTCTTCCTTTTCCCGCTCAATGCATAGTGCCTAACCCGAGAACTGATATCTGACCCTGGCTCATGACCTCACGGCATCTCAACCCTATCCCGGGTTCCCCGGACCCCCCTATTGGGCGCCGGGGGACCTACCTTATTGGTGGAAGTGGGCTTCCCTATTTGCGGGAAGCCCACGAGCGTTCCGTCGCCTAGCTCAGGCTCTCCTGGTAATCGTACACGATGCGTGATATACTGGCGATATTGGCAAAACCTTGATCGACATCGTACGCTCCCCTGGAGAGCACCACAAGAATATATGGACGGCTTGCAAAGACTATCCCGACGTCATTTGCTACACCAGAGACATCGCCCTCTTTATGCGCCACGATGAGGCCGGGCGGCAGCTTTCCGGGCAGGCCTACATGGTAGATGGGGTTTGCCATATCGTCCAGCAAGCGCTTCCCTTCCTCCGGGTGCTTTTGGGCGAAGTCCAGGACGGCTTCCATATATGCCGCCATATCTCTCGCCGTCGTCACGTTCTGACCGCCCGGATAGACTGTCTTACCCCCGATCTCCTTCATGAAGGCGATGATGTTATCGCGCCCCAGGTGCCTCATGAGCATCCGGTTGGCGATATTGTCACTGATGGTTATGGCCAGGTTCGCAAGCACCCTGAGCGAGAAGCTATCCCCGTCCCTCGCCGTAAACTGGAGTATCCCGGCCCCATCCTGGTAATCAGTTGCGCTGTTGTAAGTTACCCTCGTCCTCCAGTCCTCCTTGCCCTCGGCTACCAGTGTATTGAGATAGAGGACAACCGGCACCTTCACCGTGCTTGCGGCTTCAATCGGTTCTTCCGCGTTGATCTCAACCGTCTTCTGGGACTTGAGGTCCTTGAAGTATATTCCAAAGACTGCATCCTGGCCCTGCAGGTATTCCAGGAGTTCCTGCCTCAGTGCCTCGTAATCGGGAGCGGCGGCGCTATCCACCGCCGGGCGCGAAGACCCCGGAGCCGGAGCAGTCCCGGCGGTGCTCCTCTCCCATGGCGCCCCAATGCGCCAGTACCCGCCACGGGCCACCACGAGCCCCAGCGGCGTGAGCACCATAATCAGCAACAATACGGCGACGACAGGCCTCTTGTAATTGCTACTCCTCAACCTGAAGTTACCAAACCTTGACCGTAATCTGTTTGATATCGATCCAATAAGCGCAGATAGCGCTTTAGTGCCTTTCTCCAGCCTTGTCATATGGCTGTATGTCCCTCCCCTCCCACCGCCTTTGGCGGCCTACAATCCGCAGCTATGGTATTCCGGAACATTGCCCTCGGGACCGCTCTCAATGCCGCCCCGAGAGCCTCGTCACCCCGGTATCAGTTAGCTGCTATCAATACAAGACCCCAAGGACTTATCGCCCTCGGGGTCCGTTCACTACCCGCTTTAACGTGAGTATACCAACCACACCAAGCGGCTGTCAGGTGAAAAGTGGAGGAAAACCTGGCATCTTGACCCTTGCGAAACACCAGCCCTTGCCAGGCCGGTCATGGGCACAGCCGCAGCAACTGCCAACCTGTCTGGTCCACCCTGATGTCCCCGACTCTGCTTTCAATGTTAATCAGGATTGTCCGGGAAGTACCCAAAATCTCAACCGGCACGCCCAACTCCAGTGTCCGCCCGCTTGCCCAAAACCGGACCATTGCTCGAGGTGACGTCCCTAATTGTCCGTCGCCCGCCGGAGTTCCCCCGCGCCCGTCATCCCGGGCCACCACCCGGACATACCCCGGAGGCTTTAGCTCGAGATCGTATCTCAGGCGCACACCGGGAGGGCACCCACCGACCGGGTGTAAGTGCACCCGGTACGTCACCCGGCTTGTCGAATTCCCCCTGGTATCCACGCGCACAAGAAGGCAGGCTTCATCCCTTGCAACATAAAACCTGGCTATATCGGCCGGAGCTTCAACCCTGCGAATCAGTGCATCGCCCACGGTATTGTTGAACGACCCTATACCTCCCGGCCAATCCCGGGCGGATCCGTCAATGACGATGGAGCCGTCGGCGACGCGTTCCGCCTTTATGACAGGTATCTCGCCGTAGAATTCATTGGACCGGGCGAAACTCACCATGTACCTGCGCATGATGGCAGTCTGACTCTTATATTCCAGGATGGCAAGGAGCTTCTTGCGTGCGAGGATTGGATCCAGGGGCAATTCAACCCAATTTGTATCGGTTCGCAAGAGCCCCGCTGGCGGGACGAGCCCCCTCTTGATATTCAAGCCCTTTGGAGCCGGCCAGTTTCCCCTGTGAACCACGTAGGTGAAGACCTTGACCCCATTTGGATCCAGCACGCCGTGTTCCTCAAGACATTGCAACGCATATGTGACAAAGCAATAGGCCGTGGAATGGTCCGGGTGGGCATCATTCGGGTGCGGCAGGAATATGAGGCTCGGCCTGACGTTGGCAATAATGGTCATCAGGTCCCCCGCCAGCGACTCGCCCGCGTAGCGAGTACCGGGCCGGAAGCACCGCTCATACGGAGAAGAAGACACTCGCGTATATCTCGAGGTGTACGGGTGTTCCTTGTCCCAGTGATCCTCCCACAAATGAGACAGCCCCCGGTCGGGATAACACAGGAAGATCACGTGATCCTCAGGGACTCCCAGCGTTCTGAGGGCGCGTAGGGATTCTTCCTGTCTCACGCGGCCCAATTCTATGAGCTTTTGAGGGGTTACTCTCAGCGAATGGAACCTATCCTCTGCGGCAAGCGTAAAGCCGTCGCCATTGGTAACTATGACTGTCGTCACCGGGATGCCCCTTGAGCAAGCCTTGGCTATCAGCCCACCTGTTGCCAGGCTCTCGTCGTCGCAATGTGGCGCAACGACCAGAATACGATCGGAGGCCGATAACGAGAGGACCCTGTCGAAACTAAACCGCGGAGGGGTGGGAAAGGTGTACTGAAAGCCGAAAACCACCACCATTACCGCCGCGATAGTCAGCGCCGTTCTCTTTAAGTAAAAGGTGACTCCACCCCTCGACCGCGCGGGCCGGCGGACCCCCGGCTGGTAAGTCCCGAGCCGGCGATTCCTGGGAAGCTGGATCTCCGCGAAGGCCACCCCCGTCTACCCCCTGGCCGGCGACCTTGCAAGCCTGGACTTAATTCGCGCGACGGCGCCGGTTGCGACGCTCCTCGCAAGATGAAGATCTTCGATGCGAAGGAACATGGCGCACAGGCCATAGATAAATGCGCCTATGAGTGCCGACAGGACAACCCCTCCAATAACCTCCAAGAGACCCCCGGCAATATGCCTGGAAAGGTATAGCCACATACGGGAAACACCCAGCGCCATTATCACGGTCCCGACGCCGCACTTTCCGATTTCAAGCCATAGGCCGAGCCCCGCTACCCTAGAAAAACCCGGAAGCCTCCGGTAGAGCGACCAGATCAGCAAAAGCGCCCCTACCCAACATGAAATCGCCGTGGCGAGAGCCAGTCCCCTGGCCCCCAGTACCCGCACCAGGGCCAGGTTGAGTCCTATATTCACCACCACTGCGGCTATTCCGGTCCAGAGCGGCGTAATCGTATCCTGCATGGCATAAAAGGCCCGGCTGGCTATATCCCTCCAGCAGATGGCGACTACCCCGAGGGCATACATGGCCATTACCCCGGCGGTAAGGGTCGTAGCCTGCGGGTTAAACGCCCCGCGCTCATAGACGACCCTAGTGATGGGAACGCTTAGGACCACAAGGCCTGCGGTCATCGGGAGAAGCCCGAATGCGGAGAATCTCAACCCTCTCATGATGCTGTGTGCCATCCCGGCGTTGCTCTTCTCCGCCGCAAACTCCGTCATGGTCGGGTAAAGCACCGTGCTTATGGCCGAACCAAAGAAAACGAGGGGAAGCGTGTATATCCTGGTTGCGTAGTTCATTGCGGCTATATTCCCGGCCGGGAGCCCTGACGCCAGCATCCTATCCACAAGGGCGTTTATTGTGCCAACGCTGCTGCCTATGATGACGGGTATGGCCAGCACCCACATTCGCCGTAGTTCGGGGAGTCGCCAGTCTATCTCAACCCCCAGGCGAAATCCCCGCCTCACTAGCGCAGGCAATAGCATGAAGAGCTGCATCCCCATGCCGATCAGGGTGCCGATGGCTAGCCCCCTTATGCCAAGCCAGGCACCAAGGGTTAATACTGAACCAATCACGATGATATTCTGAGCAGGATCAGCGAAGGCGGGCGTAGAAAAGTGCTGGAGCGCATTAAGCATGCCCCGGGCGAGAAGTCCTACGCCGGTGAAAAGTACGGCAGGCATCAGTATACGAGCGAGCACAACCGACTCGAGGAAGATCTGACCGGTAAACCCAGGTGCCACGACGCGAATAACCCAGGGCGTTGCCAGTTCGCCTGCAACCACCACTAAGAGCGCCAGCAACACCACACTATTCCAGATCGTTCGCGCCATCCTAAATGCAGCTTCGTCTCCTCCGGATACGCGCCGGGCAGTAAACATCGGGATGACGACGGTTCCAAGGGCGGCCCCGACGGTGGCAAAAAGTAATCCCGGCAGCCCCTGAGCAACTACATAAGCATCCACATGTGACGATGCTCCAAACCGCGAAGCGATTACCATCTCCCGCAAGAAGCCCAGGCATTTGCTCAGCACGGCCCCGGCCGCAACAACGAAAGATGCCCTGGCTAGCGCTGCTTTTCTGCTCAATGGGTTCCCTTGCTCCTCTCCCGACCCCAGCCTTGGTAATCGGCATCAGGGCGTCATTCGCCCGTATTATCTTACCATCCCGGGGGACACAGGTCAAACGGCCCATCTCGCCCACCTTGCGAAGTACGCCGTATGCGTTTTCAGGGTAGCCGCGCCACCTCCTTACACCGGGGTCAGGGGAACCGATGGCAAATCTAGGATTTTTGCCAGTCTCTCCGTCCTACTCACACGGAAACAGGGGAAACGGCAAACCGGTTGCCGGATTCTCCGCAAACCAGACAAAATTCTTACCAGTCGCCCATGCCAACCTTCCATGGGAATAGAGTACTAGCAACCATTAGCCCCATACCGAACGGAAAACCTGGAGCAGGTTCCCTCCCAACACTTTTTCGATCTCCGAGTCAGAATATCCTCGCCTTACGAGACCGCGGGTGATCCCGACTATATCCGCCGCTTTGCTAAGGCCGTCAACTGTGCCCCATGGGTTCTTCAGCTCATCATAACGCTTGTTCCAGCGCACATGCTGCCACTGGGCAAATCCCTCAAACAGATCTGTACCAAGGCTCACATGGTCTATCCCCACCAGCCTTATCATGTAGTCCAAGATATCCAGGTAATCGTCAAGGGTAGGTCGACGCCCGGGGCTTAAATTGCAGAGGGCTGGGTGAGCATTAGCGCCGATGCACCCGCCAGTCTCCGCAACCTTCTTCAACAGCTCGTCGGGAACATTTCTTTTGTTAGCACATAGAGTATATGGATTGGAGTGCGAGAGGATTACTGGCCGCGTTGAAAGAGACGCAGCATCCATAGCCGTCTTCCATCCCACATGAGAAAGATCGACCACCATACCGAGTCTATTCAATTCCCGGACCATTTGCATCCCATAATAAGTCAGGCCCTCGTCCCGCGGCTCATAGCATCCATCTCCTACTAGGTTGCGCCCCATATATGTCAGTTGCACGATACGCACGCCCACGGCTTTGAAGATGGCCAGGTTGGTGAGGTCCTCCTCGACTGGAGCGGCGCTTTGAAATCCCAGTATAAGGCCAAGCTTTCCTTCAACTTTGGCCCGGACAATATCATCAGCCGTCCGAACAAGTATTAACTTATCGGGGTGGGCATCCAGAGCTGCATAGTAATCCTTGATGAATTCCATGGCTTTCACAAAAGACTCGTTATGCGCTGCGACCGTTACATGTGCTGCGGTCAGACCAGCCTCGATCAAAGCATCGAAAGCAAACGTCGTCCCCGCTAAACCATCGATTACGATTGATCGTGCATGAAGCCCCTCCGCGCGGCGGGCCTCCTCGGCAGTTATCGTTTCCGCCAAGTCCTCCAACCTCCATTCACATATCATGGCCATTCTATTGAAAATATCGACCCTACCCTTTAGTGCGCTGAGCGTTGTTCTTCGTACTTGGCCACCGCCTCCATAAGCGGCTTCAAATGATGGTAGGTCTCGATATATTGACGGTAATAAAAGTCGTAAACCCTTCCAACCTTTTCGTCTGGGGTTAACACCATGCCGTGACGTACCATACGCCCGGCTGCCTCAAAGTAATCCCTGAAGATTCCAGCCCCGATCCCAGCCCAGATAGCGGCACCCAAGGCAGTAGGCTCGTCGGTTGTTGAGAGCTGCACGGGCCGGCCACTCACATCGGCGTGAATCTGCATCCATAGCCTGCTTTTCGCTCCCCCTCCCGCCGCCAAGAATCGTTCCACGTGATAGTCATGCTCCTCCAGGTTATCCACAATTGCTCGCGTTCCATAAGCGACTGCCTCACAAAATGCCCTGTAAATATGTGGCAAACCGTGTCTTAAGGTCAGCCCCCAGATTGCCCCGCGCGCAAGAGGATCCTTGAATGGGGTACGATTCCCCTGGAAGAAGTCCAGGGCTACCAACCCTTCGCTCCCGGGTGGGATGCGCGAGGCCAGTTCATCCATCTGCTGATATGAAACATGCCCGCATCCGACATTCTCCACCAACCATTGAATGATACTGCCGGTTGTGGACTGTCCGCCTCCCAGGGTGAAGATGCCATCGGCCACCGCCTCAGGATAAGGTCCCCACACATCAGCGAAAATAGGTGTGGAGGATTGTGCCATATGGCAGGTTGAAGTCCCGATTATCAATGCCATGTCACCCTGCCGGACCGCTCCGACCCCGACCATAGCCGCGTGCGAATCTACCCCGCCTTGCACGACCAGTGTCCTTGGGGATAACCCTGTAGCCTCTGCAAAGGCTTTGGAAACCGGCCCTAGAGGAGTCCCCACCGGGAGGACTTCCGCTGGCCATTTGGCCATAAGTACTTCGAGGCCTAGATTTCGGAGCAAGTCATATGGCCAGCCCCCAAGGGGCGTGACGTAATGCCATTTGGCGGCAGCATTGCTCCGGCTTATGGTAAAACGTCCTGTCAAATGGTAGGTTAGGAGGTCCGTTTGTTCGACTATCCACCGGGCCCGTCTGAAGACTTCCGGCTCATTTTCAGCAAGCCACATGGCCTTCGGCAACATCCACTGTGGCGATTCCTTGCCCCCGGCATAACGGAGCACGGGATGCCCGGAGGCGGAGACCCTCTCTGCTTGCCTCCACGCCCGCTCGTCCATCCACATTATGGCCGGGCGTAACGGCCGGGCTCCATCGTCAAGAGCCACTACAGTACATGACGTGCACGCATACGAGAGTGCCACGATATCTTCAGCCCGGACTCCGCTCTCGCCTATTGCCCCCGCTACCGCAGCCGTAAGAGCATCAAGCCAGTCTTGGACATTTTGTTCAACCCACCCAGAGCGCGGCTGGTAGGTCGGGTATGCTTGCGAAGCCCTCCGAATCAACCTGCCCTCAAGATCGAAAAGGCAACACCGGAGGCTCTGGGTGCCGGCATCTATTCCCATCAGGTAAGGCATCGTATACCACCCTTTAACCCTTGACGGCTCCGCCAGTAAGGCCCTGCACAAAGTACTGTTCGAGGAAGACATAGACCAGTATCGTCGGGACAGTGGCCAATAGCGCAGCAGCCATCATCTCGTTCCAGGCGATCCGGAACTCCCCCATCATTGCTCCAAGTCCCACTGATATCGTGTACATGTTCTCATTGAGGGACAAAGCCAATGAGAACAGGTAATGGTTCCATGCTAGTAGGAAGGTAAAAAGGGAGGTAGCTCCAATGCCGGGGACCGCTAAGGGTACCACTACCCGCACCATGGCCATCAAACGAGAACAGCCATCCACCATGGCGGCCTCATCAATTTCCTTGGGTATCCCGGCAAAAAAGCCCCTCAGCATCCAGGTACAGAAGGGTAAAGAGAAACTCGCGTAGGCTAAAACCAGGGCCAGGTGTGTATTGAGAATCCCAAAAGTCCGCATCAGGGTAAAGTAAGGAATGATCAGGATGACCGATGGAAGCATCTGGGTAAGCAAGATGAAAGACAGCATTCCTTGTGCCCCGCGGAACTTGAAACGGGCAAAGCCATAGCTGGCTGGCACCGACAGCAAGAGTGAGAGAGCCGTCGCCGTTATGGATACAATGGCTGTGTTAAAGAAGTAGCGGGCGAAATTCTTTATCTTCCACATGTTCAGATATGGGCTAATGGTCGGCTTGAGGGGCACCCAGGTGGGGGGCATGCGAAAGGTCTCAGGTTCGGTCTTTAACGAGGTTGACAACATCCAGGCTACTGGAAATAGTATAACAATAGTAACGGACGCGAGGATCATATAGATCAACGCCGTCCTAAACTGTTTTCTCATTCTGTTAGTCTCCCGGCCTCTACCCATACATCTAATCCTCCGGCATTACGATCCTGGTGTAAACCAGGCTAAAAGTCAGGACCACCAGAAGCATCAAGATTGCTATCGCTGAGGCATACCCAAACTCATAATACTGAAACGTGGTTCTGTAAACCAATATCGAAAGGAGCTCAGTAAGACGCATAGGCCCGCCGTCAGTCATAATCTTGACGAGGTCAAAGGCCCTAAAGGCCCAGATAAAGTCCATGAGTGACGTTACAAGTATAACATGCCTCAGGTTGGGGATAGTCACATAGCGGAAGACTTGAATCCCGGTAGCCCCGTCGATTCTCGCCGCCTCGTATTGCTCCTGAGGAATCGTCTGAAGTCCGGCATATAGCATTATCATGGCGAATGGGACGCACTGCCATGCATATGCTAGCACGATGGAAGTCTGCGACAGCCTTACATCCGCGAGCCACGGAAGGGAGTCTCTGACCAAGTTGAGTTTCACAAGGACAGCATTCGCCACCCCATACTGAGCATTCAGAATCCAGCGCCAAATAA
>DUSO01000132.1 GCA_012842565.1 Bacillota bacterium
CCCATTCCTTCCCCGCATCTTGCATGGTCACAACAGCAACACGGGTCCCGTGTACCTGCTCTCCCGAGACGACGGGATAGGAGTCAAGGCCCATACAAGCACGTGCCCGGCGCCGGTTTTCTCCAACTGCCTCAGGGTCATCGCCCACGTGATAACCTAGGTTCAGGGTATCGTAGGGCGCGCGGCTCACCCCACCCTTTCGAGTCGTGACCCCGTGCGCTATGAAGCCAAGGACCTGAAGCTCTTCAAAGACATAATACGGAACCTGATGTGGGGCGACCTGCACCATCTTGCTCCCCCTACCTGTTCCTGAGCAAACGCTGGAGTTCATCTATGAACCGGTCTATGTCCTTAAACTGCCGGTAGACCGAGGCAAACCTCACATACGCCACCTCGTCGATCCCTCGCAGTCTCTCCATCACGAGCTCGCCGATCTGGGTGGAACTTACCTCACCCTCAGAGGTCTTGCGGATTTCGCGTTCCACATCATCGACAAGGGATTCTAACCTTGCAAGAGGCACCGGTCGCTTCTCACAGGCCTTGAGCAAACCGCTCAGTATCTTGTTCCTGTCAAAGTGTTCCCGGCGGCCGTCCTTTTTTACCACAACGAGGGGGATCTCCTCGATCACCTCGTAGGTGGTGAATCGCCGCTCACAGTTGGAGCATTCTCGCCTGCGCCTGATGGCCGTCCCATCATCTGTTGTGCGTGAGTCGACGACCTTGCTGTCGGTCGCGCCGCAGTAAGGGCACTTCACAAGCCTTCCCCCAGTGATGACCCGGCAGTGATGACATGAAATGATAATCTCACGGTGCCCCGGCAGCACCGGGAACCCAATATTAAGTATAGATGCTTGCCCGCCAGGGCGCAAGCAGCGGCGGGTCTTTCCCCGTGATGGGACAGTCTTTCCCCATGACGGGATTGAGAGGCTTAGCTGGAGGGCATACTGCGAGGATCCACGAACTCACTCATCTCGACCAGGATAACGTCGAGCCCGATTTTCTTGATGCGCTCCCAGGGTATCACGTAGTCATTGTACCTGCCCAGTATCTTGAGGAACCGGCCGGGAGCCGGCACCATCACGGACTTTATGCGTCCGGTCTCGAGGTCTATCTCGACATCGGTAATAGGTCCCAGGCGTCTTCCGTCCAGGGCATTCACCACGTCCCTGGCCCTGAGCTCAGAAGCCTTTACTATCATCCCATCCACCTCCGGCGGCTCATAAGACATTATATGCCGCAGGAGATTGGACTGTTACGCGCTCGAGTCCCGGCGCGTCCAGGCCGGGACTCGGGGCTAAACATTCCATTATACCGGGTATACCCGGCGACGAAACGTCGGATGACGAGCCGCACCTCTACTTGAGCGCGCTATAGTAGAGAAGGGTAAGGGGGCTTATCGCCCGGCCGAGGTTTATCCTCGACCACTTGAGCAGGCTATTTTCCGGCGGTGTGCCGGCGAGTCTTGCCTCGGCTTCAAGCCTGAGCCTGAGATTCTCGAGGCTTACCTCCGGGCTTGTACCTGCCTGGATCGTGGGTGCCCCGGGCCCGCCTTCCGTTGCCATACGCTGGTTGACAAAACACAGCGGGGGAAACAGGATACACCACCAGTTCGCACCCTCTCCCTTCCCGAGGATTATTCTCAGGGCATCATATTCCCCCTCAGGAAGGTATATGTCGCCATATGCCTTTGCCGGGAACCAGGCTCTGCCCATGCTCGCCTTGACCTCATAATCATCCCCGCACTCCCTGACGGTGGCCCTGGCGCATTCCACGAATTCATCAAGGTTTTGCTCGAGGATTGTCTGCGCCTCGAATTTATTATGTACCTCCCCGAAAAGCTGAGAGGCCTTCTTTAATACCGCATCCCTAACCTTGAGTTTCGTCTCCTGATCATGTCCGGAATTGCTGTTGGCCACCACGTGCAACCGGATCAGGTTATCATACGTATAGGCATGGTCCGAGGATCCCCTCACCCCGGATATAGAGGTCAGTACTATCAAGGCAAATGCTATCACGGATATAATTGCCGCTGTGACTATCCTTGGCTTCATCCCATTCTACCTCCAGCGCCAGGCCCTGTATGTCCTGCTACATGCACTTCCGCATATGCTTTAGAGCAGCCTTCTCCAGCCTCGATACCTGGGCCTGGGATATGCCTATCTCCTCTGCGACCTCCATCTGCGTCTTGCCCTCAAAGAACCGGAGCCTGAGGATCATCTGTTCCCTCTGCGTCAACTTCTCTATAGCCTCGCGGATGGCTATCCCCTCGAGCCAGTCCGAGTCCTGGTTTTTCTCGTCCTTGACCTGGTCCATCACGAAAATCGGGTCCCCGCCGTCGTGGTATATGGGCTCAAACAACGAGATCGGCTCCTGTATTGCATCCAGCGCATATACCACTTCCTCCTCGGAAAGGCCGAGCTCGCTGGCTATCTCGCCTACGGTGGGCTCCTTCGAATTCTTCGTGACCAGCTGGTCCCTCACCTGGAGGGCCTTATAAGCCACATCTCTAAGAGACCTGCTCACCCTGATGGGGTTGTTGTCCCTCAGGTACCTCCGTATCTCCCCGATGATCATGGGCACCGCGTAAGTCGAAAACTTGACGTTTTGGCTCAAGTCAAAGTTGTCAATGGCCTTTATGAGGCCTATGCAACCGACCTGAAACAGGTCGTCCACGTACTCGCCCCGGTTGTTAAAACGCTGGATCACGCTGAGGACAAGACGGAGGTTTCCATAAATGAGCTTGTCACGGGCTTGCATATCGCCGGCCTTTGCCTGGGCCAAGAGCTCACGCATCTTTTGGTTGGACAACACAGGTAGCCTTGATGTGTTAACCCCGCATATTTCTACCTTGTTGACCAACATACTGGACCCCTCCGCCCACTTCCAAATTCTCTCATCGACATTACAAGTATTGCCTTATCTACGCGTTTTTATTCCCCGGGTGCCGGGCAGGATCAGGGATCAGGAGGAGTACGAAGTGCGTTGAAGGAGATCCAGGAAATAGACAAGATTGGATTGAAACAATTGGGCACACAGTCAACCAGCAGGCAGGCCGGTCAGGCGGGATGACCGAGAGGTGGGCGGCAAAGGCAATGGCCGGAGCGCAAGTTAGCCGGAGGTGAGCTGGCAAGAGGCGGCGGATGAGCCACGGCCGCGGGCTCATTCCGCACGCTTTATCTCCTTTCTCAGTTTGCGGATTATCCTTTTCTCGAGACGCGATATGTAGGATTGAGATATGCCTAGCAGGTCGGCAACCTCTTTCTGGGTCTTTTCTACCCCGTCATTCAAGCCAAACCTGAGCTCCACTATCTTCTGCTCGCGTCCCGAGAGCCTTCTCATCGCGGCATTCAAGAGGGACCTTTCCACGTCTTCTTCTATGGATTTGTAAACGACATCGCAATCAGTCCCCATGACATCGGAAAGAAGGAGTTCATTCCCGTCCCAGTCCACGTTCAGGGGCTCGTCAAAGGAAACCTCCGAGCGGGTCCTGGAATTCCGCCTGAGATACATGAGTATCTCATTCTCTATACACCTGGAAGCATAGGTGGCGAGCTTGATTCTCTTGCGCGGGTCGAAAGTGTTTACGGCCTTTATGAGGCCGATGGTCCCTATCGAGACCAGGTCCTCGACGCCCACGCCGGTATTGTCGAATTTCCGCGCGATGTATACCACGAGGCGCAGGTTCCTCTCGATGAGCTCGCTCTTTACGCCCTTGTCGCCCATGGTCAGGCGGCTAAGCAGGGTTGTCTCCTCGTCTGTTGAGAGCGGGGGAGGAAGCGCCTCGCTTGACCCCACGTAGAGTATGACATAACGAGACCCCAATCCCCATCGTAAGGCCAGGAAGATGAGCTTGAGGCGTATGGCCAGCCCCGCCCTGCCCAACCTGGCCCAGCTAAGCCACCTGCCCAGGCGTCTGAGCCACATGTAGCGGTGGTAAGCCCAAGACATGTCGTCTTCCCCCCTACGAGGCGGACTCTAGTATTTCCGGGTGAAGAAGAGCTTCGAAGCCGCCCTCGGGCGAAAGGGCCCGGGTATGGATGCCCACCACGGCGTTGCGGCTGATGAGGCCCTGCCGGCCCTCGAGGACTTTGATCATGTCCGCCCTAAACCCTACCAGCATGCCCTTCTCCCTGCCGAGCGACGAGAAGGGGATCAACCTGAACCGTGATGACCAAACTGAGGAGAGTATGAACTCAGAGGTTGAGCCGAGATCGCCCGAATCAAAGGCCATAAATGCCCTTCGCACGGCTTCCGGCAGTATCGAAGCGATGGCCGTGTATTCCAGAATTATGACGGGTGCCCCGGTTATCGGGTCTCTCAAGCGATTGCCTGTATCGATGAGGGCATTCACGGAAATGTGTTTGTCGCCAAACCATATCTCGATGGGGACGAAGAAGAGCCACTCGCGTATCCGCCGGTGCACCAGGCCCCATCCAAGCTCCGCTACAACCAGGATGGACCCGATTGCGCCTATGAAGGCCGGGATAGGCTGCCCACCCGTGATGTAGGCTACGGCCATCCCACCGCCGCCTCCAATTATGCTTATCACGTAGACATAAGCGCAGGATACGCAAAAGCGACCAGGGCTCATCCTGCCGAAACTCAACTTGGCAGCGGGAATAATAGTGATAAGAGCCATGAGTGCAGCAGGGGGGATGCTGATCCTGCCCGTAAGGATGAGGGCCAGCAGGGCCACGTCAACGGCGCTGGCCGTAGCGGCACCGAGCAAAAGGCGGTTGGATCTCGTTGTAAGCCCGAGTATCCCCGAAGTGGCCCATAGGACCAAGTAGTGCATGCCCAAAGACAGGACACCGCTGGTCATAATATTAGAGAGGATCGGTGTCAATGGTCCCGCCCCCTATTTGCCGGTCTAAAGGCACCGGCAAATATTCTACATGGCGGCCATCCCGCTTCCTCTCTAATTATACGGGCCCGAGTATACGAAATATGTCACTTGCTGGGGTGTGCCGACCTTGAATCTATTACCTTCTCCCGCGCCTCAAGAAGGCAGGTATCTCGAGGTCATCGGTGGCGAATGGCTTGATCTCCACCTCTTCAAGGCCGATGTCCCGTGCTCCCTTGGGCTCAAACCCGGTAGCGATCACGGTTACGCGGACCTCGTCGCGAAGCGAGTCATCGATCATCGCGCCAAAGATTATGTTGGCCTCGGGGTCGGCCGCCTCCGCGATGATCTGAGCTGCCTCGTTGACCTCAAACAGCCCCAGGCTCGAACCGCCGGTGATATTGAGGAGGACTCCCTTGGCACCCTCGATGGAGGACTCGAGGAGCGGACTGGAGATGGCACTTCGTGCCGCCTGGACGGCCCTGTCCTCGCCGCTTGCAATGCCTATGCCCATGATTGCCGACCCGGCGTTGCTCATGATGGTACGCACGTCGGCAAAGTCCACGTTTATGAGCCCGGGCACGGTGATCAGGTCCGAGATGCCCTGCACCCCCTGGCGCAGGACATCGTCAGCGATCCTGAACGCCTCCAGTATGGACGTCTTCTTTTCGACCACCTGGAGCAGCCGGTCATTGGGTATGGTGATCATGGCATCAACACGACTCCGCATATTCTCGAGCCCCATCTGGGCCTGGGCCATGCGCCTGCGCCCCTCGAAGGAGAACGGTTTGGTGACGACGCCGATCGTGAGACTGCCTAACTCCTTGGCTATTGCGGCGATTACCGGGGCGGCCCCGGTGCCCGTCCCGCCGCCCATGCCGGCAGTCAGGAATACCATATCGGCTCCCTCGAGGGCGCGCTTTAGCACTTCCTTTGACTCTTCGGCCGCTTCCTGGCCGATCTCCGGATTGGAGCCGGCGCCAAGGCCCTTGGTACGCTTCTCCCCGATCTGGATCTTTACAGCGGCTTTGGAAAGAGTAAGGGCCTGAGCGTCGGTGTTTACAGCAATGAACTCCACCCCGCTCAACTGGGACTCGATCATCCGGTTTACCGCATTAGTGCCACCGCCGCCTACCCCGACGACCTTTATATTGGTAAATTGCTCCATCTCCAGGTCCATTTCAAACACGACCTTTACCCTCCCAATTAGAAAGAGTCCTCGAAGCCAGCCGTGCGCAGGCTTGAGAACGTCCCGGATACCGCTGGCAAAGCCGTCCGTCAGAAGACTACATTCAACAGATCATCATGATTTCCTTCTCGCCGACTCCAGGAGGTGTCTCCTTATAAAGCCCACATTGTTGAAGATGCGTATGCTGAAGGCGACCGTCGCTCCCAGGAGGAGGTTTACCCCGAGCTTATCGCCGGCATAGGTAAGCAGGGCAGCCAGCAGGGTATTGGCGAAGAATCCTGTAAGGAAAATGAGCCCGTCAAACGTTCCCTCCTGCCCGGACCTAAGCCCGCCGAAGATCGAGTCCAGGGCCGCCAGTATGGCTATTGCCATGTAGTCAGCGTAGCCGGCCGGGAGCTGTACCGGCGTGAGTATTCCTATGATGATGCCCAGTATCAGCCCGACTATAGCGAGGATCATTGGGTTTCACTCCCTGATGTAACGGGTTTCGCATACTTGAAATAGAGGCTACCCTTATAGGCCGGGACGGTTACGCTTGGCACCTGGGTTATCCTGACCTGTATACCCCACGCCTTGAGGGTGTCTATTATCCCGTCCCTCATGTGAAGGGCGCTGTCGAGCGTCTGCGGGTCTCCGATGGCTACGATCTGGTAGGGGGCGCCGATACGGGTATTGTTTACAGATATCGTCGGGCCGGCGCAGCGAATCTCGCTTGTGGCTATCATCCTCTGCCCGTTTACGGAGACGGCCTCGGCCCCGGCCGCGAAGAGTTCGTTTACGACTTTGAGGATATCCTCGTCGTGGACAAGGAACAGATCGGCGCTCTCCCCGGGCTGGGCTTGCTTGCGGCTGTCGTTGAGCACCAGCACGACCCCGGGACCGGTCATGGGCACAAGGCCCGCCACGGCCTGCACCCTGGCAAGCTCCTGCCTCACCGTCTCTACCGCATGTTCGCCTTCCCAGGCCTTCACCAGCTGCCGCCTCAAGACGCCCACTTCTTTTTCGAGGGCCTCTCTCTGCGCCTCCGCCTTCCTCAACATATCAGTCAGGTCTTCCAGCCTGCGCGTGGGTACCACGCTTGTCCCGATGTACTCCTGTGTCCTGAACTGGGCCACCAGGAGCACGCCCAGGAGTACAGATACCGCCGCAACGTATACCGGCCACTTTTTAGAGTCCATACCTCTCCCTCCGACTCCGTGGCACTCTCCTTGCTCGTCATAATTATAACGTTGTGGCAGTTTTTGTCCAGGGTGTTTACCTGGGGATTTATTGCCCGTTCTCGGGCGCTACCTCCGCCCTGTACCCCTTTCCCTGATAACAGGCCTCGCTGCATAACGGAGGTCAATGTAGGTGATGTCCCCTCCTCCACCCTGCGCCTGCCCCAGGATCGCCTCCAGCACCAGGGCCTTCCTTCGCATTTCCTCCGGGGCGCCGGACCCAAACACGACCCGGATACCCTCAGGCATGATGGCCTCGACATCCCCCGGGCCTGTAATGTGGAATTGTGATATCCTGGCCAGGATCCCCGGGCTCATGGCACCAGCCAGGGAGAGCACCGCCTCAAGCCCGGGCGCGTCGATCCTCTCTCCGACCTCGGCCGTCTTGATACTGGCCCCCACAAGGATCGGAAGTGTGGAATGCTTGAGCGTCTCGACCACGCCCAGGACATACCCCTCCGCATCTACCTCCAGGAAATACCCGGCATACCTGACCACCAGCAGCGGGCGCCGCTCCTCGATATCGATGATCACTGTAGATGGCAACTTGCGCCTTACCGTGACATCGCCTATGCGCGGGTTTTTCATGAGTCTTGCCCTTACCCGGGCCGGGCTTATTTCGAAGATATTCTCGCCACGGCTTACACCAGATAGTACCATAACCTCTTCGGGGGCAAGGAAGCTTGTCCCATGGATATCTATAGAAGATACGGAAAAGAAAGGAGACCTGATGAAACTGAAGAGCGCAAGCATGCCCAAAGAGATGATGGCAACTTTGACTAGGCCAGCCTGGTGATTCTTGCGCCCAGCGAGGCCAGCTTGCCTGCCATGTTTTCGTATCCCCTCTCGATATGCCATATGTTCCCCACCTTCGTCACCCCGTCAGCGGCCAGGCCGGCCAGTACAAGGGCCGCTCCTCCCCGGAGGTCGGGCGCATCCACATCAGTGGCGAATAGCCGTTCCTTGCCTTCGATGACTGCTACCCTGCCTTCCAGCCGTATGTCCGCCCCCATCCGCCGGAGTTCTTCAACGTACCTGAACCTGTTAGGAAAGATATTCTCGGTAATGACGCTTGTTCCTCTCGCTATGGACAAGAGGGCGGATATCTGCGGGTGCATGTCGGTAGGGAAACCCGGATAGGGCAGGGTTCTCACGCTCACGGCGCCGGGGCGCCCCCCGGATGTCACCCTTATCCTCGAATCTTCCTCAGTTATCTTGACCCCTGCTTCCCTCAGCTTCGCTATAACGGCCTGGACGTGTTCGGGAATGCAGTTTTCAATCCACGCATCCCCGCCGGTTATGGCAATGGCAACCATAAAGGTCCCGGTCTCCACCCTGTCGGGGAGAACAGAATACTCAGTGCCGGAAAGTGCCTTCCGGCCGACTATCCTGATGGTATCTGTACCTGCTCCCCGTATCATTGCGCCGAGCCTGTTGAGGAAATTCTGCTGGTCGACGATCTCCGGCTCGCGGGCGGCATTTCTTATGATCGTCGTGCCATCCGCGAGTGAGGCGGCCATCATGATGTTTTCCGTAGCTCCCACGCTCGGGAAATCAAGGTGTATCTCGGCACCGTACAGCTTCGGCGCCACCGCCATGATAAAGCCGCGATCCTCGACAATATCCGCCCCAAGGGCGCGAAATCCCTTCAAATGCAGGTCGATCGGCCTCGGGCCGATGTCGCAGCCCCCGGGTTGCCTGACACGCACTCTGCCGAACCTTGCAAGGAGAGGCCCCATGACCTGGATGGACGCCCTCATCTCCCGCACCAAGTGCTCGGGCGGCTCCCAACCCGAAAGACCGGCCGGGTCGATTCGCAGTGTTCCGGCGCTCGGGGTCTCGACCCTCGCGCCCAGAGCCGTGAGCACCCCGACCATCGTCCTTACATCAGTAATGTCAGGGACGTTCCTGATGGTACAGGGGGTCTCCGCAAGGAGTGACGCGGCCATGAGCTTGAGCGCCGAATTCTTGGCGCCGCTCACCTTGACGACCCCTCTGAGCGGAATACCCCCCACGACCTCGTATTTCATTTACAGAGCGCACCTCCGGTCAATCCCAGGGGACGTCCAACTGAGGCCCGATCACCCTTATCTCAGGTCTCAAGACAACCCCGAAACGCTCCCCCACTGTGCTGGCCACGACATCCATCAATTCGAGCACATCTTTACAGGTGGCCCGGCCGAGATTAACCACGAAATTCGCGTGCTTATGCGAGACCTGGGCGTCTCCGATCCGCAAACCCTTCAGCCCTGCCCAGTCGATGTACCGTCCTGCCCCGCCGCCCGCAGGGTTTTTGAATACGCAGCCCGCGCTGGGGTATTCAAGGGGTTGCTTCTCCTCCCTGGATCTCGCAAGGCTCTCCAACTCTCGACGTATGGCCTCCCGGTCGCCCGGCTCGAGCCGGAGTGTCACAGCCACGATCACCTCGCGGCTTTCCTCGAAACGGCTGCCCCTTGGGCGAAATCCCACATAGTCCCGCTCATAGGTCTTGAAGTCGCCTTCGGGGGTTATGACCTCACAGGATACCACCACATCCTGCATGGCCCTGCCATAAGCCCCGGCATTCATGAATACCGCCCCGCCCAGGCTACCCGGGATTCCAGTCGCAAACTCGAGCCCCGAAAGGCCTCTCTCACACGCAACCCTGGAGACATAAGGCAAACCTGCGCCGGCTCCAGCTATGATCTGGCCGTCGGTTATGTCGACGTCCCTGAGGGCGCCGCCTATCTTTATAACAATGCCTCTTATACCCTCGTCCGCCACCAGGATATTCGTGCCGTTGCCGATTACAAGGAAAGGCGCCCTCTCCCCTCTCAAAAAGTCGAGACACGCCTTGAGGTCGAGGACGTCCCGCGGTATAACGAAGACATCCGCAGGCCCCCCTATCCTGAAGGACGTATGGTAAGACATGGGCTCATTGGTCCGGACCTGCCCTCTCATTATCTCGCCGAGACGGGATGCCACTGCCTCTATTCTCACAACAATTCACCCACCGCGTGAACTACCCCTTCCCGGGAGCTACCTCTCCCTCAGCCTCTCTGCAAGTTTGTATGCCAGCTTCCATATATCCCCTGCACCCATGGTCACTACCAGGTCCCCCGGCCTGACGATTTCCACGAGGCAGGTTGCGAGGCCCTCGATATCCGGCACGAAATCTACCGGCCGCCTTTCATATTCATGTATGGCCTCCGCCAGGCGAGACCCGGAAACGCCCGGGATCGGGGTCTCGCCCGTGCCCTCATGATATATCTCGGCAACGAAGATGCGATCGGCACTGGAAAAGGCCCGGGCAAACTCCGGCATGAGCAGCTTGGTCCGGGTATACCGTTGCGGCTGGAAGACCGCGATAACCCTGCGATTCGTGCTATCCTTGAGCGCCGCGAGCGTGGCAGCGATCTCCGTCGGATGATGAGCATAATCATCAATTATGAGGACATCATTGACGTCTGCGATAACCTGGCACCGCCGCTCAGCACCTCTAAAACGCTCGAGGGCCAGCACGGTGGCACCCCAGTCTATATCCAACTCCTGTGCCACAGCGACGCACGCCAGCGCGTTAGATATATTATGCTTCCCGGGTACCTGAAGTGACACCCGGCCGAGGATGGCCCCGTGCTTTACGACCTCAAAGGTCGACCCCTTACTCGAGATCGACGGGTTCACCGCTGTGAAGTCTGCGCCAGGCTCAAGCCCATATGTAACCCTTCTTACAGCCAGACCGGATGCCGCCTCGAGAGCCCGTTCGCAGTCCGAACACAAGACGGCCAGGCCATCCTGGGGTACCCTTGACAAAAACTGGCTGAAAGCCCGCACCAGGTTATCCATTGTGCCATAGTAGTCCAGGTGGTCGTCGTCGATATTAGTCACGACAGCCACTGTGGGGTACATCTCGAGGAACGACCCGTAGGCCTCGTCGGCTTCGGCCACGAGGTATTTGCTCTTGCCCAGACGCCCCCCTATGCCGAGCCCGCCTATCTCCGCCCC
>DUSO01000133.1 GCA_012842565.1 Bacillota bacterium
AAGGGCCCGCAGCGGCAAAATCCCGGTCAAGCCGTCCGGCAATCGGGCCGAAGAAAACACTATGCGCGGAGACCCCCTGCAAGAGGTCCTCCCGCGCATGTCACCAGCCCTGCGGCCTCTGGATGACCGGAGGTATCGAATCGTCCTGAAACCCCCGGAAGAGAACCTGCCAAATGTCTAATCGCCTATTGAATCGCTATGCCGAGCAAGGCCACCACGCCAAGGAGGACCTTCAGGAGGCCGTTCTCCTTGCGCAATGCCTCGATATTCTTGGATGTCGCGGCCTTGTATGCCTCGAAGTCCGAGGTTAGCTGGCCCAGCTTTGCGTCCAGGGCGCTATCGGCCGCGATCCTGGCTGCACGTTCATTGACAAAGGATTCTCCGGCGGCCTTCGCTCCTGCTTCGAGCTTATCCACTTTCTCGGAGACTTGCGCGAGGTCGGCCTTGAGGGCTTCAAGGTCGCTCCTCAAGCCCGCAATGGCAGCCCTGGCGCTATCCAACCCCTCGCTCAGATTGGACGATGTCGAATTCACGGCTTGGAGTCCCTGCTCCAAGCTAGTGACCCGGTCTGACACCTTGGCAAGGTCAACCTTCAATCCCCCAAGGTTAGAAGAAAGGCCCTTGATGTCGCCGGCCTGCATATCCTGTTTCGATGCAAGTTCCTGTGCCCGGGTGTCCAGGGCATCTGCGCGGCCCTCCAGGGTGCCCGTCCGGCCTTCAAGGGCCGTCGTCCGGTCCTCGAGCTTACCCGCCCGTGCCTCCAACGCGCTGATAGCGCCCTCAGCTTTGTCTGCCCGCGCGCCGAGCGCATTAATATCGCCCTCTACCCTGCCTACGCGCTCGTCCACTTTGCCCAGATGTTCGTCAAGGCCCGTTATGCGACTCGCGAGGTCAGAATCCTTTGCTGCAAGCTCATCGCAGGCTTTCTTGAGGCCCGCCAACTGGTCTTCGTGTGCCCTATCAGCGACCCTGGCAGCGTCCATCGCCTTCTTGAGCGCCAGTATGTCCTCGATCATCTCTTGAGCCTGTGCTTTAAGGTCCGATACGTCTTTACCGGCCTTGGAGACGTCTTCAGTCACCTTCGATATATCCTCGTTCATTATCTCGAGCTTGCTGTCCTGCTCCTTTATCCGGTTATCCATCGCCCGGAGCTGGTCAGCCATGGAAACAAGTTCCTGGCGGAATTCCGTTGAAAGCTTGCGGAGAAGCTGTATATCTTCGGCAGAGGCCGCCACCCTCCCTGATGCGATTTCGTTGAGCACCCTCGCCACAACTGCAGCCAGTGTAAACCTGTCCACGGGCTTATTGCCCTGAAAGGTCCCATCCTGGTAGACTGAGATATATCCCTTGTCCACCAGCATCTTGACGCTGCTGTATGCCCAGTGATCGGGCGGCACGTCCTTGAGTTGCTCAGCAAAGCCTACGCCGCTCACGGCACCTAGAACGACCAGAGCAGACAAGAGGACGGCCCAAAATCTGGGCAAGCCGGCCATGCCGGCCATCTTCATTACTCTCATGCTGGGTCCCCCTCACTTCCCGCTATTTCTCCTGTACGACTATGGCCCCGTTTACTACCTCGACGGGAATCTCCTTACCATTCCCGCCGCGTATGACTACATTTTCCAGGCTGAGGCCCGACCGCCCGGCTGACCGGGCGCGGAAGTGCACGCAGGCAAACACGTCAAATGCGTATTTCGCGGACCTTAGCTGCCCGCCCATCGCCTGCACCCTCCCAAAGGAATCCGAAATCGTCCCTCCTTTCCACTCCGAGAGAGTACCTCCCTCGACGAAAAGGGTCCCCCGTGAAACCCTTATCGCCTTGAGAATATGGGGATCATAAACGAGGTCCAATGTGCCCCCCGTAAACTCCCTGACATTAGTAACCCGTATGTAAACCGGGAAGAATGTGCCGGGCACTACCTTTGAGCTGGGTGCGATTACCTGCACCTTGGGCTTGAGCTCGGGGACGGTTACCGTCCCGCTCGCAAAGGACTCATCGGCATTTCGAGATTCGACTCTGACCGCGTATTCAGCGGACTTGTTGGCGGCCTTGGGCTCCATCTGCCACGATACCTGATAGGATTCGCCGGGTGCCATAGATCCGAGGAATCTGGCAGACTTCTCGCACGGGGCAGGCACGAGCCCCGCTCCCCAGAGCGCAGAGGCCTTCACCCCATAGGCGGAGGAGCTCCCGGCATTGGTGATCGTGGCAACCACGCCGAACGGCACCGGGGACCATTTCTCATCAACGACCGCCAGGCTATCAGGGCCCTCAAGCGATACGGCCAGCCTTGGAGGTCCGAGTAGCCTTACGCTCCGTTCCACCTGGTTGGACTCGGCGTTTTCGGCCTCCACCTTCACACTATATGTTAGGACCGTGCCGGGCCCGGCGCTCGGCACAAGATCCCACGACACCTGGGCTACGCCGCCCGACGCCAGGTTACCTATCCTACGGGTAACGGGCTGCCCGGACACGGGAGAAAGTCCGTCTGGCAGGGAAATGGTCACCTTTACCCCAATTGCATCCCCCTTGCCTGAATTCTCGATATAGCAGACCACCGGGAAGCTCCCGGGCTGGCCCTTCCCGAGCGTCACCTCCGCAGGTGAACTCACCCCGAGGGTCAGTGCTCCAGGGGCAATGCTTATGCCCCCAAGGCCATAGAGTGTCACATATTCTCTCGACTCCCCCGGCATGAGGGGCTTCGGGTCCCAGTAGAGGGCGATGGCGCTGTCGAGTTCGTACTCGCCCGACCGGGTGAAGTCACGCCCCGGCACGAAATCAAAGTCCCACAGGCCGTCTGCGAGACTGCCCCAATTTGAAAAGTACACCCGGTCAGGAGGGGTTGCGCCCTGGCCCGACAAGGTACCCTGGGATGTCACGGACGGCGCGCTGAGGGAATCGAATGCCTGCCAAAATTGGGGGAGGTCTCCGGAGTCGTATTTCGTATCTTTAGTAATGGCCGCGTCCTTGGCTCTGAATGGAGCGCCATCGTTGCTCCCCAGCATGGTGTCCAGCACTATTCTCAGGCCGACATCCCGCACGCTATTGCCTTCATTGGTTAAGAGATACCTGATCTCCACAGTGTCGAGGAGCCCGGTCGTGCTGCTCCTGACTATTTTCAGGCACTGCGTTGCATCGATATCGCGACTATCGCCCAGCCTCCATGAGCTCTGTATCTCCCTATTGTCGACAATCTCGGGTCCTTTAACCATATCCCCGTAGAGGCCATGTCTACCGGCGCGCTTCTCGGTCGGCCCTCCGTAACAATAATCCTTGCCGTCGATCCTGATCGTGGTGTACGACGTCCATGGCACGGGGCGGCCATATATCAGGGGTTTCCCATCGTCATCAGCCTTCGTCGGGTCACCGCCCGTGGTATCCAGGGCAAATCTCCCGGTGGCGTCGCCGGTCACATTGACAAAGACGCGCACATATTCATTGGACAGGGAGATTATCGAAACATCTTGACCGAGGGCATCTGACCACGGGACCATGATAAGGCATAAGAATAAAATGCCGGCGACAACAGCGGCCCTGAGCATGATAGCGAACCTCCCTACTGGGCGAATGTCACCCCGCCGAAGCTCACCGAGACCCTCGCGCCACTGAAGACGACGTTAATGCGGATATTGTACTCGACGCCGATAGCCTTAAAGCTCCACGCCTTCTCCATGGTCCGCACTACAATAGCGTCCAGCCTGGGGTCTCCAGATGATTTCGTTATACTGACCGCCAGGAGACGCCCCTCCGGGCTCACCGTTGCCAAGGCCTCTACGGTCCCTTCAACACCCTCGTTCTGCGCATTTTTGGGGTATACGGGCCTGGCGGCAGCGGTGACCAACGACTCACCCGTCCCGAACTGCTCGGGCCTCAACCGGGTGCCGCCGGAGGCTCCTCTGGCTTCCCCGGCCCCCGGCACCGCCTCGGGTGCGCCGGATGCGGGCTCGGATGTCCCGGCGGAAGGCGAAGGCTCGCCGAGAGGCTTGACTCCGGTCTTTGTATCCGGTGCCTGCACTTGCGGGGGGCCTTCTTTGGATGAATGGGTTTCAATAGATTCTTCGCCGGCGGGACTTGTCAGTATGTCCGGTTTCCCTTCCCGGCGGGGCTCTTCAATATCCGGTTCCCATGGCGTCTTCGGCTGAGGCAGTTTGGGCCTTATTTCCGGTTTCATTTCCCGCTCAACAGGTTTCTTGAGTGCCGGCTTCTCTACAGGCTCCGGCTCTTGGGAGGGCACTTGTTTTTCAACCGGTTTGGCCGGCACCTCCTCCTTGACCACGGTGGTGACCGGCGGAGCCTTGGGGGCCGTCGCAGGAGGGGAAGGTGGCCTCGGGACTGCCGGGGTTGACGACGACGCCCTCTCCGACGCCAGGATGGCATCGGTCACATCTCCATACTCTACCGGGTATATAGTTACCGGGGACATAAAGCCCAGGGGGATAAGGAAGATGATAAGCGCATGCACGATGAGGGAAATGCCCAGGGACGCGCCGAACCTTTTGGCATAAGCCCTTTCTCTGGATTCCATTTCCCTCTCACCTCAGTTCACGTCTCTCCGCTGCCAACGCTATTCGTGACGCTCCCACACTCCGCGCTGCGTCCATCACGGCTACGATATCTCCATAGAGCACCTGACGGTCAGCGCGGATGACTACCGGTTGTTCCGCATCCCTGGAAAGCCGCGCTCGGATTGATTCCCGGAGCTCCGGGATCGTTGTCCGGCTGCCATTGAAATAGATGCGCCCGGTCCTGTCTATGGTGACCACTATCTGGCTGCTCGGGTACCTGGCGGCCGTGACCGCCTTGGGCAGGTTTAGCTGGAGTCCCGTGGGCGTCGTCTTAAAACTTGTAAAAAGGATAAAAAACACGATGAGAAACGTCATGATATCCACCAGCGGCACGATATCCACGCTGGGAGACCTGCGATTATTTCGCCGAAACTGCAACCTGCCTCACCTCCGTTGTCAGGAGGTTTATGAGCTCTGTGGCAAAATCGCCCATCTCCCTGACACGTCTTTCCACCATGCCGGATATCCAGGTATGGAGGGCGAGGGCCGGGACAGCGATGATAAGTCCCGCCGCGGTTGTGATCAGGGCCTCCGCAATGCCTGCGCTGAGCGCAGCCGGCTCCAGGAGGTGCGCCTGGCTGGACAGCACCTGGAAAGCGTCGATTATCCCGAGTACCGTGCCCAGGATGCCGAGCAGCGGCGATATGGTCACGATCATCCCGAGGACAGGGAGCCCTCTTTCCATGAGGTATATCTCCCGTTCGCCTGCCGCACGGATTGCATTCTCGACCTGCTTGGGGTCCTTACCGTACATCATCAGGCCGGCTGTCATCAGGGCGCCCAGCTGGCCGCGAAACTGCTCCACAGCTGCGATTGCATCCCCTATCCTGCCATGCTCCAGGGCGAGGCCCACGGCCCGCAGCGCCCGTTCCGGGTCCGATCTCGTCCTCATGAGATAGTAGATCTTCTCAATCGCTATAGCCAGAGCGAGAATCGAGCAGAGAGCCAGGGGTACCATGACTGGCCCGCCCATTATGAGAATATCAACCATGTCAAAATCGTCGCAAATGCGCCCGGCCGGGCTTGCGACCTGCCCCCCTTCTCCATACAGCACAGGCTGTCCAAAAGTTATTGAGCGGACAGCCTTGTCTCTCTAGACTCAGTTCGACACAGCATCCCAAGTTCCTGCAAAAATACCAGTGGGGAAACTTCATGGAATAAAATGCTATGGACAGGGAGATCAAGCAGGGGATATGATCTCTGCGGCAAGGTCATGATCACTGGCACCTGTAATGCGGGCCTGATGGAAGGTCCCGGCCTTGAGTGTAGCGTCGCCTATATAGATGAGACCATCTATCCCGGGTGCTTCCCTCTGGGACCTGGCCACTACGACGAGGTCGCTTTCCTCCGAGAGTCCCTCGACAAGCACCATCTCCTCGCTCCCGACCCGGGCCTCGAGTTTTTCGCGGGAGATGCGGCGTTGAAGCTCCATCGCACGACGGAACCTCTCTTCCTTCACGTCCTCGGGCACTTTATCGGGAAGCGCCTCCGCCGGGGTGCCCTCCTCCTCTGAATAGGCAAAGACCCCAACCCGGTCGAGCTTAGTCTCCTCGAGGAAGTCAAGCAACGAGTCAAATGCGTCTTCGGTTTCACCCGGAAATCCCACGATAAAGGTGCTCCTCAGGGTGACATCAGGTATGCGCGTTCGTATCCTGTTTATCAATGCGAGGGCATCCTCCCTCGAGTTGCGCCTGCCCATCATGCGAAGAACCCTGTCATCGGCATGCTGTAATGGTATGTCAAAGTACTTGCATATCTTGGGCTCGCAAGCCACGACCTCGATTAGCTCGTCGGTGATATGAGTCGGGTAGGTATAGAGAAAACGGACCCATACCACGCCCTCGATCCTGGAGATCTCCCGGAGGAGACTGGCCAGCTTGAAGGTCCCGTAGAGGTCCTCTCCATACCGGGTGGTATCCTGTGCCACCAGTATCAGCTCCCTGGCCCCGTTACCGGCAAGGCGCATGCATTCCGATACGATCGATTCAATGGGCCTGCTGCGAAACCGCCCGCGGATAGATGGGATGACGCAATAGGAACACCTGTTGTCGCAGCCCTCGGCGATCTTGACATAGGCCGTATAGGGGGGCGTGGAAATGATCCGGGGAGTCTCATGGCTATAGATGAACCGTGGCTCGGAGATGAGGACCGGCCGCCGCCCGGCCGGCCTGCCCGGTTGCCCCGTTCTATAGATCTGGAGGACGTCCCTGATGACCCTTGCGATCGCTGTGATTTCCCCCGGACCTACAAAGGCGTCCACCTCGGGCAATTCCTTTGCGAGTTCCTCGCCATAACGTTGGGGGAGGCACCCTGTCATGATAAGGGCCTTGAGCCGCCCTCCTTGCTTTAACCGGGCGAGCCTGAGGACCTCGTTTATAGATTCCTGCTTGGCGGGGAGGATGAAGCCGCATGTATTCACTATTATCACGTCGGCCCCGGCCTCATCCGGGACGATCTCAAAGCCCCGGTCTTTGAGGATTCCCAGCATCACCTCGGAGTCAACCAGATTCTTGGCACACCCCAGGGAGACCATGCCCACTTTGATTGAATTAGACGCATCTTTGACCCGGCTCAACGTCCCTCGACCTTTCCAAAACTCGCCAAACCCACGGAGATGCCCTGACGGCCGAGAGCATCGTCTCCGGCGGTCGGGGCAGCGTATGGAGCCTGCCTCGCCAGCCTGTCTCTCCGGCCGATAATGACCGGGAGGGCCTGGTTCCTTATCTCGAAATGAAGGGCCGATGCCTCAGTCACCTCTCCATCCATGTGGAGAGGGACCGTTCTGTCGGATTCGATCCAGATCTCCTTTGCGCGATACATCTTCACCTTGGGCAGCCTGACATGGGTGCCCTTGAAGACCTTGGGCAGGTGGTAGAGGGTCTCGAGACTGCCCATTCTCTCCATGATGCACACCTCGAACATGCCATCGTCCATGATGGCCTCCGGCGCAATCCGCATGCCTCCTCCGTAGGTTGGCGCATTGGTGATGGCTACCAGCTGGGCATCAAGGGATATGCTCTTATGGTCCAGGCGGATCCTCATCCGGGGAGCCGCGTAAGTGAGGAGCACCTTGAGCAGGGCGAGAACATATACGGCCGCACCCCGGAGCACAGGGATACTCCTGTTTGCCTCCTTGGCCACTGTGCCGTCAAAGCCCACGCCCACCGAGCTCACGAAGTACCTGTCAAGCACCCGCCCGATGTCGAGGCGAGCTACGCACCCCGCGACTAGAGTCCTGCACGCTCTTACAGGATCTTTTGATATCCCGAGTGACAGGGCAAAGTCATTGCCCGTGCCGCAGGGTATAACCCCGAGGATCGTTCCCTTGCCCATGATCCCGTTGGCAACTTCATTTACTGTTCCATCCCCGCCCGCGGCCACCACCACATCATAGCCGGACAAGGCAGCCTCGTGGGCATAACGCGTTGCCTCTCCCGGCCCCTCCGTGACCCGGATGTCAAAGGGCAGCCCCCAAGATGCCAGAAACTCGCGCACGACAGGGATGATCTTACTGCCCCTGCCGCGGCCCGCCCTGGGGTTGGCTATCACCATAAAACGCAATGTAGTTGTTCCCCTTTCTACAGCCACCTTTTGCACGCAGCCGGCCAGCCCGGGCTACCTCCCGGATACGACCGGCATGCCGAGGACTTGTTTCAGGAAATCGGCCAGGTCCTGAAAGGTTCCACAGAAATCAGGCCTTTTCCCGCCATCCTGCTTTCCTCTCAGGCAGTCGGTCACGAGGTATGTCCTGATCCCGGCAGCCCCGGCGGCAAGGTCTTCATCCACGTCGTTGCCGATCATAAGGCATTCGCACGGTCGCCTTCCTATCATTGAGAGGACTTCTTCGTAGTACTCACGGTTGGGCTTGCAGTAGTGCATCACCTCATAGGAAGTAACCAGGCGGTAGCTGAGGTCATCGAGATGCCCCCAGCGCAGGCGTTCGCGTATGGCAACCATGGGGAAGACAGGATTTGTTGCGATCACGACATCAAGTCCGCTCCTGACCGCCTGCTCGACCAGGGGCCGCGCCAGCGGCACAGGTCTCACGAGACTCTTGAGCGACAGGAATTCCTTCCTGTAGAAATCATCGAAAACAGGCATGAGCACCTCGGGCGGTATACCTATCCCGGGGAAGAAATCCTCCATGAACACATCCTTGTTGGTCTTCGAGGGGTCGAGGTTCCTCACCATCGCCTCGGTTGATCTCAAGAGCTGGCGCAGGAAGAGAGAAGGGTCTACGAATTCTGATACCCGCCTTGCCAAGAGCTCCATATATTTTTGAAGAAAGGCGTCGGTGTCGTAACTCAACAGAGTGCCGTCGAGGTCGAACAGAAGCGCCCGGAACAGCTCTGATCCCCCCTCTAGTCCCTGAGATAGAAGATGCGTGCCTCCATGTCCGAGGTCGGATCACCGTCATCCATGTAGAGGATGGCGTATGATGGCCGGTCGGTCCAGGGGCTGTCTACGCAAGATCCCGGGTTGAGGATGAGCGTCTTGCCCTTGTAGCCTGTGTATGGTCGATGGGTATGCCCGAAAACCACACAGTCGGCCCCGGGAAAGCCCGTCTCTGCCGTCCTCACCGTCTCCTCGGGGCTTCCGTGGCCGTGCATGATGGCTATGGTCTTGCCCGCCACCTCGATCGTCTTGCTCGAAGGCAGCTTTTCCCTGATCTCAGGAGGATCCATGTTGCCGGATACGGCCTCGACCGGCGCCAGTCTTGCCAGTTCCTCCAATACCTCAAAAGACACGATGTCCCCCGCATGTATGATAAGGTCCGCACCGGAGAATGCTTCCAGGATCTCCCGGGGGATCTCCTTGGCCCGGACAGGGATATGGGTATCGGAAAGGACCCCTATCTTCACCGGTATTCCCCCCCCTTGCTTCCGGCACATATTATTGGCCCTGTACTGTTCAAAGATGCGGTGCAACATCTCAGTGACGGGGCCTCTCTTGCCCCCGGCTACAAGGGTATCACCAATTCTGGTTACTGGCAACACCTCGGCAGTCGTCCCGGTGAGAAAGATCTCGTCGGCACGCAAGAGATCATCTCTTGTAAACCACGCCTCGATTACGGGGATGCCATTTTGTCTGGCGAGCTCAAGCACTATGCCCCGGGTAATCCCTGACAGTATCAGATTGCTGGCCGGCGCAGTGAGCAATACCCCCTGTTTTACGATAAACACATTGCTGCTCGCACCCTCGGTCACAAGGCCGCCTCCCGGCAGGCCGCCCCCGAGAGGGCCTGTCTCGCGCACCAACACGCACTCGTAAGCCCCGGCCCTTCGCGCCCTCTCCTTGGCCAGCACGTTAGGCAGGAGGTCAATAGACTTGATATCGCACCGCAGCCAGCGGATATCGGGCTCGAGAATGACCTTTACTCCGTCCCTGAACGCCTCCGGTGGCAGGGGCACGGCCTCTCTCACCGTCATGGCCAGGGTCGGCACGGGAGATGCAGGGAATGCATGCACCCGGGGCGCAGCCCCGCGGGTGACCTGGAGGTAGATGATGGCATCCCTATAGCCGCTCTTCCTGACTGCCTGGGTCATAATATCCATCAAGGCCTCACGGTCCCAGGGGACATCCAGGAGGATCTCCTTTAGGCTCCTGAAAAGGCGCGACAGGTGGGCATCCGCGGCAAACGGATGCCCCTCATAACACCTGATTACCTCATAGACCCCGTCCCCTAGCTGAAATCCCCTGTCTTCAACGGGTATACATGGCGAATCTATGTCGACGAAATTCCCGTTAAGATATGCGATGTCGGGCATGCCGTCATTCCTCCGCCCGGGTGACCTTGAGGTGCATTCCGTCTCTGACCTGTCGCAGCTGTCCGAGATCGCTCACGATCTTGCCGAGCACCGTGACCGCGCTGGCGGGCCTGATCTCGCCCCCGCGGCTTACCGGAGTCGGCCCGAAAAAGAGACACATGGCAGAGCCCGGCGGCCAGTACCCCACGTCCCCCTTGTCAACCACCTCTTGCCCGTTTTCAAGCCCCATCTTCACGGGGATGGAAAAGTAGATCTCGTCGCCCCAGGTCCTCGCCTCCGCGTCGAACGGGAGCGCTTCCCAGACAGATTTAGCGCTCCTGGTATCGTTGAGTTCCACCAGGACCCGGACATTGCCGGCTGTTATCGTGATCTTGTTCCCCACATCCGTTCCCTCCCTGCTTCGATCCTCAGAACTGATTAATTCAACAAACATGTAACAGTTCCTGTCATAATGTGGCCAACCGGGTCAAAAAATAAGATGAGCGGGGGACGATAATGAACGAGATATTATTGACGATAATTTTCATAGCCAAGAGAGTCCTCTTGCTGTCCGGCACGGGGGCCCTGGTCGTGGCCGCCCTGGGACGCCCGGGGTTTTCCCTCGGCCTTTTGGCGGGGGCAGCTTGCTCTCTTGCCAACCTGTCGTTGCTCGGCATGAGCCTTGTCAGGATAGCCGAGACGCCACCCCCAATGATAGCCCGGTTTGCCGGGTGGAGGTACGTGCTGAGATACTCTATCACAGGAGCCACGCTTTATCTCGCCCTGAGATGGGGTACACCCCAGTTCATAGGGGCGATCACCGGGCTCCTGCTCGTCAAGTATGTGATACTGGCACATGGCGTACTCGGCTACAGGGGCAGGTGGAAGTAGTGATCACAACTACCATTACGGTAACTTGGGCAATCATGGCCATTATCATACCCGCGTTCTGGCAGGCCGCAAGGTACGTTACCTCCCGGCCGCCTACTGCCGTGCCGGACACCCTGCAAAACTCAATAGAATTCATCCTCGACGGCATCACCGCCTTTGTGGATGCCTCCATGGGGGCTGCAAGGCGGGGGTTTGTGCCCTATATCGGTTCCCTCGCTATATTCTTGGTTGTGGCAAACCTTACCGGCCTCATCGGGGTGCGCCCCCCGAGCGCAGACCTGAGCACTACGCTCGCCCTCGCCACGTTGACATTCCTCAACATTCAGTATTATGGGCTACGGGCTAAAGGTCTCCGGGCATACATCAAGGGCTTTTTTGAACCCATACCGTTGATGCTGCCGCTCAACATCATAAGCTCTCTTGCCCTCCCGTTCTCCATGGCATTTCGCCTTTTCGGCAACCTCATGGGAGGGAGCATGATCATGGGACTCATCTACAGGTTTGCCCCGCTCTTGGTGCCTGTGTTGCCCCACATGTATTTCGACCTGTTTGCCGGACTCATGCAGACATTCATTTTCACCATGCTCACCATGACATTCATAGCCGATGCCATGGGCTGAGCGAGGAGGGATACAGGGTGGATGTGACCATCACTCCAAGGACGATACTCCTGGCTGCCTCGGCGATTGGGGCCGGAATTGCCGTGCTGACCGGTTTCGGGACAGGAATAGGGCAGGGCTATGCCGCGGGCAAGGGTGCAGAGGCCGTGGGCAGGCAGCCCGAGGCGCAGGGGGACATCATAAGGACCATGCTCCTGGGCGCCGCGGTGGCAGAGACTACGGGAATATATGGGCTCGTGATAGCCCTGCTCCTGCTATTCGCCAACCCGCTCTTGAGACTTCTTTAACCAGGCGGTAGCCCAAACTTGGCCCTTGGCCGGCCCGGACGATTTGGCACCGGACAGCGAGGCACCGGTCCGCCCGGGTCCCCGGTCGGCAGGGGCGCCGGTGACCGGCTGAGATGCACCGCCAGCAGGGGGAGCAAATGAGATGCCACCAGCAACGGAGGTTTCACTCTTTCATTTGCCCACGTACATCTTCCAGCTAATCAATTTCCTGGTCCTCTACCTGGTGCTGAGGCATGTCTTCTTCGGGCCGGTATCGCAGTACCTCGAGCGCCGCAGGCGGCACATAGCCGACAGCCTCAAGTCAGCTGAGGACAAGCTGAGAGAGGCGGAAAAGTCCAGGGCGGATCTCGCATCGGAAGTGGAGGCTGCCAGGAGACGGGCCCGCGAGATAGTGTCCGAGGCAGGGGCGGTGGCCCGGGACCTCAAGGACAAGGCGCTGGCCAAGGCCAGGGATGAGGCCGAAGCCATGGTAAGCCGGGCCCGTGACCAAGTAGAGGCCGAGATTGCTTCAGCCAGGGACCGGCTAAAGAGCCAGGCCCTCGAGGTAGCCCTGGCCCTTGCAGGGCGTATCTTGGAGAGGGAGATCAAGCCGGAGGATGACCAGCGATTAATAGATGAAGTCACGGCAAGGCTGGAGGAAAGGAATCAAGAAATGGGTGAGGCCCCAAAATGAGGGAAAGGGGTGAGGCCCGCAAGTGGGCGCGGGCCCTCCGGAGTGCGGCCGGGGCTATAGGACTCGAGCAACAGGTAGGCCGCGAACTTGCCCTACTCTCTGAGACCCTAAGCCGTAACCGGGACCTCGTCGACCTCATGTGGTACCCGGGGGTCCCGCTCGAGGCCAAGGTAGCTGCCATAACCGGCAGGATTGGAGATGAACTTTCCGGGCTGGGTAAGAGGTTCATCTCGCTCCTGGTCGAGGCCGGCAGGTTTGTGATTGTGGGGAAGATCCTTGAGGAGTATGAAAAAATCCTGGCGGAGGAGCTTGGTGTGGTAAAGGCGCGGGTAACCTCGGCTCGCCCTCTCGCCTCGCCCCGAAAGGAGCGCCTCGCGGCGGCCCTCGGGGCGCGACTTGGCAAACGGGTCGAGATAGTAGAAGACGTGGACCCGGATGTAATCGGGGGGGTCAGGATCATAGCTGAAGATTTAGTCATAGACGGGACGGTATCCAACACCCTGAGGCGGTTCATGAACCTGCTCGATGCCGGGGGCAGAGAACTCGCGGGTCAGCCGGGCGTCCCGGCCCGGGAAGAAGAGGAATAGTCTCATGGCGAAGCAGCCAGGAAATCTGTCTTCACTGATAAGAGACAAACTCGATATACCCCGGGATAGCCCTGAAATATATGAGGCTGGCTGGATAGTGGAGGCGGGGGACGGCGTCGCCAGGGCCTATGGCTTGAGACGGGCCATGGCAGGGGAGCTCGTCACCATCGGGGAAAAGGCTACCGGCATGGTATTCAACCTCGAAGAAGATACCATCGGGATCGTCCTTCTTTCGTCGGATACGGAAGTGAAAGAGGGGGACGTGGTCAAAGGCACCGGGAGGACGGTGTCAGTGCCCGTCGGCGAAGGACTCATCGGGCGGGTGGTTGACCCCCTCGGAAGGCCGCTCGATGGTAAGGGGCCCATCCCTTATGACAGGGTCCGAACCGTCGAGGCACCCTCCCCCGGAATCGTGGATCGTGAGCCTGTCCGCACACCACTGATAACGGGCCTCAAGGCGGTAGACGCCATGGTTCCCATCGGCAGGGGGCAGCGGGAGCTCATCATAGGAGATCGCCAGACCGGCAAGTCTGCCATTGCCATCGATGCCATAATCGCCCAAAAAGGGCAGGGCGTCATATGCATCTACGTAGCTGTGGGCCAGAAGAAATCCACCATTGCACAGGTCATACGCTCCCTTGAAGAGAATGGAGCCATGGGACACACAATAGTGGTAGCGGCCGCCGCCAGCGAGCTTGCCCCGATGCAGTATCTCGGGCCGTACGCGGGTTGCGCCATGGCGGAGGAATTCATGTATAACGGGAAGGATGTCCTCATCGTCTACGATGACCTTTCCAAGCACGCTATTGCCTACAGGGCCACCTCCCTCCTGCTACGCCGCCCGCCAGGGCGGGAGGCATTCCCGGGGGATATCTTCTATATCCATTCACGCCTCCTGGAACGCTCGGCTAAACTCGCAAGCAGGCTCGGCGGCGGGTCAATGACGGCACTTCCTATAGTCGAGACCCTGGCTGGCGATGTATCGGCCTACATCCCAACAAACATTATCTCGATCACCGATGGCCAGATCTACCTTGATAGCGAGCTATTCTTCTCCGGGGTCCGCCCGGCCGTCAATGTCGGCCTTTCGGTATCGCGGGTAGGCGGCGATGCTCAGATAGCCGCCATGAAAAAGATCGCCGGCCGCCTCAGGCTCGACCTGGCCCAGTACCGCGAGCTTGCCACCTTTGCCCGTTTCGGGACCGAGCTGGATGAAGCGACAAAGGCCCGGCTCGAGCGGGGCAAGCGAGTCGTGGAGGTGCTAAAACAGCCACAGTACCAGCCTCTCCCGGTGGAGGAGCAGGTCGCGATCATATTCGCCGTGGTCCGCGGCTACCTGGACGACATCGACGTGGAGTGGGTCGAGGACTTCGAAAGAGACCTCCTGCAGTCCTTGAGAAGACATCCTGATCTCCTGAGTGACATCAGGAACGCGACTGATTTCGACGAAGGCCTTGAGTCCAGGCTCGCGAAGGCGATCGAGGAATTCCGGGATAAGTTTAGGGGCACAAGGCAAGGAGATAAGCCAAGCGGTCCGGAGATTACATCCCGCATCCAACCGCAGGGCGACGTGGAGCGCCAGGTCGTCGAAGGGGCATGATCTACTGCGGGATGCTCCTGGAGATGCCGGTTGGATGCCGGTTCGGGCCGGGAGGCCCCGGGGACTACTTGGAGGAGTTTTCATGGAAGATTTAAGAGAAATACGCAGAAGGCTGGCCGTCATCCAGACGACCGGCCAGGTCACAAAGACAATGAGAACAATCGCTGCGACAAACCTCAAGCGGGCCGAGCCCCGCGTTGGCAAGGCCGAGGAGTATGCCAGGGGTCTTGTTGAGATTATGAATAGGGTAACCGGACAGGTCACCGGAAGGTGGGGCATTGCGGGCCTTCTCCGCAATGAGCCGGGACCTTCGACCCCTTGTTACCTGGTGATCACATCTGACAAGGGACTTGCCGGCGGCTACGCCATCAACGTCGTCGAGGCCGCCCTCGATCACTATAGAGAGGTGCTAGCTCAAGGGGTCCCACCTAATGCGGGGACCCCGCTGGCCGTACCCATAGGTGTAAAGGGCGCGCGTATGCTCAGGCGGAGGGGATGGCGCATCCTGGGCCCGGGCTTCGACGCCCCGGACCGACCGGAGGTTACCGCTGCGGAGAGTGTGGCCCGGTATATCCTGGAGGTATACCAGGAAGGCGAGGCCGGCATCATATTCATGGCATATACCAGGTTTGTGTCCACGGGCGCGCGAAACCCCGTGGTGGAAAGGCTGCTGCCCCCCGAGTCCCCGGAGGGCAAGGGGCAAGACGGGGAGGAGCCCGGAGGAGGCTCTGCCCCGGACAAGGGCCCCTCCAATGGGCCTTCCAAGATGCCATCTGCGCTCACAATCTTCGAACCCGCCCCCAGGAGCCTTGCCAGGAGGGCGATCCTCGAATACCTGGTTGCCCGGATATTTTCCGCAATGGTGCATGCAAAGGCGAGCGAGTTTGCCGCAAGGCTCCTGGCAATGGAGTCGGCGTCGGACAGCGCCGAGGAGATGGCAAAGGAGCTCTCCTTCTTGTATCACCGCGCCCGCCAGGCCGAGATCACGCAGGAGATATCGGAGATCATCACCGGCCACGAGAGTCTACGGTAGTCCCTCATGCCGGTCTCCAGCCGGTACCATTGGAGAGGTGAAAAGATGAGTCCAGGCCACAGTCAAGAGCCTGCAAGCGGCAGAGTCGTTCAAGTGATTGGTCCGGTGGTAGACGTGGAGTTTCCGCCCGGGAGACTCCCATCTATCTATACGGCCCTCATAATAGAAGGCGACGACCGCATGATTCCCAAGGTAGGCCCCCGGGATGAACCCGTGGGCGCCCCTGTTTCGTGTGTCCTCGAGGTGATGCACCATATCGGGGACAACAGGGTGCGCACCATAGCGCTATCATCGACCGAGGGGCTCGCGCGCGGGATGGTGGTGAAGAACACCGGGGAACCGTTAAAGGTGCCGGTGGGGCCCGGGACCCTCGGCCGGGTATTCAATGTGCTCGGCAAGCCGGTGGATGGCAAAGAGCCTCCCCGCGATGTGAGGATGAGCCCCATTCACCGGCCCTCGCCTGCTCTTACGCAACAGTCCACCGAGACTGAGATACTGGAGACCGGCATAAAGGTCGTGGACCTTCTTGCGCCCTACCCAAGAGGGGGCAAGGTCGGGTTATTTGGCGGCGCAGGAGTCGGCAAGACCGTGCTCATAATGGAGCTCATAAGGAACATCGTGGTAGAGCACAAGGGGCTCTGCGTCTTCGCCGGCATCGGAGAACGCACCAGGGAGGGGAACGACCTGTGGCTCGAGATGGGGCGGACAGGGGTCCTTGAGCGCACCGCCCTCATCTTCGGGCAAATGAACGAGCCGCCCGGCGCAAGGTTCAGGGTGGGGCTCGCAGCCCTCACAATGGCAGAGTATTTCAGGGATGAGGAGGGCCAGGACGTCCTCCTGTTCATCGACAATATATTCCGCTACATCCAGGCCGGTGGCGAGATATCGGCGCTCCTCGGCAGGATGCCCGCCGCTGTCGGCTACCAGCCGACTCTTGCAATGGAAGTCGGGATGTTACAGGAGAGGATAACCTCCACCCAAAAAGGGGCCATCACCTCTGTGCAGGCAGTATTCGTGCCGGCGGATGACATAACCGATCCCGCCCCTGCCACCACCTTTGCCCACCTGGACGCTACGACCGTCCTCTCCCGCGAAGTCGCAGAAGTTGGCTTTTATCCGGCCGTCGACCCGCTTGACTCAACCTCGAGGATTCTCGACCCGAGGATTGTCGGAGAAGAGCATTACAGGGTAGCAAGGCGGGTCCAGGAGTTGCTTCAAAGGTACCGCGAACTCAAGGACATAATAGCAATCCTGGGAATGGAGGAGCTCTCAGAAGAAGATAAGGTAGTGGTGAGCAGGGCCCGGAAGGTCCAGCGATTCCTGACCCAGCCCTTGTTTGTGGCTGAGGCCTTCACGGGCCAGAAGGGCAAATACGTGACAAGGGCCGAGACCGTAAAGGGCTTTAAGGAGATCGTGGAGGGCAAGATGGATGCTGTGCCCGAGCACGCGTTCTATATGGCAGGTAACATGGACGACGTATTGAAGGCAAAATGACGGTGCTGAAGGGCGGGAAGATTGCCAGAGATGCCGCGAAACCCATTCGATTTCCGGGTGATAACCCCTGAAGGGCTAGCCTTCAGTGCCCGGGCGGAGATAGCGGTCCTCCCGGGGAGCGAAGGGGACTTTGCTGTGCTCCACGGGCACGCGCCGATGGTGGCCGCCCTGGGGAAGG
>DUSO01000134.1 GCA_012842565.1 Bacillota bacterium
CCACCTGCCTGCCGTCAGCCGTGGACGCCTGCTCGGCCACAACCTGGGACCGATCGAAGACCTGAATCATGCGAATTCCCCCTGTGAAATCGCCCCTATGGACCGCCATCCCTGCCACAGTATGAACTGCTACAGCATGAGAATGGCCGCCAAAGACAGGCAATGAATGCAATAGGCTGTCCATTTGTGGTTCGACGCAGGATACCTGTTTCCTGCTACAAACCTCCTATGGTGGTCCTGCTCATACCGCCGGGGGTTTGCACCGACGAGCGAGCGAGCAAACCGAAGGTAGCCATGGATGGTAAGATGCCGGCGATTTCGGGATCATAACTTGGGGCTTCTCTAATGCGGGTTCAGACAAGACCTGATCGAGGAAGCGTCGCAACGAGGCCGCCTGTGGTCATAAGCCCCCAATCGATGCTGAAGCGACCTACGAATTCAAATAATACGACAGGCAGCGTCTTCGCGCCATAGATGAAGAGAGGCAACGCCCGCTTCCAGGGCACGTCCAGCCGCGCGAATGAATAGGCAGCCGGGGTCCCAAGCACCAGGGAGATGACAGTAGTCCAAGAGGAAACAACGATACTGTTGTTTACGGAGGGAAATGTGCAAGCGGCCCGGGATGCCGACGAGAAGCAAGACCCCATCGAGGAGACGGCACCCGGCAGTAAGCTGGCGTCCAAATCGGTGGCCGGTCCATATCGCTACTTAGCGAACGGGCAGCTCCGGTTGAGCGCCGGCCCGGTTACCTCCCGTAGGCCCGCCGAATGCCCTCCAGGCCTCCACGAGCTCGAGCGCACCCTGCGGGCTGGTGGCTGCTGCCATGGTGTTTTCACGTTTAATTTCCTCGTAGATCTCCTCCCGGTAGACCTTTATATGCCTCGGCGCGGTGATCCCAAACTTGATGAATGGCTTGCCACCCTTGGTGTAGATAGAGAGCACCTTGATGTGGATGCCGTCGCCTATGACTATGCTCTCTCCTGCAGCCCTCGTGAGGATCAACAACCGGGCCCACCACCTATAGTCCCACCCGGTCGACTGACGCTGCCAGGAAACAGCCTAATGCTGTCAGGGAACAAGGGATGCGAAATCGGGTAGCCGCTATCGTGTAGTATCACCTGTCTTAGCTTCCTGGTCTTTGGGTTTACCAGGACTGGCGCGGCGAAGTTACCTGTGGCAAGCAGGGGGTCATCGGGCACCGTGACGATGATAAGAGGGGTGAGGTCGCTCACGGAGGTTGCACCAAGGCTGGAAAGGACATCAGCCCCGATCGTAGCGGGCCCAACGGCGCGAGGATTAGCATCGACAGGGTCGTCAACCGCAAGCCCGGCGGCCGCGTCAGATACGCCTGCCGCGATGTGAGACCCAACCGCGGCGACCGTGATCGAATAGGATGGCCAGAAGATACCCGGGGGCGCCACCACAAAGGCGAGCTTTACACCCCTGGTAGCCTGGAGCCACCTGAAGGGCCCGCCGCCAGCAAGTTCGGCGAAGGTATAGTACCTTACGTCTTCGAAGCCAAAGAGGCCTTCTATGGCCTCGAATTCTATGCCGTATTCGACATTGGCCCGGCATCCGACCTCGCCGGCGTCATGCTTATCGTAATCAGCGTCGTGTTTGACCCCATATCCAACGGCGCCACATTCAGCGACTCCCTCTTCCACGCCCCTCACCTCAAGAAACCCCCGGCGCCTCACCTCAAGGCTCGCCCCACAGCATGCCATGCTCGCGTGTCTGCGGCATGCCGGATAAAGCCGCGACGGCTGCATACAGGCTGTATAGAGTATGATGCCTGCGGTGGCTGCGCAGGCAGATTAGCGCCAGGCGGATTAGCGCAGGTAATCCAGGAGTGTCGGCTGTATCACCTGAGCGCCAGCCGCAAGGGCCGCCTTGTATATCACCTGCTGTAATTCAAGGGCCACGGTAGATTTGGCAATGTCCGTATCCTCCACCTTGGACAGCATTGCCGCCAGCCTGACCTTGTCCTGTTCGAGGCGTGTATTGGCCCGGTCGAGGCGTGCGCTGCGTGCGCCAAGCTGTCCTATCATCTGGGAGACCCTGTCTATGCATGCATCGAGCTTGCCGATATCCTCCGCGATGCCAGAGCCGTCGTTGCTAAGTAAATGGTCACGTAGCCCGATTAAGGTCGAAAAGAGCCCCGAATCCCCGAAGGCTACATCGCCCGGGAGGTTAACCTGTATATTGACCCCGTCCTCGGCCTCGATGCTCTTGATCCCGCCATCGCCCTCGTATTTCACCTCGGTGATATATTCACCCGACCTTTGGGCCGTAAACGGCGTCGTCATGGTCCTGAGCCCGGCAAAGAGATATCGCCCTTCGTGTTGTGTATTTGAAAGCCTGAGCATATCCTCGATCATCTGGTTCACGTCATAGGCGATAGCGGCCCTGGCATCGGCTGAAAGAGTGTCGTTGGCACCCTTTATGGCCGCGTCCTTTGCCGCGATCAGGATATCCTGCGCCTGGCTCAAATATGTCTCCGTCGCAGAGAGCCATTCCCTGGAATCCGTCACGTTCCTCCCGTGTTGTTCGGCTCCCGCCAAAAGCGCCCTTATCGCCACGGCTCTGGATGCGCCCAGCGGGTCATCCGAGGGCTTCTGGAGGGCCTTGCCGGTCGCGATTTCCTCCCTTAGCTCATTCATGCGCTCTAGATACTTGCTCACATCTCGCATCATAGTATTGAATAGCAGACTTGTGCTAACCCGCATTCCAGGTATCACCCCTTCAGGACCGTCCACCCGGGCCATTCCGCGGTCCTGCCTCGCTGAAAGGACCCCATCACCAGAAGTATGACTCACGGCTACTCATGTAGCAGGCTGGCTATTACAGCCCCGTCACACCCGTCCTGTTGATGAGGACATCGAGCATCTCATCGATCACGCTTACCATCCTTGCGCACGCGTTATATGCATGCTGGTAGCGCATGACATTGGCAAGTTCCTCATCGACCGAGACCCCGGAAAAGCTCTCCTTGCGGCTGGTGTTCTGGTGCAAGGTCAGCTCCTCCACCTCGGCCATGCGCTCTGCCGTCTCGCTGTCGTTGCCCAGGAGCACAATTGTCTCGGAATAAAACCCTCCAATGGTGAGGCGGCCACTCTCCATGAGAAGCTTATCCTTTAGGGCAGCTATCTCACCCGCAACTGTCCCGTCCCCGGGAGCAACAGGGTCGCCCGGCACAAGCGGCCGCGCGGCCCCTATCTTGCGCGGATCCGCCACCAGCACGGGGTTCACCGCGATGTGACGAGCCTCAGAACCCGGGATATTTCCCACAAAAAAATCTATGTCGTGGGTGTTTAGCTCGTCGATCCCGTAGCCCGTCTTGTGCAGCTCGTTTACCTTGTCAATGACCGTCCTTGCAATCTCGTTCAGCTTGTCATAGTACTTGGGCACGAGTATATCCCTTGCTTCCCGCACTCCGGCTATCTCGCCGCCGGTTATCGCGACGGCCTCGCGGTTATGAGCCCAGACGACGACCGAATTTACCGGGCCGAATGCCTGGATATCAAGCTCGTGCACGGTATCCCGCCTTACGAGGAATTCGCCGCCTACCTCGATCGTGAGGGCGCCGTCGCGGTCCTCGTATACGGAGACGTCCATCAACTCCGAGAGACGCCTTATCGCCGCGTCGCGCTTATCCATGAGGTCGTTGGGCTCGTTGCCCGTCACCTTTATCTTGGTAATCTCCTCATTGAGTTCGGCCACCTCATGAGCCAGAGAGTTGGCCTCGGTCACCTTGGCACGGAAGGCCGCTTCTAATTCTTGTTGAGTGGTCTCCAGTTGAGTTGCCGTCCTGTTCAGGATAGCACAGAAGCTGCCGGCCTCCTCTATGAGGACGGCCCGGACAGCATCACTTTCAGGACGCTTGGAAAGTTCCTGCCATGCATTCCAGAATCTCGAGAGGGAATCCCCGAAACCTATATCGCTCGGGTCATTAAAAGCAGCCTCGACCTGTTCAAGGGCTGCCTTCTTTTCGTCCCAGTAACCGAGCGCCGAATTTGCCAGCCTTATCCGGCCCTCGATGAACCCGTCAAAGATACGCCTTACGCGCGTCGCCTCAACGCCGGTCCCGATCTGGCCGGGTCTTACCAACCTCACTACCCCCGGCGGGGTATAGGGCCTTGTTACCTCCAGCATCGCCTGCTGGCGGACATAGCCCGGAGTAGCAGCATTCGCGATGTTATGCCCTGTCACATCGAGGGCCTTCTGATGTGCTTGAAGCGCCCTCCGCATCATTTCCAGCCCTATAAAGGTCGGACGCAACCTGGTTCACCAGCCTTTTTCGCCTCTCTCACATCTTCTTCGTCTGTATCTTCCGCGACCCTGAAAATGCGCCGTACACTTTCGATGCTCGGACGGTACCGACTCAGGTCGGCATGAGGGACTACCCTGGAATACGGCACGCTGTATGGCCCGGGGCATGATAGGTGCCCGCTCCACCCGCTGGGACCGCAAATTTCTCTACAAAAGTCAGATAATCCAGGCAATTTTCTATGAGGAAGCGATTGGCCTGATTTACCCTCTTTATCTCCTCAAGGGTAGCTATCATATCAAGGACAGCCCGCATATACCCGGCAAATCCGGGATCATCCATCGGGGGGCATTCCTTCCTGCTGCCTGGCTGCCGGGAAGTAACCATCGAGAGGGTACGCACCCGCGCCTCGGCCGCAGCATTGATGCGCTCTACCAGGCGTTCCAGCTCTCCAAGAACCCTTTCGAGCTCATCGACCTTCCCGCTCACGAGGAGGTCTCGCTCGCGGCGGGAGATGGAGAGTAACTCCTCATGGAGCCTTATCTCCTCCCGGAGCATGCTTATAACGTCCTCATAGCCCGGGGCCTCACTGCCTGCACCCGTCCCGGCACCGTCATGCCGGTCGGCACATGCCGCCATGTCGTCATATCTCATGAGCACACCATGCCTCCCGACCAGTCCTCCCCGGCCCATGGACTATGCCTCCCGGGACACCTTCTCGCCGAGGAGCTTCTCCGCAATCCTCTTGCCGCCAACGTCATACAGCCCCGCCGCAATCCTGGCCCGGATCGTATTTACTTTATCTTCTCGAATATCCGGGACATTATCTACCATTGCCTTGACCCGAGAGAATTCCCTGGCGCGGGAAGAGAGCACCAGCGAATCTCCCCCGGACGAGGGCGACTCCGCGGCCGGTCCCTCCCCCGGCCTCCTCCGGCGGACCTGATCGACATAGCTCTGGATCACTTGTCTTGTAACATCATTCGTTACCTTCACCAGGCATACCTCGCTCCCCGGCGGGGCCTCTCCGGGCATTTGCTGCTCAAGCGCCTGCTACCCTGTTACGTATGTATGCTTCCGCGCCTGCCTTCTAGACAGGCTCATTCTCCAGGCCTCGTAACCGCAGGCCCTGTGGCACATACGGAACTGCGGGGACCGGCAGACCGGGAGAGCTGCCTTTGGAGCATCTCTCCAATGCCGATACCGCCGCGACGAGCCATTTCCTTTGCCAAGTTTTCATCGAAAAGGCTCAAGAAAACCTCTTCGGAAAAGCCCCCTCCAAATAGGCCGGACTTTGGCACAGACGCCCGCATTTCTCGGATGAGATATTGAAGAAAGATCGATTCAAAGTCCTGGCATACTTCTCTTAGCTTCTTAACTCCATTACTATTATCGGCATGCCCGGTCATCTCGTTAGACCGGAGGGCATAATCACACAGCAGGGCGGTGCCCCCCGGAGCCGCCATCCCTACGGGTCCCACAACTGCGGGACCCCAAACGCGGGCCATCACAGTATCTCCACCTCCGCCAGGAGCGACCCGGCAGACTTTAGAGCCTGCAGGATCGCTATTATGTCCCTGGGCGACGCACCAATCGCATTCAGGGCCGATACGAGAGTATCAACAGTGCCGCCAGGTATGATGCTGAGCGCGGCTGCCGCGGCCCCTGTTGCAGGGGCTCCAGTTGCCACAGCTCCTCCTCCGCCCACCTGGACCCGGAGGCTGCCATGGGCTACTGCGGCGGGGAGAAGGCACACGTTTCCACCTATGACCACTGTGCCGGTGCGTTCATTGATGGCTACCTTCGCGGTTGTATCGGCATTCACTGTGAGCTCTTCGATGGCCGCTATGAGACCAACGGTATCATGGGAATAATCCCGGGGAATCTTCACCCTTACGGTTGCCCCGTCTATTGCAGACGCCATCCCTTCCCCAAACCTGGTGTTAATGGCCCCGGCTACACGAGAGGCGGTAGTAAAGTCGGGCTGGTTCAGGGTCACGGAAAGCGTGCCGGTACTGGCATCTGCAAAGGTGGCCGGGACTTCCCTCTCGATAATGGCCCCCTCGGGTATACGTCCCACGGTCGGGAAGTTGCTGTTGGAGCGCATCCCCGGCCCGCCGCGCCCCCCTATGCTGACCGGCCCCTGAGCCACCGCATAGACCTTGCCGTCAGGGCCCTGTAGCTGTGTGAGGAGCAGCATCCCGCCCTCCAGAGACCGGGCATCCCCCAGAGAGGAAACGACCACGTCCACCCTGTCGCCATTCTTGACGAAAGGCGGCAGGTCACATGTTACCATGACTCCTGCCACGTTTCTCAGACGAATCTCCTGGCTGTCTACGCTTATCCCGAAATGCACCAGCATGTTGCTGACGGCCTGGGTAGTGAAAATCGCCTGCCTTGAATCACCGGTCCCGTTTAGACCTATGACCAGCCCGTACCCCATAAGCTGGTTGGAACGCACTCCAAGGACCCTGGCTATGTCCTTTATTCGAACAGGGGGGCCCGTCGTCGCAGCCGGGGCAAACGAAGATATGCTCGACGGCGGCTCACTTGCGACGGACTGCGCCAGGGCGCGCGATGGCGCAAGGAAGGTGCACGACAAAATTAGCATTAAGACAACCAGTGTCCCCGAAGCCATTATTCCCGGTGAATGCTCTGTCTTCATATGATTCCGCCCGATCCCCTTCGGCTTCACCTGGTTCTCCCCGGGGAGAACAGCCCCGCCTGCAGGTTTGAGGAATGGCGGTTGTGCCCCCTTTCTGTCGTGCAGTCTCAATACTCGCCCTGTCTCAATACAGGATGCCTAAAAGATGATGTCGATCAGGCCGGTGAAAAAACGCTGAAGGAACCCGAGGATCCCTGAGCGCTTCACTGCCTCCGGCGCCCCCTCGTACTTTATTTCGGCATCGGCGATATAGGTGGACAGTACCGTGTTATCGGGATGAATATCCTGGGGACGGACAATACCGGTAATTACGATATGCTGCCTTTCATTGTTGATCGCAAGGGTCTGGGTGCCCTGTATCTTGAGGTACCCACCCGGCAAGGCCTCGATCACCCTCGCTGTCATCTTGGCCACCAGATTTCCAGACCTTGTAGTGGATTTGCTCCCCCGGAAATCTGAATTTACCCCTAATCCGGCCTCCGGCAAAAAGGAGAGGAGCCCCGTGCCCTGGGCAAAAGAAAGCCCCGCGTCATTCCCGGAGGTCGTCTGGGCTTTGTTGCTGGCAATAGCTCTTTCCACTATCAAGACGGTCAGCACGTCCCCGACATCCCTGGCTTTGTGATCGCTGAAGAGAGACGGAGTGCCGTCACTCCATATTGAGTCCGCAAGGCAAACAGGGGAATGCGGGCCCGGCAGGGCTACCGGGAGGACCGCCAGCAAAACCATCAAAACCTTCAAAAAGGCGATCGAAATCCTCAAAGGATCACCTCCACGGTAGCGGCGTCACGCACTATCCCCTGGACCTGCCGGTTCGTGTCCAGGTTTCTGACCCTTATTACCTGCCCCTCATGGCCATCCTCAAGGGCCTCACCGATCCCCGTGACCCTGACCCCGCCTTTTTCGGCCACGATGGTCACTCTCATGCCACGAGTTACTACCGGTGCCTCCTCGAGGCAGTCTCGTTCTATGGGATAGCCCGGCTGGATGGTACGCGCTGCCCACTTGCCTATTACCTCGTCTACAGACGAGACAGCCTTGTCATAAAACTGGGATATGTCTCTTTTCTCCACCCGGACCGCGTCCTCGGTTATTACCTCGTAGCGTCTTATGGTCCGGGCTGCGACCACCACTTGACCGACTACCTTCACATCAAGGGGCACCGGGACATTTTTATATGGCTTCCCATCGAACAGGACGGTGACCATAAGGGTTGTATTGCCCGGGAGCCTGGTTGTGGGCATGGTGTTTACAGATAGGCTCACATCGCCGACAGGAAGCAATATGTCCTCCGGCAAACGGGTAACCTCCACCTTTACCTCCGCCCCCGGCCATGAGACATTCTGTTCTGCAAACTTCTTCGCCTCGTCGGCAATGCCGCGTCCTGTTACCACGGTGGACCGGGTGAGCACGGTGATCCGCTCGGGGGCGCGCAATTCCACCTTTACCGGGTCAACATGCGCCTTTCGCAGGCGGACCTTGATGGAATTAAGAGTGATTGTCCGCGTCCGGCCCGGAAGCGCAGCTCTCCCGAGCTCAATCGCCCCGAGATCCGCCGAAATGCCGGCCGTGTCGCCTTCGATACGGGCAATATCGCCCAGGCGAATCCAGGGACCGTCCACATCCACCGGACTATCGATGATAATCAGCACATGGCCGGGGACTTCCGTGGAGTCTCCGGCCCATCCCTGCTGCCCTGCAAAAACCATCAGCGCTGCGAACAGGCCCGTGACAACCCATATCTTCGCATTTTTCGCGCTTGTCGCGCATACACTCGTCGCCCGTACCGTCCCGGGGCCGATGGCACTAAAACCGGCACGGCTTGCGGCACCAGGCGTCATTCCCGTTCACACTCCGGTATGCCCATCTTCGGAATATTTACTGCTACGTTAACGCTTCAGGTTATTGGCGATAGCCAGCATATCATCAGAGGTCTGAATGGCCTTGGAGTTTACCTCGTATGCCCGCTGGGCGATGATCATGTTGACCATCTCTTCTACCACCTTGACGTTCGACATCTCCAAGAAGCCCTGGGCGATCGTGCCGAACCCTTCCAGGCCGGGGGTTCCAACAATGGGCTGCCCTGAAGCGGCCGTGCTCTTGAAGAGGTTTCGGCCGATGCTGGTGAGCCCAGCCGGGTTTACAAACCGCGCCAGCTCGATCTTGCCCATCTCCTCGGGCTCCTCTTGCCCGGCAAGCATCACCGAGACGGTGCCGTCACTCCCGATGGTGATGTTCACCGCCTCAGGCGGGATAACCAGTTCGGGCTCAATGGGAAAACCATCAGAGGTGACGATACGCCCCTCACTATCCATCTTGAATGCGCCGTCACGGGTGTAGGCCACGGAGCCGTCCGGCATCAGCACCTGGAAAAACCCATCTCCTTCGATAACAAGGTCCAACGGGTTTTCCGTCTGTACAAAGTCCCCCTGGGAGAATATGCGCTGTATCGCAGCTGGGCGGGTGCCAAGACCGACCTGGATGCCGCTCGGGACCTTGGCTCCTTCGGCAACGGTAGTGCCGGCGGCTCTGAGATTCTGGTACATGAGGTCCTGGAAGTCCACCCTGCTCTTTTTGAACCCCACTGTGTTGAGGTTCGCGAGGTTATTGGCGATGACGTCCATATTCAATTGTTTGGCCAGCATACCGGTGGCCGCTGACCAGAGGGCACGCATCATGGCTACATCACTCCTATGCTCTACCTACTTCATTCACAGCCTTTTCAAGGGTCTGGTCGAAAAAGGCAATCATCTTCTGGTTAGTCTCATACGCCCGGAGGCATTCGATCATCGAGACAAGCTCGGTTATTGAATTGGCGTTAGACATCTCAAGGAACCCCTGGCGGACCACCATTGAGAAACTGGCCGGAGAATCAGGGATCATCATGGCCTCTCCACTTGCCCTAAAGAGCCCGTTCCCCTCCTTTACGAGGCCGCCGGGATTCTGAAAGCGGACGATTCGAAGCTGCCCGACTTGCCTGCCTCGCAGGAGCACCGCTCCCGTCTCGGTAATTTCAAGGTCTGCGGCAGGCCTCCCAGCAAGGGGGATAGCTATCGGACCGCCATCGCCCATCACATGAAATCCTTCCCGTGTTACAAGGTACCCCTGATTGTCGAGGGTGAATGCCCCGTTTCTCGTATACCTCTCACCGTAAGGAGTCTCTACCGCAAAGAATCCCTCCCCATCAAGCGCCAGGTCCAGGGGATTGCCTGTCTCTACCAACGGTCCCTGAGATAGGTCGGTGGCTACCCCTTCAAGATCGACGCCGGTTCCCAGGGAGCCAATCGGCACCCTCTCACGAAAGCCACCCCGCATGGGGATCGGAATCCCCGCTGGCAGCTGGCCGGAGATAAGGTCGGTTATCCGCGACACCAGCATTTCGGGGAAGCTCCTGAATATGGGGAAATCCCGCTTAAAGCCGGGGGTAGTCAAATTCGCCAGGTTATTTGCCGTGACATCCTGCCAGATACCCCGTGTGAGCATGCCCGCTGCAGCAGTATATAGGCCACGAAGCACCCGGTCTCACCCCCTCCAATTACAATACGACTATATATTTCAGCAATCTCCATGCCAGGTTCCGGGAAGGGCCATGTCGGGACCTGGCAAAGATGTATTGGGATGCCGGGGGACACCTGCACACCACGCGATGGTGCGCCGGGCGGCCCCGGGCGGGAAATTTTTTCTCAGCGTACCTTGTATCCCCATCCTCACACTCCCGGGCCGGGCCTCATATATATGGTCTGGGAGGCCGCGAGAGCTTTGCCGCGCGACATCTAGGGGGTGACAACCGTGAGCTTTGAAGATAAGGTCAGACAGGCATATATGATGGAGCTTAACCAGCTTCCATTTTACGCCGCCCTGGCAGAGATGGCGCCAAATCCGGTGTGGGCTGAACAGATAAGGATCATGCAGGAAAATGAGATGAGGCATGCCCAGTACCTTGCAAGCCTCCTGGGAATGCCCGCTCAATCCATGTCAACCGAGCCCTTACAGGAACGTAGGCCAACCTCGTTCATTGAGGGAATACGTGAGGCACGTGTTGAAGAGATCCAGCAAGCCCTGGTCTTCGACGAACTCGAGAGGATGGCTCCGACACCAGAAATAAAAGTTAGGATGCAGTGGATAGAATTCAACCAGATGCGTGACACTATCTTCTTTGCGAACATATTGGCTCACATGAGCGCCATGCATATGACCGGAACACAGCACCACGGGGGTACATCTTCCCCCATTCAAGGGCCCCCGGGATTTTAGGATTGATCGAAAAAGGGCCCTGGCTGGAAACGGGCCAGGGCCTTACCGCTCCTCCCCTCAGCAAGCGCGCCAAGGACTTCCTCGTGGATCAGGCCATTCGTCGCAACCACCTGGCGCCCAAAGGGGTTGAATATGCCCCCCCGGAAGTCAGACACGCTGCCCCCGGCCTCCGTGACAATAAGGCTGCCAGCAGCAACATCCCATGGCGAAAGGCCCAGCTCCCAGTAGCCGTCCAGGCGGCCGAGCGCCACATACGTAAGAGCAAGCGACGCCGACCCGAGCCTGCGAACCGCCTGGCACCTGAAGGATAGATTCACGAAATGGTCGAGGTTATTGTCCCTTGTGCGGGACAGGTTATATGGAAAGCCGGTGGCAAGCAGGCCATCCTCGAGCCTGGCGGTCCCGGAAACCCTGATGCGCCTCTCCCCTAGATATGCCCCATGGCCGGCCTCAGAACTAACGACCTCGCCCGAACTCGGATCCAAGACTACCCCAACTACGAGATCGCCGTCTACCATAAGGGCAATGGAAACGGCGAAGAGCCTGAGCCCGTGGGCAAAGTTAGTGGTGCCGTCCAGGGGGTCGACGATCCATAGACGACCGCGCTGCCCCGCAAAGGTCCCGATCTCTTCCCTGGTCGCCGTCTCCTCGGATAAGATAGCATCTTGCGGATACTTTGACATGATGATCCTGCGAATGCACTTCTCGGACAACCTGTCCGCCTCGGTTACAAGGTCTCTCTCGCCCTTAAACTCAATAGAATGAATGCGGTCCAGCCTATCCTTGAGTATTGCGCCTGCCTCCCGAGCCGCAATCATTGCAACGGAGATTTCATCCAAAGATCAGGACCCCTCCTTTTCAATATCGAGCCTGACAAATCTGGCACGAGCCGATGCAGCCACCCGGCCGTCCGCAAGGCGGATATCCCCCTCAGTATCCACCACCCTCCCGCCATCCTTCACAATCCTCGCATGAGCGCTCACATGCTCGCCTACCGGCACGGGAAGCCGGTATTGTATGCTGATGGAGGCAGTAACAGCAGGGATTCCCCGCTGGATAAGGAGGTTTGCCATAAGGTCATCGAGGATCGTTCCTATTATACCACCGTGGACAATCCCGGGATAACCCTGAAATTGCTCCCCGGGCACCAGGTTCGTCACCAGCTCCTGCCCCTCCCAACGGAATTGCAGCTTGAGGCCTATCGGGTTATTCCTTCCACAGGCAAAGCACATGTCATCCCTTCGGGTATCTATCATGAATATCCTCCTATGGTCTCAATCGCCTCTGAGCACACTTCACGGATGCTCACAGTACGCAAACCTCCTGGCTGCGAGAATTGTATTCTTCATGAGCATGGCTATGGTCATCGGCCCGACACCGCCCGGCACAGGGGTCAGGTAGCCCGCTACCTCCCTGACCTCATCGAAGTCAACGTCACCAACCAGCCCGGATGGCTCACGATTGATCCCGACATCGATGACCACAGCACCAGGCTTAACGTGGTCTCGGCCGATAAGTCGCGCCCTGCCGGCCGCCACCACCAGGATATCGGCTTCTCTGCATACCCCGACAAGGTCAACGGTCCTGGAATGGCATATCGTGACCGTGGCATGCTGGGCCAGCAGCAACAAAGATACGGGTTTGCCCACGATATTGCTGCGTCCGACCACCGTGGCACGTTTCCCGGCCAGGTCTATCCCCGTTCGCCGGATGAGCTCCATGATACCTGCCGGGGTACATGGTACAAAAACGGGCGATCCCATGACCAGGCGGCCCATGTTGACCGGATGAAATCCATCGACGTCTTTTGAAGGGTCCACGGCCTCCAGTACGGCCCTCTCATCAAGCCTGTCGGGAAGGGGAAGTTGGACCAGGATGCCGTGTATCCTGTCATCCGCATTCAGACGCTTTATGAGGTTCGTTATCTCCTCCCGGGGGGTAGCGGCAGGCAAGAGGTGCTCTTCCGAATACATACCCAGTTTCTCGCACATCCGCCTTTTGTTATTTACATATACCCGGGAGGCAGGGTCATCCCCAACCAGGATGACGGCCAGCCCCGGCACTACCCCGCGGTCGCGTGCAAGGCTCCTGACATCCTCCGCCAGCTGCAACTGGATATCTCGGGCAACTGCCTTCCCATCAATTATGGTCGCTGACAACCCCGGCGCCCCCTTCCACCAGTTTCCGAACGATCTCTTTGAACTGCCGTCCACGTGCCTTGTAATCTGGGAACATATCAAAGCTTGCGCAGGCCGGGGAGAGCAACACCACATCGCCCTCCTCGGCAATCTCAAAGGCATCCTCGACCGCTTCCCGGAGATGGCTCGCACGGATGAGCACCGGCATGCGCCCCAGGTGTTCACCGGCCGCCCTGATGGCTGCCTCGATCTTGGGCGCTGTATCGCCGATCAGCACTACGGCTCTCGTGCGCTCCGCAGCCGCCGATGCAAAGTCATCAAAGGGCAGGTTTTTGTCATAGCCCCCCGCGATCAATACAATGGGCTCCCTGAAGGACTTGATCCCCGCGATTGCCCGGCTCGGTGAGGTAGCAATCGAATCATTGTAGAATCGCACGCCCCCACGTTCCCCGACCAACTCAAGTCTGTGCTCAACACCGGTAAACCCTGTTATGGCCTCGCGAAATGCAGCAAAAGGGACCCCGGCCAGGCCCGTGATCGCGGCGGCCGCCAGCACATTCTCCACATTATGCTCACCGGGAATCCGGATGTCTCCCCTCGAACAGGCCGCCTGCTCCTTGCCCCTCAACCTGACCCATATTTCATCATCTCTCAAGAAAGCCCCATTATCTACATCTCCCAGCCTGCTGAAAAACACGGCCTCCGAGGGACACCGGAGCGCCATTTCCCGGGAAATGGGGTTGTCGGCATTGAAAACAGCGGCATCGCCGGGCCCCTGGTGCAAGAAGATATTGGCCTTGGCCTCGATGTACTCCTCCATTGACCGGTGGTGGTCTAAATGGTTAGGGTAGACATTGAGGACCGCCCCGACCTGCGGACTCACTTGGAGAGGCTGTAGCTGGAAGCTGCTCAGCTCGAGGACTGCAACGGAATCAGGTCTCATGTCAAAGACCCGATTGAGGAGCGGCGTGCCGATATTGCCGCCGACGAATACATCCCTCCCGGCGGCTTTCATGGTCAGCCCGGTTATAGTGGTGGTAGTCGTCTTCCCATCGCTCCCGGTGATCCCGATGACAAAGGACTCACAGAGTTCAAAGAAGAGCTTGATCTCACTCGTCTCACTTACGCCATGATCACGTGCGTGCACAAGCTCAGGCAGGTCCTTTGGCATCCCGGGTGTCACGACCATCGCATCAGAGGAGTCCAGGTCATCAAGGTAATGTTGACCCAGGCGGAATTCAACCGGAAGACCCCGGAGGCTATTCAATTCTTGCTGCAATGCCTCTGAGGGCTTGCGGTCACAGGCTATGACCTTAGCACCGGCCGCCACGAGAAACGGGATCACGGCCAGGTTGCTGACACCAAGCCCGAGGACGGAGATGCGCTTGCCCTTGAGACGTGAGATGACTTCGCGTTGTCTCTGTGTAAGGGCATTCTCAGGTATGCCACGAAAGGCTTCCAGCATTGCCAGATTTGCGGCTCCACAGCCCCGGGGCGAATTTACCGTAGGAAGCCCCGGCTGGAGTACAAAGCCCATGGCGTGCAAGCCCGGGCTTTGAAGGCCGTTCCCTCCTCCCGGCACATTGACGTACCAATTCCATTATAATCCCCTCCAAAGCCCATGGAAAGAGGAACCCTATGGCCCTGTGGCCGGTCCCTCCTTTCCTTCGCGTTGCCCGGAGACCAACGGGAAAGGGCCACCAGGACCAGCCGTCGATCTACCTGATCTCAAATCTTGTATTTTGCGATACAATATAGATGGGAGGAATAATGAGGTTTGCCCCGGTCCCGCAGGATTGGCGGGCTGGTGAAGGGGGCTAAACCGCCATTGTGCCGCTATGATAAGCAGGGAGAAGAAAATCGAGGCACTGAACAACTTTACAGGGATGGTGGCGAACATCCCAGCGCTCACATACCTTATGGGGTACTTGGTGGGGCAGGTAGACCGGGTCTATTTCGTCAAAGACTTGAGATCGGCAGAAATCGCCGTCAGGATATCACAGGACAGGCTGACAGTCTGGCCCGCTGAGCCTTTTCATGCCATAGTGTCCGGGGTGATCATCCCTAATCCGGTCTCCTTCGCAACCGCCGTAAATAACATGAAAGAGCCCATATGCGTCTCGTTAAACTTCGCAAATGCCGAGAATACCCCATGGTACCAGGAGGTCTTGCTGCCCGACGTGTCATACGTAAAGGGCGTAGAGGAAGCTACTGAGGATAAGGCAAGAGAGCTACGCCTGGAGATCGACAGGACCCTCGACATATACAGGGAATGCAAGAAACTAATGGAAACGGATACGGGCGAAAGGCGCAAGGAACTCGACTATTACCTCACCATCGCCCAGAACCAGTTGAAGGAGTTAAACCGCCAGCTCGAACAGGTAACGATGCAGATGAACCGCCTGGCACGAAGGTAGATGCGTTGGGAAAGACTGACCTACATCGCCTTGCCGATATTTCCATATGATACCATCACCATTGTGCACTGCCCCCTTCCATGCTATATTCATAAAGGAGGTGAAATATCGGTGAAACCAGCGCCTCAATCCTTCACGCTCGCCGAAATCGCCGGTATCCCAGTTCGCCTGCATTGGACGTTTCTCCTGTTTCTGGCGTTCATGCTGGTTGCAAATACCCTCAGGGCAGGACTTGCAGCCAGTCTCGGTGGAATCGGGTTCATCATCGCGCTTTTCCTTTCAGTCACGCTTCATGAATTCGGACACAGCCTCATGGCTCGTAAGTTTGGCATCAAGGTAAGAGATATAACCCTCCTGCCCATTGGCGGGGTCTCCCAGCTGGAAACGATCCCTGATGACCCAAAGCAAGAATTCCTCGTGGCGGTCGCGGGGCCGGCGGTCAGCTTGGCACTGGCATTTATTTTCTTTGTGCTTATGCGTTTAACCGGGTTCTCAATACTTTCACCCCGGTACGCCTCCCCGGCCCAGTATCTCTGGGGGGGACGATTCCTGGCCAGCCTAGCCTCCGCCAACCTCATCCTCGGCCTGTTTAACATAATCCCTGCGTTCCCGATGGACGGAGGGCGTGTCCTGAGATCCCTACTCGCCCAACAAATGAACTATATTGAAGCCACCCGGATCGCGGCTGCCATCGGGCAAGGATTTGCGTTTCTCTTTGCGCTGCTCGGGCTATTTTCAAACCCCTGGCTCATATTCGTGGCGCTGTTCATCTACATGGGCGCCGGGACTGAGGAGCGGACAACCGAGATACGAAGGGTGCTCGGGAATATCCCGGTTCACAGGGTAATGACAACATTCTTTGAAAGGGTATCCCCGGATGAGCCCCTGGCCCGGGTGCTGGAATATGCGTACCGGGGCTGCCAGGAGGATTTCCCCGTGGTCGATGGTGATACTATAAAGGGCGTGCTGACCAAGGCGTCCATCCTCGCCGCTCTCCACGAGAAGGGGCCTGATATCAGGGTGTCCGAAGCCATGTTAACCGACTATACAGTACTAAGTCCCAACGATATGCTGGCCGGGGTCTACGAGAGGATGCAGGCCTGCAACTGCTCGTCTCTACCCGTGCTGCAGGATGGGAAGCTGGTCGGCATGGTCGGACTCGAGAATATCGGGCGTTTCTTCATGTATGAGAGTGCGCGACAACACGCCAAGAAGCAGGAGGAGGAACGGGTAAAGCCGCCGGTAATCTAAGTGCTGCGTTGCGGCGGACCTGAGGGAAAGCCATCAGGGCCAGCCTGAGCAGCCGCATCGCAACCAGGCAATCGAAAGGGACTTGAGGAAATGGAGGGATGTAGCCCATGCCAGATCTAATACCTTGGGACCCGTGGAGAGAACTCGCGGAGTTCAGGGACGCTTTTGAGCGTTTCTGGGGGCAGAGGTTCCCCCGGCGCCGAGGAGAAGGTTGGTTCTGGGGAGGACCGTGGTCTCCCGCAGTGGATGTCTATGACCGGGGGGATGCCATAGTCGTAAAGGCGGAGATCCCGGGTGTGGACAAAGATGAAATAAGCCTGAATCTCACTGATGAAGGCCTGACGATAAGCGGGACAACCCGGCGCGACGAAGAGGTGAAGGATAAGGACTACTACCGCCGTGAGCGGACTTACGGGAGCTTTACCAGGACAATACCGCTCCCGGTGGCGGTACAAAGGGAGGGCGCCAGGGCGACCTTTAAGAACGGTGTCCTCGAAGTAACCCTCCCCAAGGTCAAGGGCGCCGGACCGCGCGACACAGAAATCAAGATCGAGTAGATCAGCCGCCGCAAGATGGAATCGCCCAAGTCCGACGGCTAAAGATACTCTCTTGAACCCGACCCGGTGGGCTGCACCCATTCTGAGGTACCGGCTGGGTTGACGGCACGAGCGCCGCAGCAGAATGCCCACCGGTACCCTCCCCTGCATACCAACGGTTTCAGACAATGGACAGCACAGCTTACTAGTGGACCCACCGCCCGGGAACTTTTCTCTACAAGATTCGTTTATGGAGTAGTGAAGGGCAGGGATCTCGAATGATTCGGACGGAAGCGCTAGCCAGCGCGGGTGCGGCCGGAGGATCTATCGAGGAATTCGAGCGTCTGGTACGAAAACACGGAAAGGCGATATACAACCTGGCATACCGCCTGACTGGAGATCGCGAGGAAGCCAGAGATCTCGCCCAGGAGGCGCTGGTACGTGCATACCGTTCATTCGATAGATTCAGACTTGGATCATCCTTCGAAAAATGGCTCTACCGGATCGCCACCAATGTCTATATCGACAGGCTTCGAAAACTGCCCAGGGTCAAGATAGAATCCCTAGATGAGACGTTGAATACGAACGAAGGGCAAATGAGCCGGGAAGTCCCGGATGACTCGGCTGGCCCCGAAGAACTGGTAGAGATCTCCGAGCTTCACGAAGCAATCCAGAAGGCTATCCAGTCGCTTCCGGAAGAATACCGGCTCGCTGTAATCCTGTGTGATGTGCAGGGCTTTTCATATGAGGAGATCAGCGGTATACTGCAGTGCTCCATCGGGACCATCAGGTCCAGGATCCACAGGGGCAGGAGGCTCCTCAGGGAAAGACTCCTGCCTTACATCGACCGCCGCGGGCGCGAAGACGAGGGCCGCAAATATGAGAATGAGGCCGCGCGCCCGGCTGAGATCCAAGGCGGCGGGTGGTGATAGTCATGGAATGGGATATAAGCTGCGAAAAAGCCCAGAAACTGCTTTCATCGTATATAGACCGGGAGCTCACCTATGAAGAGGAACGGAAAGTGGCGCTCCACGTTGATGGGTGCCTGCGGTGCGCCAGAGACCTGGAGCATTTCCGGTCGCTAAAGGAGTTTCTCTCGTCGCTTCCTTCTGAGGACCTGCCGGAGGGCTTTTGGCCGCAACTCAGGCAGGCGCTGAAAAGGGAAGCGGCAGGCACCCAGATTCTGCCGGCCGCCGGTGGTCTCGGCCCTGCATTGCCGGGCTTTCTCCATGGCCTTGTCCATGGTTGGCGGAGCCCCTTCCCACGCGGCCCACAAACCCCATCCCAGCGCCCCCAACACCATCGGCTGGGAGGTATCCGGCTTGGGGCCCTCGTTGCCGCGGCAGCTGTGCCTGCAGTACTGCTCGCGGTTATGCCACTGCTCCTACACTCGACTATCCTCCGCCAGGAGCCGGTAGGGGTGGCCCCGTTCATCCGGACACATGCGCTGTCGTCTTACCGGCAGCCGTTATCCGATGATACGTGGGTGAACTACGTCGCCCTAGATTCGGCAGACGACCACTGGTGGCCGGATTTGGCACCGCCTGACATATATACGCCATCTTCCACAGGTACAGCGCCCCCGGTAGATATATCGCCTGTTGCAGACTCCAGGTCCGGACATGGGGCACCCGGGCCTGCCGCAGCCCCCGTCACGATTGAGCTAAGTGCCGAGCCATGGGGATCGTTGCCCTGATGCCGGGGTGATACGGGTGGCTATGCTGAAAAGGCTATTGGCACTTATCCTGGCTGTGGCCGTCGTCGCCCTGCTCTGGCTTTACGCGCCCGTAGCTCATGGCGAAAGCGTCGAGTCAGGGCCCCCGGTAGCTCCGGTAGCACGGTTATCCCACGAAAGTCGTGAAGGCTCTCTGGGAACCGAGCTGGCCCTGGCACTCCTGAGGCGGTTAGCGCGCGAGGATGAGAGCTTGACATATAAGGGCACTCAGGTCATAATACTGTGGTCCGGTAGAGGCGCGAGAGCCAGTATCGCCAGGGTCACCCGGCAGGGAGCCTCGCGACTCAGGATTGAATACCTGCCCTCAGCGGCATCCCCCTACCGGGTGGTGGTCTGCGATGGATACAAGATATGGAGTTACGTGCCGTCGAAAAGATTGGCAGTAGTGCAGCCATTTGACTCGAAATCGAGAGGCCTTAAGCTTCCGGGGGACGAGTTCTCCCAGCAGAACCTCGACCTCCTGCAAAACAATTACAGTATAAGGCTCCTCGGACGAGCCCTCGTGGCTTCTCGAGAAGCATATTCGATCTTGTTGCTCCCGCGGCACAGCGGGAATCCTGAGCGAAGGATATGGGTAGACTCTGAAAAACCTGTAGTATTGAGAATGGAGGAATATAATACCAGGGGAGAACTGACGTTCCTTTCCTATTATGCACAGATAGCATTTCTTTCTGGTATACCCGGTAGCATGTTCGAGTTTACGCCCCCGGAAGGGACAAGAGTGTTGACACAGCCGGGGCTGCCGGAGCTCGTGCCCCCGCATACCCTCCGTGCAGCACTGGGACAAGATATCCTGATCCCTTCCTTCTCGGCGGAGGGCTACGTGCTGGAGGGCGGTGCGATTGTAAGGCTTGGCGACATAGAGTGTGTTCACCTGCAATATTTTGACGGCCTGGGTGTGGTATCCTTCTTCCAGACGGTCTTGCCCAGCAGGTCACAAGTGCGACTGGAGGATGCAACCACGGTCGAAGTAAACGACACCCGGGCTGACCTGGTCCAGCGACCGCGGGCTAATATCTTAAGATGGAGAGCTGGAGGGAGGGATTTCTTCCTTGTCGGCAACGTGGATGGTGAAACCATGGTCAAGATGGCTGAATCAGTGTACGCTCAAGGCAAAGGAAATCCCGGGGAGGGTATAGTGAGTTCTCTTACAGAAAGGCTCCTGTTTCTGTTCTTCCGGAAATAGGCGAGTGGTCGACCGCCCGGGCGCGGTCAGGGAGCGCCTGGGAGAGTAAACACGCAAAGAAATACCTTGGTCAGGAGGTATCGATATGAACTGGAAAGAGATCAAAAGCCGGTATTTGCCATATGCAGTCGTGGCCATAATATGTTCCTTGATTACCTCAATTGTCGTAGTGCAATTGACACGTGAGAGGCCGACATATGCCACAGAGGCAACCCCCAAACAGGTAGCGGTATCGGGCATCGCAGGCCAGGTGTTGGGGGAGAATACCATCGCCGACGTGGCGGAAAGGGTATCCCAGGCCGTCGTCAACATCGATACAAAGCGGACTGTCCAGGTATCGTCAGTATTTCCATTTGACGACGATTTCTTCAGGTTCTTCTTTGGTGAGTCTCCCCAGCCTAGAAAGAGGGTTGTGCCAGCGCAAGGGTCAGGCTTTATCATCAAGCCGGATGGGTACATCCTTACAAACAAGCACGTGGTGGAAAAGGCCTCAGAAATCAAGGTCACCCTCGCAGATGGGCGGAAGCTGGACGGGAAGCTTGTGGGGCAGGATCCCATGTATGACCTTGCGGTGGTGAAGATCAATGCCTCCAATCTCCCCACGGTTGAGCTGGGCGACTCGAGCAATCTGCGGCCCGGCAGCATAGTGATAGCCATCGGCAACCCTTATGAGCTTCAGAGAACCGTTACCGCCGGCATCATCAGCGGCGTGGCACGTTCGCTGGATGACCCGCGGCAACCGGGGAGCTACATCCAGACTGATGCTGCGATCAATCCCGGCAATAGCGGCGGACCACTGGTGGACATCCAGGGACGGGTAATAGGGATCAACACTGCGATTATCCCATACGCGCAGGGCATCGGCTTTGCGATCCCGATAAACCAGGCAAAGAGCGTTCTCAACGACCTCATAACCAAGGGAAAGGTCTTAAGGCCATGGATTGGAATATATATGCAGGACCTCACCAAGGACCTGGCGGACGCCCTCGGCCTGCCCGATACCAAGGGTGCAGTCGTAACAGAGGTGCAACCGAACAGCCCTGCTGAAAAGGCGGGCCTCGCATCCGGCGATGTAATTCGTGAGGTCGATGGCAAGCAGGTGGAGAATTCTTCACGCCTTGCCGACATGATAAGGGCCAAGAAGATTGGTGACAGGGTCATCCTCAAGATCTGGCGTAGCGGCGGCGTGAGGCTTGTGGCGGTCACCCTGGGGGAGATGCCGGCAGAGCCCACGTCATAGCCACCACTTGACTATTTCCTGATTGGCCCGTCCCCATGACCCGGCCGCCTCGCGCGGCCCGGCTCAGGCCCAAAACGCGCTAGCAGTCCCGTGCATGCCAAAACCTCCTCAGCACAAAGGCCGGCAGTAATGTCCGGCCTTTGCGCTGAAGGCTGACAGCAGGGCCCCAACTGCCGCCCCGACTGCCATTCTGTGTTTGTCGCAACGCCTTCCTGGGGCATAACCTAAACCAGGAGGGCATTATCTTATGTGGTCTGGATTAAAGGGCCTGGTCAGGGCCCCTCTTGACTGGGCGCGGGATCGCTGGGCGCAGGCGCGCTGGAATTGTCGTCCAGTCGCGGGCCCTGCTGTCGAGGGTGGGGCTGCCTGTCCTTCAGGGCCCGCCATGAAGGCCGTTCGCCCTGTCGTCAAAATCCTGCACGGTGCGGGGCCCCGCAGAAACTCAGCAAAGGCACCCGGACTCGAGTCCGGGGCAGGGCTCAAATGTTGCCCGACAACGCTGGATGAGATCGGCGTATCGCTAAGCGAGCTAAACCTCATCTTAAGGCGGTGGTTCACCTCGGATCTCCCGCATGAGGTCTCAGTCGTTATACCCCATGCCGAGGTGCGAATTCGCAAGGGGCGCGGGACTCAGGAGACCGAGATCGTCCTCGAGAGCATAACAGTCATTCACTCGCCGCGTTTCCCGCCTAAATCGGGATTCCGCAAAGACGGCGGTGGAGATGAAGGAGAAGGCGGCCACAGCGGGCATCCATAACAGGCGACCGGGTCTCTGGCTGGAGAGATGCGGCTGTGTCGATAACACGCGGTTATGTAGCGTCGAGATATAGCGACAGGAGCGGTTCGTGTAAAATGTAGTGGGGCAGGAGACCGGGGTCTTGGGGTAGAAATATAGAGACCTCGAACTTCCCTGTTAAGAAGGCGAGGTCTCTATGCCAGCAAGTACCGGTACAACAACCAGCCTTGA
>DUSO01000135.1 GCA_012842565.1 Bacillota bacterium
CGCCTGGTCTAGGCTTCCCGCGAGAGGCTCACCGAATCTGCATCCTTCGTGTCGTGTGACCGGGCCCCCGATAAGAAAGCAAACCTCAAATCAAGGGGAAGACTGCCCCACTGTTCTTGACACGTACGACACCCAGGGTTCGTGTTGAAAATGCGGGGCCACCGGGATATAATCTATGTTGAGCAGAAAAGCTGGGGGGTCCCGGCTGGGGAAATGATCCCTTTCCGCCATACCACACGCTAAAATGCCCGTTCTCACAACCCTGTCAACTAGAAACGGGTCTCCAAGATATGCATGGTACCCGACGCCGTGTGAGGAATCTACACCCTCAGCTTTTAGGCCTGTTGTAAAATGAGGTATAGTTACTGAAAACAAGGTCCGTGTCAATCAGGATTGCAGCCGGTCATCCTCATTTGTAAAGGGGTCACAGGTTCTCGCCAGATGCTCCTCGATGGATTTCTGCCAGATTTCGTGAGTTTAATGGAAAAAATCCATGAAGAGGGAATATATGAAAAGCCGAAGGTTACTCGCTTACTATCCCAGGCGATAATCCTCAACAGGATGAATCGGTTGTTGTTATCGGCAAGAAATGACGGAGAGCTTTTTCAAGGGATCTGCGACCTCCTCACAAGGCTCGACTATATAAAGTTTGTATGGGTCGGCATTGTCGAAAAGGGCAGTTTTGATGTCCGTCCCGTGGCGAGCGCCGGGACAGGCGGAGGTTATCTTCACAAGGTCAGGATCACCTGGGACGAGTCCGAATTCGGCAAGGGCCCCACAGGAACAGCTATAAAAACCGGACGTCCGGTCCTCATGAGTGATATTTCAGAAACGAGTGACTCAAGATATGATCCATGGTGCGAGGAAGCCACAAGACAGGGATTTGCCTCAAGCATTGCCATTCCCATTTCACACAACGAGGAAACAATAGGGGCGCTAAATGTCTACTCCTCAGAGAAGAACGCCTTCGGGCAAATGGAGATAGGCTTTCTGGTCGAGGTCGCCCAGGACATAGCCATTGGCCTCAAATCCTTGCGTCTGGAAGAAGAGCTCAAACGGACCGTCAGCGAGCTCCGCGAAGGGCTGACTAAGACGGTGGAGGTAATCGCTCTGATGAGCGAGGCAAGAGACCCGTATACGAGTGGACACCAGCAAAGGGTCTCTAAACTTGCCAGCGCGATAGCAAGGAAAATGGGCCTCGATGAATCACAAGTGGAGGGGATCCGCATTGCGGGCCTGCTTCACGATGTTGGTAAAATTTCGGTCCCGATCGAGATATTGAGCAAACCAGGCCGACTTACCAGCCATGAGTTTTCCCTCATAAAATGCCACCCTGAAACAGGACAGAGGATCCTTGAAGGAGTGAGGTTCCCCTGGCCTGTGGCTGGGGTCATACTTCAGCACCACGAAAGGCTGGACGGCTCAGGCTACCCGGAAGGGCTTAAAGGCGAAGAGATAAGCCTCGAAGCAAGAATATTGGGCGTCGCAGATGTCGTGGAGGCCATATCTTCCCATCGTCCATACCGCCCTGGGCTCGGACTCGACAGGGCTCTACAGGAAATCGAAGAACACAAGGGTTCGCTATACGACCCCGATGTGGTCGAAGCCTGTATAGCCGTTTTCCTTGATGAAGGCTTCAAATTCGACTAACTGTGGGGGAAGTGACTGAACACCATTCCGGGCCTCCCTCCAAGCCCTATCTTGTCATTCAGGCTATGGCTGCGACGGGTATGGAGACAAACAGGGCTGCAAGCAGTGTCAGGCCGACCGAATAGCCCATTACTATTCCCCTGTGAGGCAAGCGATTCTTTCAGCCGCAGCGGGAAGGAAGGTCCACCACCGTGAACAGGAGGACGGCACCCAATCCACGGTTTGCCTACACTGCTCGCGGAGCTCAGCACAGTCGCTCGAAACACTGTCAGGATTCCGGCTCGGATTAGAGGTCCTGCAGAAGGCGGGGGAGGAAAATGTTAACTCTACTCCGTCCATATCTCACATACTTACTTATACAGGGCATATCCGTGCCGACATGACAGAATATGACTCACGAGGCCCGGGATGATATGGTCGGGGCGAGAGGATTTGAACCTCCGACCTCCTGCGCCCAAGGCAGGCGCGCTAAACCAAGCTGCGCTACGCCCCGGTCCGCCGGCACGCACCCGGGTTACCGGCAGGCATTATTACCCGGATTACCGGCAAAGATATTGTAACCTAATGCCTGACATATGTCAAACCTGATCGCGCCAAGAGCCCGCGCCCGGTGGCTTACCATGTTCTTGACATCTTCGTCAATCTCACCGAAGGTCTTGCCGAGATGGGGAACTAAAAAGATAGGATCATACCCAAACCCGCGGGTTCCCCGGGGCGATTCCGTTATGAAACCCTCACATGTCCCCTCCCTGGTTATCGTCTCGCCACCGGGCGTAGTAAAGGCCACAACACACCTAAACCGGGCCGTCCTCCGCTCGGGCGGGATATCCTTCATAAGTGCCAGTAGCTTTCTTATATTTGCCTGGTCATCGCATGGTACCCCCGCAAACCTGGCAGACATCACGCCGGGCCTGCCATCAAGGCAATCTACCTCGAGGCCCGAGTCATCCGCCAGGGATGGATACCCGCTATACTCCGCTACCACCCGTGCCTTCTTTATGGCGTTTTCGGTGTAAGTCAGCCCGTCCTCTTCTACCTCAGGCAGGCCGGGAAAGTCAGCGACCGAGAGCAGCTTAAGCCCCGGGATACATAGAATCTTCTGGATCTCAGAGACTTTCCCCCGGTTTCTCGTAGCTATGACTAGATACTCTCCCTCCGGCATCTTCCTTAACCAATCCTCCTGCCCAGATCGCCCAGGATGTCCCTTTGCATTGCAATCAGTTCCTTGATTCCGTCATGACCGAGCCGGATGAGCCGGTCAAGCTGTGCCTTGCTAAATGGTTTTCCCTCGGCCGTCCCTTGTATTTCAACCAGCCGGCCCGAGCCTGTCATGACTAGATTTAGATCTACCCCAGCCTTCGAATCTTCGAGGTAGCAGAGGTCTAGGACCTCGACCCCATCGACTATTCCAACAGAAGTCGCGGCTACGAAATCGGCGACTGGCAATCTCTTCCCGAATGGGCTTTGACCGCTTTCCCCGGAAATGGCTTTCTCCAATCGTTCGAGGGCGTCGACCATAGCTATGAAGGAGCCTGTGATCGAAGCCGTCCTTGTCCCCCCGTCCGCCTGTATGACATCACAGTCTATCCAGATAGTCCATTCCCCTAAGCACTTTAGATCTACCACTGCTCGGAGCGCCCGGCCGATCAGCCTCTGTATCTCGCAGGTACGCCCTCCTACCCTTCCCTTGGATACCTCCCTGGGGGTCCGCTCGAGGGTTGACCGGGGCAACATCCCATATTCTGCTGTAATCCAGCCTTGCCCCGTGCCCCTCAGAAACTGGGGCACGCGATTCTCAAGGCTTGCCGAACATATGACCTTAGTATCCCCCACTTCAATCAATGCGGATCCTTCTGCATGTTTCAAATATCCTCGCGTTATCTTGACCGGCCTCATCTGTCCAGGCTCTCTGCCGTCTGGTCTCATCTTGTCAATTCATCCCCGATACCTGAAAGGTAGTGGCGAACATCTCCATCGCATCACTCGTCTCCCCGACCCCAGATCGACTGCTCGGCGAGGTCAACGAGACCTTCCTAGCCCTGATGGGGAGGCCCGTGAGCCGAGAAGCAACCCGGGAAAACCCTTCCGGATCACCCGTAACGTAAAACTTCACGTCCCCGGTAGATGCAATGCTATCATGGTGGCTGGCCCCTCCAGCCTCCATTGCCGCCAGTAATCCAAGGTCATTCAGGGCCCGGTAGACCGCAAGGGCGACCTCATTAGCGGGATCTACCGTCGCTACGCCTGGGCCCAAAATCCGCCTGATCTGCGATTCTATGAATGGATAATGAGTACATCCAAGAAGCACCGTATCCACGGCACCCCGTTTGAATGGCTCAAGATAGATTTCAAGAGCGTGAACCAGTTCCTGGCCTTCTATCCTGCCAGCCTCTATTAAAGGCACAAGCGCCGGGCAGGCTACGCCCATGATAGTTGCACCGGGGGCAAGCCGCCGGATGGCTTCGTTATAAGCGCCGCTCTTGATGGTACTTTCGGTGGCTATCAAGCCAATCCTGCCACTAGGCGTTGCCCTTACCGCAGCCCTTGCTCCGGGGTCGATCATCCCTACGGAAGGCACCCTACGCTGCTGCCTCAAGTATTCCAACGCCAGCGCCGACGACGTGTTGCACGCCACGACCACCATTTTGGCTCCCTGACTTACAAGGAAGTCCGTTATCTCGATGGCAAATCGCCTTATCTCCTGGGCGGGACGCCTGCCGTAGGGGACGCGTGCCGTGTCGCCGAGGTAGATAATCTTTTCCCCGGGCAGCACACGCTTAAGCGCACGCACTACCGTAAGCCCGCCAAGTCCCGAATCGTATACCCCAATAGGCGACAAGTTCAAATGAAGCACCTCCACCAGCCAAATCCCAACATACCGGGCCCCTGATAACACCGTGCCCTATTAGATAAGTCCCGGCGTAATGAGGTGAATCCCCGGATGAGCTTCAACGGTCCTGCAAATTATACTATATTGTATCACACGCGGCTCGGTGTTAACACGGCCGGGATCGCCGGGGCTGGGAACGCCGAGGTCACTGCGCCTTGAAGTACTTCTGGAGACCTTCGAATATGGCGGAGGCGGCTTTTTGCCTAAAATTGGGGCTCATCATCAATATCTCTTCCTCGATATTCGAGGCAAACGCAACTTCCACAAGGCACGACGGGACCCTTACCTCTCGCAGCAAATAAAGCTCTCGCTCCTTGACATTACGGTCCCGCAGGCCCAGTGATGCCACCAGGGTGCTATGAACACAGCCTGCAAGGCGCTGGCTTTCCGAAGCTACCCCGTAGAAAAAGGTCTCGGTCCCGTTAGGCTCGGGCGCGAGAAAGGAATTCGCGTGGATGCTCA
>DUSO01000136.1 GCA_012842565.1 Bacillota bacterium
CGCCTGGTCTAGGCTTCCCGCGAGAGGCTCACCGAATCTGCATCCTTCGTGTCGTGTGACCGGGCCCCCGATAAGAAAGCAAACCTCAAATCAAGGGGAAGACTGCCCCACTGTTCTTGACACGTACCCTACTTCCAAGTACCATTGACAGACGATCCATATACGGGTAGAATCGGAAGTGAAAATGAAATACACAGTCGGTCCGTGGGGGCGCAAAGGCCGCGAGGTTTTTCGCGCGGCCGGAGCTGAGACAGCGGTACGCTGGAACCCTTTGAACCTGATGTGGGTAATGCCACCGTAGGAAAACGGCCGGCTTGAGAGATAGCATATGTTGCTGGCTCATGCCGAGGTTTTACAAGAGGAGCCGTGTCCTTCAGGGGCATGGCTCTTTCGCTTGTGCGCCCTTCATGGAAGGCGACTCGACCATGGGGGTGAATCAAATGGTGGAAATTGAGCCGATCCCGGGAGAGAAACGCAACCTGGGCCCCATCGCGTTCTTCTTCATATGGGCCGGCGCGGGGATATCACTGGCCGAGGTGCTGGCAGGCGGGTTCCTCGCCCCCGTCGGACTCATAGCCGGCATTACAGCGAACGTGCTGGGCCATCTCGTAGGCAACACGCTCTTCTCAATGGGCGGCGTGATCGGGACGGATCACGGAATACCGTCGATGGTGTCGGTAAGGCCGTCCTTTGGTGTCCGCGGGTCGTACCTGGCAACGGCGTTCAACGCCCTTCAGCTCGTGGGCTGGACTGCCGTCATGCTGGTGGTGGCAGCGAGATCGCTGGATACCATAAGCAAGGAGATGCTCGACTTTTCGAATTACCCCGTCTGGGTGGTCATAATAGGCATTGCTACAACTGCATGGGCCTGGGTCGGCAGAGAGGGATGGAAGTGGCTCCAGTCCGTTGTTTCCGCCCTTCTCCTGGTGATCTGCGGGTATATAGGCTACATAATCCTTTCAACAGTCGGTTTGAGGGGACTCTTAACAGTGCCGCGAACGGGGACGATGAGCTTCGGGCTGGCTTGCGATCTTGTCATAGCAATGCCACTATCATGGCTCCCCCTGGTAGCAGACTATTCCAGATTCGGCAGGTCGACACGAGGAGCATTCTGCGGGACCTGGACGGGTTACTTCGTCTCGAGCTCCCTCATGTATACGCTAGGGCTCGCTGCCGCTCTCGCTACAGGAAAGGCCGATATCATTGCAACGCTTACTACTCTTGGGATGGGCGCTGCTGCCCTGTTTGTAGTGGCGTTCTCAACACTCACAACAGCTTTCCTCGACGTATACTCTACCGCTGTCTCTATACAGAATCTCCTCCCTAAGCTGCGCGAGCGCCATCTCATCCTGGCGGCAGGCGCTCTCGGCACCCTTGTTGCGCTTTTTTTCCCAATTGAGCGGTATGAGAACTTCCTCCTGTTCATTGGCGGGGTCTTTGTGCCATTATTCGGGATAGTGCTGGCGGATTATTTCGTACTCAGACGGAGAAAACTTGCAACGCAAGACCTTTTCAAGCGAGGAGGGGCCTACTGGTATACCTCCGGGGTAAACCCGGCGGCCATAGTAGCCTGGATCATCGGAGTACTGATCTACTATGTATGTACAAGAACCGGCTTCTGGCTCGGCGCTTCGATCCCAAGCTTCATGACTGCGAGCGGCCTTTACCTGGCGGAAATGGCATTGGCCGCGGCTGGCGAGAGCCGGCGGACAAAGGGGGTGGATGCCCGATGAAAATGTCGAGGTACCAGACACCGTGGTGCGAGAGGACTGAGCCTGCGACCGTGCCCGTTGTCTTGACCATTGCCGGTTCCGACAGCGGAGGAGGGGCGGGGATCGAGGCAGACATCAAGACCTTTACGTCTCTCGGGGTATTCGGTGCCGCCGCCTTGACCGCGGTAACCGCGCAAAATACTGTCGGGGTACCCGGCGTCTATGTCCTGGACCCGGACTTCGTTGTGGCTCAGATAGACGCAGTGGCAACTGACTTTGAGATCAGCGCAGCTAAGACCGGCATGCTGGCCAACAGTGCCATTATCGAGGCTGTAGCGGATAGTGTAAAGCGCCATTCTATACCTAACCTGGTAATTGACCCTGTGATGGTCAGTAAGAGTCGTGTGCCGCTGCTCGAAGAAAACGCGAGGCACACACTCATAAGACAGCTCTTGCCCCTGGCTACTGTAGTCACCCCCAATATCCCCGAGGCTGAGGCAATCCTCGGAACAAACATCACCACGGCGGATGAAGCGAGGCTCGCGGCCCGGAGGCTAAAAGACCTGGGTCCTGAATGGGTTGTGGTAAAGGGAGGACATCTGGTGCACGAGTCCGAATACTCCGTAGACATTGCGTTCAATGGCGAGGAGTTCATCGAGTTGTCGGCCCAGAGGTGTGAGACCGCGAATACCCATGGGACCGGCTGCACGTTTTCTTCAGCCATAGCGGCCTACCTGGCGCTCGGCCTTGAGGTGCCGGAGGCGTTATTCAAGGCAAAGGATTATATAACCTGGGCCATTGCAAATTCTCTGTCTCTGGGCCACGGCCACGGCCCGACCAATCACTTCTATTTCCGGAGGCCAAGTTAGGGGGATAATGGCCTGTGCTGACGTCGGCCGGGCCGCGGTGTCCTCGTCAGGCTATGGCATACAAAACGAGAGGAGCGCGAAAACCATGAGAGACCGCATCGTGGAGGTATTTCAAAGGGTAAGAAGCGAGGTCCCCCTTGTACATCACATTACGAACCTGGTAGTTACCCAAGTCACGGCAAATGCCACCCTCGCCGCAGGGGCCTCTCCTGTAATGGCATATGCACCGGAAGAAGTAGAAGAGATGGCCGGAGCGGCAAGGGCTCTTGTGCTCAACATCGGTACCCTTACGCCTGATCTTGTCGATGCGATGGTCCTTGCCGGCAGGGCCGCGAATGCGCGGTCTATCCCCGTAATCCTGGACCCCGTGGGGGCGGGAGCGACACGGTTACGCACGGAAAGCA
>DUSO01000137.1 GCA_012842565.1 Bacillota bacterium
CATTTCCCGACGGGAGGAAGATATACCTGATAGCACAGGGCCGCCTGGTCAACCTTGCGGCGGGCGATGGGCACCCGGTGGAGATCATGGACCTCTCCTTCGCCGTACAGGCCCTCGCACTCGAATACTGCGCCTGCAATGCTAGGAAGCTCCCGGCGCGTCTTGTGCCTGTGCCGGACGAGATAGACCAGCGGATTGCCCGGATAAAGCTCAAGACCGCCGGGATTTCGATAGACGATTTGACCGAAGAACAGGTGCGTTACCTCTCTCAGTGGAAGGCCTGAGAGGAATCTGAGTTCGAGCAGCGAATATACCTGTATCAGAGGACCCGGCCTGCAATTGAAGCAGGCCTGGAGCAATGGTAAGGGAGCACTGCACATGCGTATTGCCGTAATTGATGGACAGGGGGGAGGTATCGGGAAGAGCATAATCGAGAGGCTCAGGAAAGACCTTACTCAAGAGGAGTTGAGTCGCGTTGAGATCATCGCCCTCGGGACTAACGCTCTGGCTACGGGAGCGATGCTGAAAGCCGGAGCTGACGAGGGGGCCACGGGCGAGAACGCAGTGGTCCGTACGGTAGAAACCGTCGATGTGATCCTGGGCCCGATTGGTGTTGTACTGGCGAATTCGATGTTGGGCGAGCTCACTCCCAGGATGGCTGAAGCCATTGCTTCCAGCAAGGCCAGGAAGCTTCTTATTCCCATGAACCGGTGTCGCGTAGACATCGTCGGTGTAGAGCCGCAGCCCCTGCCTCATCAGATTGAGGCGTTGGTACAGCAGGTGCGAGAGATGTTGCGTTAATGACTTGTGCTTGCTGATTTGGCTGCAAAGTTGATGCAGTTCGCAACGGGGCAATGCGGTTCACGGGTTCACGTGTCTTGTGAATATGAATACTGGAAGCCCAGGCCACGAAGGTCTGTTCATCCTTGTCAGTAGGCGGGGATGGCCTCGCGGCTTTTTTGTTTGTCCCGCGGGGGTAATATTAGTCTTGCCCACCTGGGGGAAGAGGGAACAAGGATGATGGTCTCTGTTCCCCGCCGTCACTCCAGGCTGGAGCGGAGGGCAAACAAGCTGAGGAGGGCTTCAAAGTCATGGTACGGTCGGAATTGCGTAATCTCACGTGGGGCGCACTTTTTGTAGCCCTGGGGATCATCTTCCCGATGTTATTTCATTCCATCGGAGCAGGGCCGGTCTTCCTTCCCATGCATATCCCAATCCTCCTGGCAGGGTTTCTCATCGGTCCTGCCGTTGGCTGCGTTGTCGGCCTGGTAACACCCTTGCTGAGCGCCTTCCTGACAGGAATGCCACCCCTTATGCCGCCCAAGGCCCAGATGATGACGGTGGAGTTGGCCGTGTATGGGTTTCTGGCAGGGCTTCTTTACCGTGTTCTCAGGCAAAACCTCGTATTATCGCTCGTGGTGGCCATGATAGCCGGCAGGGTCGTGTACGGACTGCTCGGGGCGTACCTCCTGCCCATGTTTGGGCTCAAGGCGATTCCGGTATTCTATCCCATTACTGGGGGGATCGTGGGAAGCCTGCCGGGAATCATAATCCAGTTGATCTTTGTGCCCACAATAGTTTGGCTAATAGAGCGCCGGCTAAAGGTCGGCTGGCTCGAAAGGCGAGCCCAGTAGCACCGGGCAGCTCCTCAATGTTTACCTGCCGATTCTTGACCAGAACATACCCCTGGCAAGCCCACGCATTCTCGGGTTTGCGTGAAACAGGATCAAGGGATAAAATTACATTAGTGAAGGGGATAGTGATGATCGAGGATCGGGGTTGAGAGGGTGCCAAGGCCGACCAAGTTCAGGAGAGTTGAATTTGTACCCGAGGTGACCGTGTTCAAGCCCGCAGGGGTGCCCCTGCGGGCATTGGAAGAGGTTGTACTTACGGTGGAGGAGCTGGAAGCCCTCAGGCTAAAGGACCTTGAGGACTTGGAGCAAGAAGAATGCGCCGAGCACATGCAGGTTTCGAGGCCCACTTTCCAGCGAGTATTGGAATCAGCAAGGCGTAAAGTAGCGGAAGCCCTTACCCAGGGGAAGGCCGTCAGGATAGAAGGTGGTACCTATCGGGTGGCCATGCGTCGATTCCGCTGCCCGGAGTGCGAGCAGGAATTTGAGGTACCATACGGCACAGGGCAGCGCGGGATAGATATGTCATGTCCTCGCTGCGGGGCGCCCCGCGTCTACCGAGTAGACGGCGACGCCGTACGTGGCCCCGAGGGGAGGCCGTGCAGATGGCAGCAGCGGGGACACGGTGGCCCTGATGGGCCGCCGGAGAAGTCGTGAGGTACACGTGCCTCTTTGCCGGGGTTATCCAGGCTTGTTATATCCAGTATACTGCTCGCAACACCCCGCTCGCAGTTTAGTGTTGGAGCGCCCTTGTTGCTTCGTCAATCATATCCTGATACCGTCTTTTTGTACCGCCTTATAGAAGGGAGAGGCTCTTAAGGGCCCTTCATCTATTTTCCCGGCGGGTAAAGACCGCGGGTAAAGACCGTTGGAACAATGAGTACACCCCTTGGCTTCTCTGCCAATATGTCGACAGAGTGGCCATGGCAATGATCGACGTACACCTCTATCTTCACTTATCAGCCTTTTCGACCTTCAACCTGCTCACCACATTCCGGGCCCCACGGGACTTTGAGGCCGCCCGCATTGCAGCGTCCTTCTCCTCCTGGTCCTCCACCCTGCCTTCCAGTATCACGGTGCCTCCCTCTGAGCGAGCCCCCACCCGTTTCAGGTCGACTCCGGGTTCAAGGGCAAGCTCCTCCATAGCCTCAAAGGCCGTCCCGGAATCGGTAATCCTCCCGTCCGTGGAAATGGTGAGATCATTCACCACCTCTTCCACTCCGGGGACGCTTAGAGCTATCTGCTCGGCCCGCTGCTTTTCGGCCAGCACGTCCACAATTCCCCAGAGGCGGACCTTTTGACCGTAAGCCTCAGCCTTGATCCCGTAGGGGCGCATACCCTCGTCATTTTCGAGGGCATTCACGACCCGCGCGGCGATGTCCCGGCTGCTGGATGCGTTCCGCTGATCTCCATTCCGTTGATCTCCGGCACCGTCATTTCCCCCATTATCTGATATGTTGTGTGACATGGCGCATCAACTCCGAAGGGTTGTATTCATATAGCCGCAGGCGCAAATCCCGCCGTTCCGAATCTATCGTCCTGCCAGGAGACAAAGCACGGCTATCTTCGGGTCTTAGTTTGTCCACCACCCCAATATCTCAATCAGTTGGGGAGATTGGCTTGAAGTTTTCTATTGCCATTTATTCCCTCTAATGATATAATAACACGGCAGGGAAAGTGCTATGCTAAATGAAGGCCACGGCCCGGCCATTGACAAGGAGGAGGGGTTGGAGGTCGGACTCGACAATCAGGCACTCGACAACCGCGCAAGAGATGTGGAAGCCGTCGTTGAATATCGAGGCGTCATTCTTGACGAGTTTCAGGAGGAGGCCATCAGGAGCCTCATGGAGGGGCAGTCGGTCCTTGTCTCCGCCCCAACCGGGGCAGGCAAGACCCTGATCGCAGACTACCTCATAGAACAGGTCATCTCCCGTCAAGATAGGGCGATATACACCGCGCCCATAAAGGCGCTGAGCAATCAAAAGTATAAAGATTTCAAGGCCTTGCACGGGGCCGATAAGATCGGGATAGTGACCGGGGATGTGGTGATCAACGACTCTGCCCCAATCCTGGTCATGACCACCGAGATCCTACGCAATATCTTGCATACTGACGTTTATAGGCTTGAGGGCGTCTCCCACGTCATCTTCGACGAGATCCATTACATCGGCAATGAGGAGCGCGGGAGCGTCTGGGAAGAAGCCATTATCTTTTTGCCCAAGCAAATCAGGATCCTGGGTCTCAGCGCAACCATTCCGAATGCCACTGATCTCGCAAGGTGGATGTCGGAAGTGCGCGGGGAAAAGGTGAGGGTAGTCCGGCATCAGGAGCGTCCGGTGCCCCTGGATCACTATGTATTTGAGAAGAGCATGGGGCCCACCACCATTAACAAGCTGGTCAAGCACTATGATAGGCTAAGGTTCAGACGTGCGCTCTTGCCTTCCACAACGCACCTTGATCTCATCAAATACCTCTCGCCTGATCTCTTGCCATGCCTGTACTTTCTCTTCAGCAGGCGGCAGTGCGAGATCAAAGCCCGTGAGTTGGCCCAGTCATACTCATTCTTAAAGGGGGATGACCGGCGCAGGGTCAGGCAGTTTTTCGATAGCAAGATCGAGGGGCTAGGAATCGAAGGGATGGCGAGCTGCAAGGCCCTCCGGCAGGTTCTTTCCAGAGGGATCGGGTTTCATCATGCGGGGCTACTGCCGGTCCTCAAGGAGATTGTCGAGGAACTCTTTGCGCAACATAAGATCTCGGTGCTCTATTGCACCGAGACCTTTGCGCTGGGAGTAAACCTCCCCGTCAAGACGGTATGCTTCGATTCGCCGGAAAAATTCGACGGGATAGGCTTCAGGCCCATGACGCACCAGGAGTACTTTCAGATGGCGGGCAGGGCGGGGAGGCGTGGAATCGACAGCCGCGGGTATGTCTTTACGCTGGCTGATCTCAGTTGCTTTCGCAGGGAACAGTTTCCTACCTACGACGAACGCAAAATAGAGGACCTTGAAAGCCAGTTCAAGCTTTCCTACAATACGGTGCTAAACCTGGTTTCCAATTATGACAGGGATGAGATACAGACTCTTTTGGACAAGAGCTTCGCAGCCTATCAGAGGCGGCGCCGTGTTGAGGAACTGGAGGAACAGCTTGAATCCGCCGAGGCAAAGCGGGAAAAGCTCGGCGCCGATGAAGATGCACGAGGCAAGGTCGGTTTTACGGGCGAAGCTGTCCGTGAAGATAAGGCTTATTTCAAGCAGTTACGGCGTCTTGAGAGGAAGATCTCACAACTCCGGAATGAGCTTTCAATGCTTACCCCTTCCGGTCACCTGATGGTGGAGTTTGATGCAAAGGTCCGGCTGCTCAGTCGTCTCGGATATATCGAAGGCCAGCCGGCTGATTCCGCATGGGCCATGCTGACCGAGAAGGGCAGGATCGCATCACGTATCAACGTGCAGGAACTCCTGGTTACAGAATTGATCGCGGACGGGATGTTCCATCAGCTCGATGAAGACCAGATAAACGCCCTTGCGGTGGCCATAGATTATGAATCCAGGAGGGAGGTGACCCCGGTCAGGAGGGCGCCCTTTGATCTTGACAGGGTGCTGGCCATCGCCCGGTTCATCCAGAAGGCGGAGGTCCAGGAGCTCGGGGCTTCTACCGTCATATTTGACCCGAGCCTCTCAGCTCTCGCCTACATGTGGAGCAGAGGGGCCGAATTTGCTGATATAATGGCGGTTGCTGCGGTGACCCCCTGGAGCATTGGATTGTTGCGCCATTATGAAGAATTGGTAGGCATCCCTGCTAAGGCACTCCGCGGCATGCTCTCTTTTGAACCCCTCGACGAGGGAGACATAGTAATGGCTTTCAGGCGCGCAATCGACCTCATCCGGCAGGTCAAGCTCGCCATGTCCGACGATCATGAACTCGTAAGGAAGCTCAATCGCTGCATGGACAAGATGGACAGGGACGTGGTGAGGGTCGACCTCTAGCATCTCTACGGGTCTATACGCATCTGCACAGGGTCACACAGCAAGAGCGGGAGAGATTCCCCTTATTTCGACTCTCTCAAAAAAGGGCTCGAGTTTGCGGGCGACGTCTTTAAGCCAGGTCCCGCTGTAGGGATGTCTCCTGGAGAATGCATCGTCAAGTGTCGGACCCGGCGCATACTGTTGGAGCACGTACTTCTTGGCGCCTGCCAGCCACCGGCCTATTCGGATTAGGTCTTCCTCCGCGATGAGCCCCGGGGCGACCGTCGTCCTGAATTCATAGTCTATATGGCTTTCTTTTATGAGCCGGATTGACGCCTCAATATTGGTGAGGCTTACGCGGGAACGCGTAACCTCCTCATAGCGGTCGCCCGGCGCCTTTATGTCCATTGCGATGTAGTCGACAGTGCTTTTCTCTATCAACTCATCGAGGACCGCTGGATTGGTGCCATTGGTATCCAGTTTGATCCTAAGGCCCAGGGCCCTCGCGCGATCTATGAACGGCATGAGATCCGTTTGCAGGGTCGGCTCACCCCCGGTGATGCAAATCCCGTCCAGGAGGCCCCTTCTTTTCTCCAAGAAGGTCAATACTGCTTCTTCCGGGATCGCTGGGAGGCTCTCAGTCTCCAGAACCAAATCCCTATTGTGGCAGTACGGGCACCTCATATTGCAGCCGCCTACGAATATGGTGGCCGAGATATATCCCGGGAAGTCTACCAGGCTTGTTTTCTGGATGCCCCTTACTACCGTATCGACCCGCTCCCTATGGCATATTCCTTTCGATCTGCAAATTCACTCCGCTTGCCCTTGTTCCAGTTCTGAACCGGCCTGTAGAAGCCTACTACTCTGCTCCATACTTCAGCTTCTCGTCCACATGTCGGACAGGTGGGGTGTTCACCCGCTATGTAGCCGTGCTCCGGACAGATACTGAATGTTGGCGTTATGGTGAAATACGGCACCCTATAGGTGGACATCACCCTGTAGAGCAACTTCTTCACCACGCTCACGTCATCAATTCGTTCCCCGACGAAGCCGTGGAAGACCGTGCCGCCCGTGTACCTTACCTGCAGCGCCTCCTGGAGATCTAGGGCCTCAAAGATGTCATGGGTGAAATCCACTGGGAGCTGCGTGGAATTCGTATAGTAGGGTTCCTCTTTGCCGGCAGTAATAATATCGGGGTAGGCCTGCCGGTCCAACCTGGCGAGCCTGTACGCCGTTCCTTCTGCGGGCGTGGCCTCGAGGTTGAACATCTGTCCTGTTTCCTCCTGGTACTCTACCAGGACCTCCCGCATGAAGTCCAGGACTTCTATGGCAAATCTGTGACCTTCCGGCGTGGTGATGTCCCGTCCCATGAAGTTGAGAAGCGACTCATTCATCCCGACCAGGCCTATGGTGTTGAAATGATTGTGCCAGTATGTGCCGAAGCGCTTTTTTACGGAATCCAGGTAATGACGAGAGTATGGATAGAGTCCTGCCTCCGTCATCCGTTCAAGAACTTCCCTCTTGATGAGCAGGCTTTGCTTTGCGAGGTCCATGAGATTCCTTACCTGGCTCAGGAAATCCTCCTCTGATCGAGATAGATAGCCAATTCGCGGCATATTCAATGTCACTACACCGATCGATCCCGTAAGGGGATTTGCCCCGAAAAGTCCACCTCCGCGCCTACGTAGTTCACGGTTGTCAATGCGGAGGCGGCAGCACATGCTGCGCACGTCTTCCGGCGACAGGTCCGAGTTGATGAAATTAGCGAAATACGGGATGCCGTATTTCGCTGTCATTTCCATGACTTTCGTAATCACCGGGCTATCCCAATCGAATTCCGGCGAGACGTTATAGGTTGGGATAGGAAAGCTGAATATCCTCCCCCTGGCATCCCCCTCCATCATCACTTCGCAAAAGGCCGTATTGAGCATATCCATCTCGTTTTGAAAGTCCCTGTATTGGGCATCTTGCACTTTGCCACCAATGATGACGGGCTCTTCCGCCAGTATGTTGGGGACCACGACATCCATCGTGATGTTGACGAAAGGAGTTTGAAAGCCTACGCGAGTCGGCACATTGAGATTGAAGATGAATTCTTGAATTGCCTGCTTGACTTCCTTATAGCTTAGGCCGTCAAAGGCAATGAAAGGCGCGAGATAGGTGTCGAAGTTGGCAAAGGCCTGGGCACCGGCTGCTTCGCCCTGGAGGGTATAAAAGAAATTGACCACCTGTCCCAGGGCTGTGCGGAAATGCTTTGCAGGAGCGCTTTCGATCTTCTGCGCCACTCCGCCGAACCCTTGTAACAGGAGGTCCGCGATGTTCCATCCGCAACAATAGGGCGCAAGCAGGCTTAAGTCGTGGATGTGGATGCTTCCGCTCTTGTGGGCCTCGCGCACTTCCTCGGGGTAGACCTTCTCCAACCAGTACCTTGACGTAAGGGCCGATATGAGGTGATTATTCAGCCCTTGCAACGAATAATTCATGTTGCTGTTTTCATTTACCTGCCAGTCCCGGCCGCCCACATAATCCTCGATCATCCTCTCGGCATTGACGAGGAGGTTGTGGAATTCTCGTAGTTCTTGGTGCTGTTTACGGTAAAGGATATATGCCTTGGCCGTCTTGGCCTGCCCGTGCTCGATCAGCACCCTCTCGACGATGTCCTGCACGTCCTCGACCGCAGGTATCCTGTCTTCAAACTCCCGGAGAAGAACATCAACCACCTTGTTGGAAAGCTCACAGGCCAGACGTCGATCTTCGCAGCCGACCGCCTTGCCTGCCTTGAAAATGGCGTTGATTATCCTCTCCTGGTCAAAATCTACCACTCTCCCGTCTCTCTTGATTATCTTTTTGAGCACCGTCATCATCTCCTTGCCTCGTCTCGCGAAGGCCTTGGAATTCAGCGGATAGGCAGGTCTCCTGGCTCCCGGATCATAGCTCCCTTCCCGCCTTCCCCGGCAGGGTGGCACCCTGGGAAGCTGCTCCCCGGTTACAGTGGCGCGTCCGCCCAGGCCTTGCACCTGGTTCCCTATTCTCCCCCATTAGAGGGGGGCACCTATCCAGCATCTATGTTGATTCTTCTTTTTTCCTAACCGATGGGGTTATACCAAGAGTATATTCGTCAGGCGGGAGCAAACTCCTTCAGAATGTGCTCCAATTTTTCCCATATTGCCTTCATGGCTTCTACTGCTGGACCTTCTCCATAGTCAATCACGGGAATACCATTTATCAGTGCCCGGACTACGTCCTCGTCAAAAGGTATCCTCCCCAAGACTTCTATCCCTTCACCACGGCAATAGTCCTCGATTTCCATCGACTTCCGTTGGTCAAGGTCATGCTTATTTATGCATACAGCAGCCCTTACGCCAAAGTGTTGCGCCAACTCTAATGCCCTTGTGAGGTCGTGTAGTCCCGAAATGGTCGGTTCTGTGACGACAAGGGCCAGGTCTATCCCTGACATTGAAGATATGACAGGACAACCTATCCCCGGTGGGCCGTCGATGATTATGTAGTCCAGCCCGTGTTCCTCAGCGATAGCCTTGGATGCCTCTCTGACTTCAGCGACAAGTTTGCCGGAATTTTCTTCGGCGATTCCAAGCCTGGCATGAACCAGGGGGCCATAGGGGGTGTCAGAGACAAACCAATGGCCTGAGAGGTGGTCCTCCATCTCTATTGCGCCATGTGGGCAAGCGTGATAACATACGGCGCATCCCTCACAGTAGATTGGGTTGATCGTGTATGAGGGGCTGGCCGAGTTATCATTCGGACCGTAGTAGATGTCGCCGTGGTTGCCCTTAGGCTCATCAGGCCCGGTGACGGCGTGAAAACGGCAGACTTGCTCGCACCTGCCACAGCCGGCGCACCTCCCTTGATCTATTACAGCCTTTCTGGAGCCACAGAATTCATGGGCTTCACGAGCTACAGGCTTCAGGAGAAGGTGAAGGTCGGCGGCATCTACATCGCAGTCCGCCAATACCTTGTTTTTGGCCAAGGTTGCGAAAGCCCCTACGATGGATGTCTTGCCTGTGCCACCCTTGCCGCTAATGACCAGCAGTTCTCTTGGTTCTTTCATTTTCTAAAGTCTCCTCGATCTTTTGCCAGAGCTCCTTAAAAGCGCGTTTGAGCTCAGCGAATTCCTCCACGAGACGGCCCCCTCGAGCATAGCAGGCGGCGTACCTCCGATCAAAGGGGATCTCCAGCAGGATAGGTATCCCTTCCTGCTGGCAATACGATTTGATGGAGACAAGATCACCGAGTCCCGAACGATTGATGACCACTCCGAATGGTACGCCGAGCTGTCTTACCATGCCTACTGCCAGGATAAGGTCATTCAGGCCGAAGGGCGTCGGCTCGGTAACCAGCAGGCAGAAATCTACGCCTGCCACCGAATTTACCACAGGGCAGGAGGTGCCTGGTGGTGCATCGATGATGGTGACCCAGCCTTTGACGTCTCCCATGGTCTTTCGCCTTACGGCCCTGATTACCGGTGGGGCGAGGGCGGAGCCGACACTGAGCCTTCCCTGGACAAAACCAATCCTTCCGGCTTTCCCGCTTTCTATGACGCCTATCTCAACTGGCTTTTCCGAGATAGCGCCTGTTGGACAGAATAGGCTGCATCCTCCACATCCGTGGCAGAGCTCCGGGAAGGTAATCGCCTGATTGCCTGTCATAATTATGGAATGAAAGGCACAGACCTTCGCACACCTTCCACACCCATTGCAACGGGAACTGTCGATATCCGGCACAGGCATCGTTACGCCTTCGGCCATATCAAGGGTGGGGCGAAGGAAGAGATGGCAATCAGGTTCTTCGACGTCGCAATCCAGGACCTGCACGTGGAGTGTCGCTTCGAGGGTGAGGGCCAGGTTAACGGCGATAGTGGTTTTGCCTGTGCCTCCCTTTCCACTGGCTACTGCGAGGATCATCATATCACCGCGATTTATTACTGGGCCCGGCGATCCTGGTTGTGCCAGCTGCATAAATGGCGACCCCTGTCGTGGTGGCTCCCATCATGGTCGCAGAGGCTTTCGCCGGCCTGGAGGTTTCCTGCCAGATACGCCTTGACAACCTCATCTACATATCCTGAGACGCCTACCACCGTCTCAAGGCCCTTTTCACGGAAAAGCCCTTGTGCCCTTGGGCCCATGCCACCCGCTATGATGCAAGAGATTCCCAGCTGGGCAAGATAACCCGGCAAAAATCCCGGCTCATGCCCGGGGTTAGGGATGACAATCGAGTTTTGCACCCTGCCGTTATCTACGGTCACTATGGTATATTCGGGGCAGCGCCCGAAGTGCCCGGCAACCATATTCCCGTCTGTTGCTACGGCAATTTTCACAGACTTCAACTCCTGTTCATTCCAGAGTGAGAGCTTACCGTCGCTATGGAGAGCGCTACAAGTTCGCCCTTTTTGTAGCTTTCCAGTGCTTCACGTACGGTCCCGGAACCTGCCGCATATACTTTTATTCCTGCCATCCGGAGCGCGCGCATTGCATTTGGGCCAACATTTCCTGTAATTACAGCCTCGACATGCTTGTCAGCCAGGAATTGTGCGCTCTCTGGCCCTGCGCCTCCCGAGGCCGTGGCGGCCTGGTTGACTAAAGATTCGAAATGCCCACCTTCCGGATCGCCGATTATGAAGTACCTACACCGTCCGAAACGGGGATCCAAAGGTGAATCGAAATCGGGTCCTTGTGCCGTAATGGCCACTTTCACATGCCCCACCTCCCCAGGTCCATTCTTTCCTTCCGAAGCTTGGCGAGGTTCTGATGCTCAGCAAAAGTCCGACGCCCAGCGAAATTCTGATGCCCAATGAGATCCCGATGCCCGGCGAGCAAAAAGGGGATAGATGGAGGCGGACACGGCACGCCTCCATCTAATCCCATAGTGCATTGGGCGGAGTTTGCTTTACTTACTGCCTTCGGCTTTGTCCTTTTCAGAACTTCCGAGATCCTTCAGGCGTTCCTCAATCTCTTTGAGTTCTTCCCTAAGGTACTCGGCCTGTTGCTTGAGGAATGCCATTTCCTGTTCGGAGGTTGGCTGGGCTACCTGCCCTGCGTATGACGCTCCGGGAAAGGGAGCCCCGTAGTAGGCGGGATAGCCAGGTGTAGCCCAACCAGGGTAACCAACCCAACCAGGGTAACGAAAGCGGGCCCAGCCTGGCAGGCCGGTTGCGTAATACATCCACCTCCAACCCCGGCCCCGGCCCAATCCCAGACCGCGGCCGAATCCAAACCAGCGGCCTCCAATGGGGTTCATAAACCCGGGGACTGGATAACCTGCGCAGTACCCCGCCGCCCTTCCTGTCATGGGACCAAGTCCCATCGGTCCAGTACCGTCACCTCGTGGCATGTCTTAACCCTCCTTTGCCACTCGTGTTGATGCCAGGTTAGCGATATCTACCTGGTTAATGATGTCCTTCACCAATGGACTGCTGTAAGTCTCGATCTGGCCTTTGTCACATAATTCTGCAAGTCTAGCATCGATGGGTAAAGTCCCTAGAAACGGTATCTCCATAGCCCGGGCTACTTCTTCCCCCTTGCTCGGGCCAAATATCCTGAGTATCTCACCGCACCTGGGGCATACCGCGTAGCTCATATTCTCAATGAGTCCAAGTACAGGTGTCTTCATTATTGAGGCCATCTTGATGGCCTTTTTTACCACCATAGTCGCCAGCTCCTGAGGCGAAGATACGATTATCAAGCCATCCAAAGGCAGAGACTGCATCACGGTGAGTGGTGCGTCCCCTGTGCCCGGCGGGAGGTCTACCAGCAGGTAGTCAAGGTCGCCCCAAACGACGTCCGTCCAGAACTGTTTGACTGCCCCCGCAATAAGAGGGCCACGCCAGACGACAGGGTCATCCTCGTGCGCAAGGAGGAGGTTCAGCGACATCACTTCTATCCCGAGCTGAGTCTTTGCGGGGAGGATTCCAAATTCAAAGTTCTCGGCATGTGAATGGATGCCAAATATCTTGGGTATGCTTGGACCGGTTATGTCGGCATCAAGGACGCCGACCTTGTACCCCTTTTTTGCAAAGGCTACGGCCAAAAGGGCTGTCACCGAGGATTTGCCGACCCCGCCCTTGCCGCTCATTACCGCCATGACATGTGCGATTTTGCTCAATTCGTTCTGTTTTTCCTTGGGCAACTCACTTTGTCTTTCCATCTACTTGCCCCCAGGGTTCATCATAATAGCTTCATAATAGCCGCCCATGCCACCCTGGTGGACCACTGAAAGGATGAGAATAGCGTCGGGTTATCTTCAGGGTAGTGGGCTTATGCTCATTTATAGTATAACCCTGTTTTGGGCATATGTCAACAAATATAGTGAAAATCTTGACGTGGATAGATGAGGGAGGAGGGAACGCCTGGCCTTCAGGTGCAAGATTTGGAGGGGTGATGCCTCGTTCCTGCCCAGATTATACGTCAGGTTTTCCGCGGAAACAGGTGAGTCCCGTTATGGTCACCCAGCAGTGAACTCTATGGATGTCGGCGAAAGAGGCACCGCAACCATCACCCGGTTATGGCGGGGGTATTATGAACTCCTTACCACAGCTCAATGGGACAAATCTATCTGCCAGGCCCGCATAGAGAGCCATCTGGGCCCGGAAGCCCGTACAATGCCCTGCAGAAATCCACCTCGGGTTCTGCTTGTTTATTTCTTCCACAGTCCGCTTTATCCGGTCTTCAGGCGCCTCAAGCAGGTGAAATCCACCAACGACTCCGTCGAGTTTTTCTCCCGGGTACATGGTCATTGCCTGCCTTATAATGTTCACTATGCCCGCATGGCTGCATCCTGTTATTACCACTATTCCGTGATCTTTTACATTCGCGACCAGTGATATATCATCAATCATGTCATCCCGTACCGTTCTCCCGTTCCTTATTGTATAGAGATTCAATCCGACTTCCTCGAAGTCGGTGACTCGCGGCACCTCTCCTGTAGTTGATAGCCCTGGCATAAGTTGAAGGGGATCTCTGGTGAGATACAGTCTTCCGCCATTTGAGGTAATATCGGGAGCCTGGTTTCCCTGCGCGACGCCGGAATGTCTGAGGTACGGATCTGTGACAAAGTTTAACCTAAAACTATCAGGATGCGCTATCACAGGTAGGTCGTCTTTTCCGATGTCTGTGAGCAGCGCTGCGACCCCCGTTGTGTGGTCATAGTGGCAATGGGTCAACACAACCATATCTATATCCCGTGGATTGATTCCCAGGAGATCCATGTTATGGCGCAGGGCAGCGTAATTTTGTCCCACGTCCACGACTATTCGCTTCGATGTCTCGCCCGTCCTGGCCTCGACGAGGAATGAAATTCCATGCTGCGCCAAAAGACGCCTCCCGTGACCAACTGTATTCTCGGTCAATACGAGTATCCTCAGATAATCTAACTGTTTGTTGGACATTTAGTATCTCATCCTCATGATTGCCATCTCCGCCGCGTTGACCAGTTGATATGCGATTGGCGAGGCGTAAGAACACAGTGAGTTCCTGTCTGGAAAATAGCCATGTCATCTGCCTTTACGCAGAATTCCTCATCGTAGGTGAGCATAAGACAATGTCTCAGGCATTTCAACGACAGTGATATTAATACCGGCCGCCTCTTTTGCATTCTTCGGCAAGATCCACTACGATAAACCCGCTTTGGCCCCGCATTGAAGGCATGTCATTTGGTAGCAGGGAACTCCCCTCTGGTGAGGTACAATCGCGCCACAAGCCGGGCAGATGCACTCGCCGACCGGACCTACGCCGGGCATGGACCCCCTCATTCTTCCTCTGCCGCCAGCGACCCCTCTAACGAGGGCCCGGCCGGTGCCGGGCCCCTGTACCATGCAACCTGTTTTTACACGAGCAGCCGCCTGGCCAGTTCAACAGCAGAAGCGGCGTCCGGCGCATAACCGTCAGCCCCTATCTTGTCGCAGTAGGCCTGGGTAACCGGCGCGCCGCCTATCATGACCTTGACTCGGTGCCTCAGGCCTGCCGCGATCAGGGCGTTGATCGTGTCCTTCATCGCCGGCATGGTCGTGGTAAGAAGGGCCGACATCCCGATATGAGTCGGGTTGAACTCCTCTACCGCCTTGACGAATTGCTGGGGAGAGATGTTGGTGCCGAGGTCGATGACCTGAAAGCCTCCGCCTTCCAGCATCATTCCCACGAGCTTTTTCCCTATATCGTGTACATCCCCGCGGACCGTTCCCAGGACGACCTTGCCCAGAGGCCTTGTATTGCTTATCGCGAGCAATGGGCGCAGGATGTCCATGGCGGCGTGCATGGCACGAGCAGCCATGATCACCTCCGGGAGATAGATCTCGTTGTTCTTGAATTTCTCTCCGACTACCGCCATCCCCGCGATAAGCCCTTTGTCAAGTATCTCAGTCGCCGGGATTCCTATCTCCAGGGCATTCCTGGTCGTCTCTGCTGCAGAAGCCTGGTCCCCGCGAAGCAGGCAAGATGCAAGATTTTCAAGGATTTCTGCGTTCATAAGGCTCGGCCACCAACTTTCCTTCGCTCTCCTGCTCGACGCACCGATTCCCTCCTAAACCTTAATATCACAAGAGACGGCTAAATACAAGACGGTGCGGCAGACAGCAATCCGCCAACAGCCACCGGGGGGTCCGGCTGATAACAAGAATGTAGGAGAATGCCAGCCCGTCCAAATGCCGGCCGGTCCGTCTTCCCAAGATGCGGGCTGTGTGCTATACTTCGCACATAAGACGGATGATGGCGGGGGGATCGGAGTATGCTAATCATCGGCGAGAAGATCAACTCGACCCGCAGGCCTGTCCAGGCGGCGGTTGCCAGGAGGGATGAGGCATTCATCCATGATCTCGCCAAGAGACAGGTGCAAGCCGGGGCCGGGATGCTTGATGTGAATTGCGGCACTCTCGAGGATGAGGAGCCCGAGGCGCTGGCCTGGGCGGTCAGGATAGCGCAGGACGCAGGCGGCGTCCCTATTTCCATCGACACGCCAAACGCCTGTGCAATGGAGGCTGCGTTGAAGGTCCATCGCGGCAAGCCCCTTATCAATTCCATTACCGCCCAGCGCGAGCGCCTGGAAGGGATGTTGCCCATCATCAAGGGTTATAGCTGCTCTGTGATAGCCCTGTGCATGAATGACGACGGCGTCCCGGAGCTGGCCGAGGGCAGGGTGGAGGTGGCGCGCTACCTGGTGGAAGCCCTGGCCGGGGTAGGGGTTTCACCTCCAGATATCTATCTTGACCCCCTGGTCGAGCCAGTCAGTGTGGCGCCCGGCGGCGTACGGGTCGTGCTGGATACTATTGAGCGGCTGCGCGAGCTTTTCCCCGAGTGCCATATAATCTGTGGGGTGAGCAATGTATCATTCGGGTTGCCCCGGCGGTCCCTCCTCAACAGGTCTTTTCTCGGAATGTGTATGGCCTTCGGGGCTGATGCGGTGATCGTTGATCCCGAGGATCGTGATCTAATGGCTACTCTGAGGGCGTCTGATACCCTGCTGGGGAGAGATGAATTTTGCGCGCAGTATATGGCGGCCTTCCACGAAGGACTCTTATAGGAGCTCTTATAGCGCGCTGAGGTATCACGACCGGCTTGACGGCGGGATGCGCCCGGGGTATAATAGAGCTGAACCCACCCCCGGGGGAGGGGTCGAATGCTCAGCAGGTAGCTGTATGCCGGGAATATAATAACCCCCGGTCAGCGGCAGCACCGGACTTCCAGGGCAGGGGAGTACATACAAAGATGTCGAGTTTGCTGGGACAAGATGGGGAAAACAGGTCAGCTGCACAAGGAGAGGATGCCAGGGGCGCCGGGGAAAAGGCGGAGCTTTTGAGGCGTCTTAGGATCATAAGGGGCCACATTTGCGGCATCGAAAAGATGATCGAAGAAGGGAAGGGTTGTTCCGAGGTCCTGACGCAGCTCGCAGCCATAAAGTCCTCGGTCCGCAAGGTTGAGGAGTGCGTCCTCGAGCATTATGCCTACCAGTGTTTGAGCCGGTCAGCCTCGGGATCTCGTGATGTCTCGCAAGGAATCCGTGAGGTTGTGAGCACAATAATGAGGTTCGTGAGGTGAGGCTTGTGCCGTATCCACGGAGAGACTGGAGGATCGCCATCGCCGTATTGGCCCTGGTGGTCGGCATAGTGGCTGCCGGCGTCTGGTACGCAACCAGACAAGGTGTGGCTGCTCCCGATAAATCTCAGGTCTCACAGTCGAAGGAGGGAAATAGAACAGATATGGTTCATCCAGTAGAGGTTACAGATGCCAATTTTGAGGCGGAGATATCCAATTACCGTGGCGTTGCGCTGGTGGACTTTTGGGCAGAGTGGTGCGGGCCGTGCAGGATGATGACTCCAACCGTTGCCGAGCTGGCCTCTGATTTCCAGGGTAGGGCAAAGATAGCCAAGCTCAACGTGGATGAGAACCCCGAGACGGCTTCGGCGTACGGGATAATGAGCATTCCTACCCTCATCATCTTCAAGGATGGCCGTCCCGTCGACAAACTCATCGGGGTACAGCCGAAATCCGTGCTAACCCAGAGAATCGAAAAGTGGCTTCAATAGCCGGTCAGGTGCAGGGGGTAGGCTGCAGTAGTTGGCCGTGCTCCGCTGGTCCGGCCAGCCGGACGATCGTTAGCGAAATATGCCGCTCTCGTATGGCTCCGAGAGCGGCATAATCGTTCCTCAATGGGCGGCCGAACTTGCGGCAGTGCTCGAGGTGCTAGTCGTAGCCTCGTTCTCCTTCTTTGCCTGCTCCTTGTATTCCTTGCTCCTGTTATCCGTGGTGTAAAATCCGGAGCCCTTGAATATGATACTTACGTTGGAGCTTATGAGCCGCTTGACAGGGCCCCCACATCTGGGGCATGTCTTGAGGGGATCGTCGGTGATACGCTGAAACTCCTCGAAGCGTCCGCATTTCTCGCAGCGATATTCATAAGTAGGCATATTCGCTATCGCCTCCCAGAGCTCAGATGATTTTGCAGGCGGAACGCTCAAAGACTAATAATTAATATAGGAAACGCAACAGGCCCTGTCAAGGGGAGGAACCTACATGTCTGACATCGCCGGCGCCGTCTACCAGTTTATACTGAGGTATGGCTACCTTGCACTTTTCCTGGCGACCGCCCTGGAAGGGACAGGCCTCCCCGGGCCAATCCAGATCGCGTTCTTTGCCGCAGGATATATGATCGGCAGGGGAGAAATGGATCTCGCGATGGTGGTTATCACCGCGGCGCTGGGCAATCTAGCCGGCAACGCGGCAGGTTACGCCATCGGGGCCATAGGGGGAAGAGCCTTCATCAAGAGGTGGGGCCGGTATTTCAGGATCGGAGAGCAGCAGCTTGACCAGATCGAAGGCTGGTTTACCCGGTATGGCAGCCTCACTGCCTTTGTCGCGAGGATATTCGGGATCATAAGGACCCCTACTATTCTCGGGGCGGGGATCGCCAGGATGCGGCTCGGCCTGTTTCTCCTCTTTTCCGGCCTTGGAGACCTGGTATGGTCCACCTTCTGGACCTATCTCGGCCTCCTGTGGGGAAGCCGGGCAGGAGATCTTGCCGTGATGCTCCTGAAAGCCCTTACCACGCCCTCGCCCCAGATCGCAGTTGCCATATTCCTTGCCGCGCTTCCATTCCTTGCTGTCGTATTCCTCAGGGCCTACCTGCGGGCCGGCCACTAGCCACTCACCCGGGTCCTCAGGGGGTCAGTAACGTCGCGCTGTCGTCAGGCTACTCGCCCAGGTAAGCCTTTCTCACGAGTTCGTTTTCCAGTAACTCGCGGCCGGTCCCCTGCATAGTTATCCGCCCCGTCTCCATCACGTAGGCGCGATCCGCCAGTTGCAGCGCGGCCTTGGCATTCTGTTCGATCAGGAGGATGGTCTTGCCCTGTTCGTGTATCTGTTTTAGTATCTGAAATACCTCCTGGACCAGTACCGGGGCAAGGCCGAGGGATGGCTCGTCGAGCGCAAGGAGCGAGGGTGAAGACATGAGGCCTCTTCCTATGGCGAGCATCTGTTGTTCGCCCCCGGAGAGGGTACCACCCTTCTGGTTCCTCCTCTCCTTCAGCCTCGGGAAAAGGGAGAACACGCGTTCAAGGTCCTCCTTGATTCCATTCCGGTCGGTACGGGGGTATGCCCCCATCATGAGGTTTTCGTAGACAGTAAGGTTCCGGAAAATCCGCCGTCCCTCGGGTACCATAGCAACCCCTTTGCTCACGATTCGGTGTGCCGGTTGGCCGGTGATTTCCTCGTCATTCAGGGTAATGGTGCCCTTGCGCGGGCGCACCAGCCCTGTTATGGTCTTGAGCATGGTGCTCTTACCCGCCCCATTGGCCCCGATAAGGGTTACTATCGACCCCTCCGGCACATCTATGGACACGCCCTTTAAGGCATGGATGCCTCCGTAATAAACATGGAGGTCTTGCAGCTTAAGCATAGGCTCTTTCCTCCTCGCCGAGGTACGCCTGGATCACCCGCTGGTTATGTTGAATCTCCACCGGTGATCCTTCGGCGATGGATATCCCATAGTCCAGGACCCGTATCCTTTCGCAGATTCCCATGACCACATGCATGTCATGTTCGATAAGCAGGATGGTAAGCGCGTATTTATCCCTTATATCCTGGATGAACTTCATCAGTTGCCTGGTTTCCTCCGGGTTCATCCCGGCAGCGGGTTCATCCAAGAGCAGGAGTTTGGGGGATGTAGCTAGCGCCCGCGCAATCTCAAGACGCCTTTGTTGCCCGTATGGCAGGTTTCCTGCTTCCTCGTTAGCAAGGTGTTCGAGGCCTACCTGTCTCAATAGGTCTATCCCGTTCTGGCGCATGGCCTTTTCTTCCTCGAGATGCCTCTTCGTGCGGAACACAGCCTCGAGGAAGGATGACCTGATGCGTGAATGATAAGACACAAGCACATTATCCAATACTGTAAGGCCATTGAATAACCGCACGTTCTGAAAGGTCCGCGCTATTCCCCTCGTTACGATAATGTCGGGCGGGAGGCCCGTAATGTCGTCTCCATCAAACAACACTCTGCCATCGCTGGGCGTGTACTGGCCTGTGATCACATTGAAGACAGTAGTCTTTCCTGCCCCATTGGGGCCAATCAGGCCAACCAGTTCGCCGCGCTTCATGGACAGGGAAAAGTCATTTACGGCGATAAGTCCGCCGAATTTCATGGTCACATGCTCGATCTTCAATATCTCATCCTGGCTATCCCGCAAGACAGCTGTATCTATTGATCGTGCGACTCGATTCCTGTCCTTGTCCATGATTTCACTTCCTTCCTCCTAAGACGTTCGAAGAACTCCCGGACCCGCCCGGGAAGCGCAAACAACCCGTCCCAGGAAGCCTCTCCCTTGCCAAAGAGCCCTCGCCGGTAAAACAGCATGAGAAGTATCAACATAATTGAGAATACTATCATGCGCATTCCGGTGATACCCGGGATGTGGATAGGCCCTATTGTCCTTGGCGCCTCCACCTCACGCAGGAGTTCCTGGAGGACTGCAAAGATGATGGCTGTAACGGTCGATCCTGTAATGCTGCCCAGCCCCCCCAGCACGATTATGATAAGGAGGTTGAATGTCATCGTGAACATGAATAGACTGGGGGACACCGTCGTTATGAGCGTAGCAAGAAGTCCGCCGGAGACCCCGGCAAAAAATGCGCTTACCGCAAACGCCAGCATCTTATGGCGGAACAGATTTATACCCATGGCCTCTGCTGCCACTTCGTCCTCTCGAATTGCCTTCATCGCCCGCCCGTAGCTGGAATTAACCAGGTTACGTATGAATAGGACTGTGATCACGGCGCAGCCGACAGTCCATGGTAGGGTAGAGTACTCGGGGATGCCTTTGATGCCAAGAGCACCGTTGGTTATTGAGATGGCATTGTTGGCAAGCACTATCACTATCTCGCCGAATCCAAAGGTAGCTATGGCGAGGTAGTCCCCCCGCAGCCTGAGACACGGGACACCAACTATAAATGCGCCGGCTGTTGCCACTAAGCCTGCCAGAATAAGGGAGAGGCCGAAGAGCCATTGCGGCAAGGAAAAGGAGTTGAATGGCCAGATAAGAGGCTGCAGGAAGTAGACCATTTCCTTTTGAGGCAGGGGCAACATGAGAAGCGCGACAGTGAAGCCACCGAGGGCCATAAAAGCGTTGGGCCCAAGCGAAAACTGTCCAGTCACGCCATTGACGAGGTTATAGCTCACAGCCGCCACTATGTAGATCGCAGCCGTATTCAGGACCCGCAGGATATACGGGTTTAGACGGTCTTTCGCCCACCATACGGATAGAGCAATTAAGACGATTAGGGCCAAGTTTAATCGAAAGTTGCGCTCCTTCATAAGCCCCTCACACCTTCTCCTTTAACGGTTCGCCGAGAAACCCCGTGGGCTTGAAGAGCAGGAAGGCAATCAGGATTATGAAGACAAATGCATCCTTGTATCCCGAAAGCCATGGCAGGAATGCCACGATCATGATCTCGACGATGCCTATGACAAGTCCACCGAGCATGGCGCCAATTATGTTGCCGATGCCCCCCACAACTGCTGCCGTAAAGGCCTTCCATCCCGGCAGGATGCCCATAAGCGGGTTTATCTGGGGAAACTTAAACGCCCACATTATGCCCCCTGCGGCGGCAAGCGCGGATCCGAGGGCAAATGTAAAGGAGATCACCCGGTCGATGTCGACCCCCATGAGCCGTGTAGTTTCCATGTCCGTTGAGACCGCCCGCATGGCAGCCCCGATTTTCGTGCGGTAGACGATGAAGAGCAGCGCAGCAAGTATGAGCAGTGTCAGGACGGGGACCCATACCGATACCCCTATTATGCTTGCCCCGGCGAGGGTATAGACCTTGCCCATTATCTCCGGGCGTGGGAATCCCTTGGGTCTCGCTCCGAGAACGACGATCCCGCCATTTTCCAGGAGGAATGATACCCCCACAGCTGTGATGAGAGCAGAAATACGCGGTGCATTCCGGAGCGGGCGGTATGCAACCCTGTCTATGCTCATACCGACGAGCGCCGCCAGCAGTACAGCGAGGGTGATGCCGAGCCACCACGGCAACATATATATGCCGACCAGATAATAGGCAAAGTACGTGGCCAGCATGAATACATCGCCGTGGGCGAAATTAATGAGCCTCAGTATCCCGTATACCATCGTGTAGCCGATGGCAATGAGGGCATATAGCCCTCCCAGGGAGATCCCGTTTAGAAGCTGCTGGATAAAAGTAGATAAGTCCATTGACTACCGCCTTGCCTTTCCCAAATCGTCGATAACAGCAACCGGGGGAAGCCGGATAAGGAGAATAGCCCTACCCAGCTTCCCACCCGTCGTGTACTCCTGTTTACCCCGCAATCACACTATGTCACAGTCATGTCATGTTTCCAGGTTATGGTTGAACGATATCTAGATACTGGAATTCTCCCTTCTCCACCCGCCTTATGACGATCGGCTTGATTGCATCGCCGTTTTCTATAGTGACTGGTCCCGTCACCACCTGGAGTCCACTTGTGGCCTCGATGGCATCGCGGATTTTCTTAGGATCCACCGAGTTGGCCCTCTTGATGGCGTCCAGCAGGATGAGATATGAGTCTGCCGCCAGGGCACCGAATGCATTCGGCGCTTTGCCATACTTTGCCCTGTACTTCTCGATATACTTCTTGCCCAACTCAGTGACCGCCGCTTTCTCATGCCAGAAAGCAGTATGCATGAGCCCCTCCACTGCCGGGCCGCCAATTTGTATAAGCTCGGGCGCATCTGCGCCGTCACCTGAAAGTATGGGCTGCTTCAGGCCGAGATCGCGGGCCTGGCGCGCGGCGAGGGCAATTTCCTGGTAATAATTAGGCATGTAGATCAGGTCCGGGTTAGAATTCTTGATAGCGGTGAGCTGAGCCGAAAAATCCTGATCTCCTGTCCGGAGGTAGACTGTTGTGACCACTTTCCCGCCCAGGCGTGTGAATTCCCTTGCAAAGAAGTTGCCCAGGGCTACACAATAGTCCTGAGAGATATCAGAGATTATTGCGGCGGTACGGGCCTTGAGGTTGTTATAGGCGAATTTTGCGGCGATAGTGCCCTGGAATGGGTCAATGAAACATGCGCGGAAGACATACTGCTTCCCCTGGGTGGTGAGGGGGTTGGTAGTGCTGGGGCCGATGATGGGGATACCGTACTTTTCGGCTATAGGGCCTGCAGCCAGCATGTTGCCGCTGATCATGGGGCCTATGATTGCCACGACCTTCTCCTTTTCTATGAGGCGGCTTGTAGCATTGGCAGCCTCCACCCTGTCCGTCTTGTTATCCACCACGACCAGCTTTACAGGCCTTCCTAATACTTCGGGCTTGACCAGCTCCTGGATGAGCTCGAGGCCTTCCCACGCCATTTGCCCGTATGCCGCTGTGCCGCCAGTCATTTCGAGGTTGCAGCCAATCTTAATTGGTTCTGCGCCCGCGGCGGAGAGTGCAAGGGAAAGAAGCACTGCCAACACGAAAACAAAGCCAAGGATCCTTCTCACTTCTCCATTCCTCCTCTACTTGTATCTCGTGTTACGAACATGGGCCTATCTGAAATAGCGGGCAACGTGGTCCTCTCGAGTCTCACCTCCGTTCCCGGACGTATAGGCCTCGAAAACCTAATGTATAAATTATACTATGTACCAAGCGGGTAGGTCAACACATATATGGAATAATATGGAAGAGAAACAGCCAGGAAGATGTCCCCTGAGGAGCTTTTTGGGAAATTCCTTATAGGCGAGCTTTTCAGGCGTGAGGCCACCGAGTATACAAGAGGATCGGGGGAGATATTGCCCATGTAAGGCAGGAACTCTTTAGCCTTTGGGCGAAATAATAAATCAATAATATATTGGGAATGGGGGGTGATCTTGCATGAGGAACGTATGGCTCGCCATCATGAGTTACTTTTTGGGCTCAATTCCATCTGCCTACATTATTTCCAAGTTGTTTAAGGGAATAGACATACGGCGGGTCGGCACCGGCAATGTGGGCACGGTGAACGTGATAAGGCAGGTGGGCATTCTTCCTGGTATCCTTACCGGACTGTGTGATAGCGCCAAGGGGATGTGTGCTGTGGGGCTGGCGCGTCTTACCTCGACAGACTTTCCCCATGCAGCCCTTCTCGCCCTGTTATTTGCCATGATCGGCCATAATTGGTCTATATGGCTGCGGTTTCAGGGAGGCGGCGGGCTTGCCACGTGTATTGGCGGGCTCATGCTGGTTTCGGTTATTCCTATGCTCTTGGTGGGCATCCTATGGTTTGCAGCCTTCATCTTCACCCGCCATAAGTATGCGAGCTCCCTTTTCGCCTGCATGTCACTGCCCGTAATGCTCGGGCTCGCGTATGGATCCTGGTCGAGCTTCGGCTACGGCCTGAGCTTGGGAGTGGTCCTGGGGGTGAAACAGGCTATAGCCTGGGTTAAATACGGCCTCAAGAAAGGCATAGAAAAGGTTGAGACCGGGTTTTGAACCGCCCTCCTGAACACGATGTAGACAGGGATTTTGTGGCACTACCGGATGCCCTGCCGGAGTTGGTGGGACTTTTTGACCCAAACTACTTCAGGCAATCAAGGTGGTTTGGGGATAAAGATCTGGATGTCAGCCGGATCTCTGTGGTCGATTATTTCTCTCACAGGCTTCCATGTACAGATAGCTGTCCGGACAAGATCGCCATTTTTGCTATCCTGCGATTCCACCTTGAATCCTCCCGGGGCGAGGATACAACCAGGCAGGATTACTTCATACCCCTCGTGTTCACCCATCTGGGGCCAGGCGGGCCCCTTCCGGCCGGGCCCATCTCGGTTTCTGCGCCCGTGGAACGGGAGCCGCTCTTGATCATCCACGGTCCTTCTTGTCGAGCGACAGTCTATGATGGCCTTGGGGATCCCGACTTTGTGGCTGGCTACTCCCTGCTGGTCAGCAAGGCAGCCAGTATTCCCGGGAACCATGGCACCTTTGAATTCAGGCCGGTGCCGGCCGGTGACACGAGGATATGGTCGGAGCCCGGGAGGATAGAAAGGGTAAGCGGTGAGTACAGCAACAGCCTGGTGATCACCGGGAATGGTCTGATACATAAGGCCTTCCGGCGTCTTTCTCCGGGCAGGTCCCCGGAGCTCGAGATAAACCTGGCCCTAAAGGCGGGGGGCCGGTTTAACCGCATGGCGCCCGTACGCGGGTATGTTTCATACAGGCCGCGGGATGGAACAGAGGTTACCCTGATACTTGCTCAGGAGTTCATTCCAAATGAAGGGGATGCGTGGGAACTGGTCACCCGGCTGGCGCGGGATTACTACGAGGGATGCCGTGCCTGCAAGCTGTCCGGTGGCCAGCTATCCAGCGGTCAGGGCGGGACTGCGGAATTCAATGCGTCAAACGCACTGGGTGCCCTCGAGGAGACCGCCGCAGGCATGGGCGGCCTGCTCGCCGAGCTCCACTCGGCGCTCGCCAGCGTGCCGGGTAAGGCTTTTGAGCCGGACCCAGTCGGTGTCAAGGATATAGAGGAGTGGATTCAGCTCGTCCGCCGGAGGTCGGAGGAGGCTCTGGATGTCGCCCCTGGGGTCGCGCGAGGGACATCCCGTGAAAGGGAACCCCGCGGGGGAACCGCCCTGGAGAAGCTGACCGGTATTCATGGTGAACTCCGGGAGTATCTCGGGCGCATGCATGACTATCTTGCCAGTCTGGCCCGCAGCGGTGATCTGGGCAAGAAGATACGCATCCACGGGGATCTTCACCTGGGCCAGTGGATCAAGGCAAAGGATGGGTTTTATATCCTGGACTTTGAGGGTGAGCCTCTTTTGAGCCCCGGCGAACGCAGGGCAAAGAGATGCCCTCTCGCGGATGTTTCAGGCATGCTCCGGTCATTCAGCTATGCGAGTTATGTGAGCCTTGCCCCCGGGGCGGAGGGCCTCAGGCCCAGGGTCGAGGCAACCCTGTCAGAGGCCTTTCTCAGGTCATATCTGGGAAGGATCTATGAATTGGCACCGGGCTTGATGCCCGTGTCCGAGCAGGAAGTGAGGACTATGCTCAGCCTCTTCAACTTGAGTAAGGCCCTCTATGAGCTTATCTATGAGGCCAAGAGCCGTCCTGATTGGGTTGAGATACCGCTCAACGGGGTCCTGGATTGCCTTTCGGAGATTGAAATACACTTTAGGAAGGATTCTTGATGGCAGATGATGGTAGGTGGAGACTGTGAAGAGAGTTCATTCTCCGGAGACGTTAACCGTGTCTATCTTCACCAACGAATACCCGCCGAATGTCTATGGGGGCGCCGGCGTGCACGTAGACTACCTCTCCCGGGCGCTTGCGAAGCTCATGTACGTAGAGGTAAGGTGCTTTGGTGACCAGCGCCTGGATTGCGCCAACTTGAGGGTGAAGGGGTACGGTCCGTGGGATCTCATGGTAGAGGGCATCGAAGGAGGCCCGGCCAGGATCTTCAGGCCCATGACCACAGACATAGCCATGGTCCGGGACCCGGTCACCTCGGATATAGTACATTGCCATACCTGGTACACGTTCTTGGCCGGCTTCCTTGCTAAGACTCTCTATGGGGTTCCCCTTGTGGTGACTGTTCACAGCCTCGAGCCTCTTCGCCCCTGGAAGGAAGAACAGCTCGGCCGCGCATATAAGTTGAGCAGCTGGTTCGAAGAGGTTGGCGTCAAGGCGGCAGACCGGATCGTTGCCGTTTCCGGCAGCATGAAGGGAGACATCCTGTCGTGCTATCATGTGCCGGAGGACCGCATTGTCGTAATTCACAATGGCATAGACTTGGAAGAATACCGGAGGGATCTGGGACAGGCGGAAGCCGTGAGGCGGAAATATGGGATTGGGGAGCGCTACATCCTGTTTGTCGGCCGGATATCCAGGCAAAAAGGGATAATGCATCTTCTTGACGCTGCACCTCTCTTGCCCGGGGATATTAAGATCGTGCTCTGCGCGAGTGCCCCGGATACACGGGAACTCGAAGATGAATTGAGAGAGCGTATCAAGTACCTGGGTAACGTGATATGGATTGACAAGATGTTGCCGAAAGAGGAATTGATCGGCCTCTATAGCGGGGCGTCTGTCTTCGCCTGCCCTTCTATCTATGAGCCTTTCGGCATTATCAACCTGGAAGCCATGGCATGTGAGGTCCCGGTTGTTGCAAGCGCCGTAGGGGGCATAAAGGAAGTTGTCATAGACGGCGAGACCGGCTTTTTAGTGCCGCCTGGAGATCCTGCGGAACTGGCGTTGGCGATAAACCGGGTACTTGAGGACCGGTCGCTGGCAAGGTCCTTCGGTCAAAAGGGGCGCCGGCGGGTTGAGGATCACTTCAGCTGGGATGCGGTCGCGAAAAAGACGAGGGAAATGTACCTCGATCTTCTCGCCTCCTTGCCAGGAGCGCCGTTTTGATGCCTTCGAGTAAATAACCCCGATTGATCATGTCCCTGATCTCCAGGAGGGTCTCCACATCGCTTTGGGAGAACATTCTCCTGTTTGTGCTGGTCCTGGCCGGCTTTATCAGGCCGCATTGCTCGTAATATCGAATCTGGCGGCAGGACAGGGCGGTCAGCCTTTGGACCACCCCGATCGGGTAGATGTGCTCCGGTGATAATGGATTCATGTCTTCTGCCCCCGTAGAGCCTTTCCTGCACCCATGGTATAATGCCTTGCTCTTGCCCGTCAACTTTGATGTAAGATGAATGTCAGCAAACCTTACAAGATTCTGACTCAAACGTTGACCACCCCTTGCCAGGCGATCTAGAATCTACCCATAGGCTTTCGCGAAAGCATAAGAAATCTGACATAAGGGGTGCTCAACATGAACCATGCTGAAAGCCAGCCGGGTCTCCGGCATAAGGCTGCCACCTTGGCTCTCCTCGCGTGCGTTACCCTTGTGCTGGGGTATGTGTCTCTGGGCCACACGGGCGACCCCTCGGGCGCGTCAACCGGGGGTATCAACGACGTTGCGGCCCAGGTTCCCGGGGCGCCTACCTTCGTTGAGCTTGCAAACCAGGTCGGGCGCAATAAGCTGGGACTCAACTTTGTGTGGACGTTACTGGCGGGATTTCTCGTATTCTTTATGCAAGCCGGGTTTGCCCTCGTCGAGACAGGGTTTACCCGCGCCAAGAACGCGGCCCATACCATGACCATGAATTTCATGGTCTTCCTCGTAGGCGCTGTTGGGTACTACCTGGTAGGCTTTGCGCTCCAGTTTGGGGGCATAATGTCCGTGCCGAATCTGGGCGGGGTGGGCCCCCTTAATGGTGAATTCGCGCCCGGGGGACTTGGCCTGTTTGGCTATAAGGGCTTTGCCCTGGGCGGCGCCGCATATGATGTGGGAGTCTTTGCCCTCTTCCTGTTCCAGATGGTGTTTATGGACACTGCCGCCACCATTCCGACGGGCGCCATGGCGGAGCGGGTGAAATTCCTGGCCGTAGTAGCCTCCACCCTGTTCATCTCCATGATCCTTTACCCGCTCTACGGGAACTGGGTCTGGGGAGGAGGATGGCTCGCCGGGCTTGGAGCTAGGTTTGGCCTGGGCCATGGCGTAGTGGACTTCGCCGGCTCCGGGGTAGTTCATATGATTGGAGGAATGGCCGCCCTCGCGGGAGCGAAGGTCCTTGGGCCAAGGATAGGCAAGTTTAGAGAAGATGGTACGCCGCTCCCGATACCCGGCCACAATATCCCCCTTGCCGTTCTCGGGACCATCATCCTGTTCTTTGGCTGGTTTGGGTTCAACCCGGGCAGCACCCTTGCCGGTGGTGACCTGAGGATATCTGTCGTGGCCGTCAACACCATGATGGCCGGGGCCGTGGGTGGTTTAGCGGCTATGGTATATACATGGGTAAGAAGCGGTAAGCCCGACCCTGGCATGATCTGTAACGGATCGCTTGCGGGCCTGGTCGCAATCACCGCTCCATGTGCATTCGTAAATGCGGCCTCCGCCTGCCTTATCGGCCTCGTCGCTGGAATCCTTGTAGTGGCCGGCGCACAGTTCATAGAACACAAGCTAAAGATAGATGACCCCGTGGGAGCTATTGCCGTTCATGGCTTGAACGGGCTCTGGGGGCTCCTAAGCCTGGGTATCTTTGCAGACGGGACTTACGGAGCCGGGTGGAATGGCGTTGGGGCTCAGATATATCAGGGCATTCCTGGACGGGGGATTGCGGGTCTCCTTTATGGAGATCCCGGGCAGTTCATGGCTCAGCTGATAGGCGGTGGAGTTGCCATAGTGTGGGGTTTCGGCCTGTCGTACGCCTTCTTCAAGCTACTTGACTGGGTTTTTGGCATCCGCACGAGCGCAGCAGATGAAATGGCGGGCCTCGACATCCCCGAAATGGGGGTTATGGCATATCCTGATTTTGTCCTGCCGCAGTCCGTGCCGACCGAGCCCGACGATTCAGGGTCCGCCGGGTCTAGACTGTCGCGTCCTGTTTGGAAGCCAGTGCCTCAGCCGGCAGAGGTAGGGGTAACGGGACCGAAATAGAAAGGTTAGCGTCTGTCTCTCGGAATTTGCGTGTACCATTATGGAGCATATAGAGCGATGGTCGCGCGGCGTGATCGTCGCGCGACGCCATCATCTCATCGAGTGGCACGCTCGGACAGGGTCCGGACGTTGCCGTCGGAGGCTGTCTCCACCGCCTCCAGGAAGACCCGGGCCAGCCGTGTAACAGACTGTATCTCCCGCGCTGTCGCCTTTGAGAGCACGATTTCCAGGTCTTGTAGTGCCTTGTCCCTGTCGGTATCAGTCTCCATGAACAAGGCTTTGAGGCTTACCCCTAAAGCCGAGGCAAGGCTTTCTAGAGTGGTTATCGACGGTTGCCGGACTCCCCTCTCGATCTGGCCCACGAAACTCGAATTGAGTCCTGCTTTCTCCCCGAGTTGTTCTTGTGTTAGTCCTTGAGCTTCTCTAAGTTCTCTGAGCTTTTTCGAAATGCCTTTCATCACGTCCGGCACTCTGTTCACCTCTACCACTATCAACCCCAATGTAATGTTATACTGGGTTGGTGTTTGTTTGAAGAAGCTTACAGCACTCGTGTCGAATTGTTCAGGGGCTTACAGCACAGAACCAGTACTTCGCTGATTCTTAGACACTTATGTTAATTTCTTTTACATTAATGTTGACATATACCACATATGGCAGTATAATGGAAACGCAGGGAGATAGAGGTATGGGGGGTGATCATGTGGGGGCTGCGGGCCGAACGTCACGCAAGGACCAGGACAATAAAATGGCGTCATATGAGTCCACGGGGAACGTCCGGCAGACAACGTCGTCCTGCCCCGGGGAGAAGTGCGAGATATGGCAATTGCTCAGTAATCTCGAGCTGAGTGCAAGCCAAGTTGCTCAGGCCTGCGGGATCACGCCGAGGCAGCTGACGTATTGGGCCAGAGTGGGGATAATCCCGTCCGTCATCCATTCCGAAAGGGGGCGGGGTTATACTGTTGAATCCCTGAGGCGGGCGGCGCGGGTCAAACAGATGATGGATAGCGGATTTACTCTGAGGAGGGCAGCGCAGGAAGCATCTGCCTTCGACGGGGTCATGCTTGACGGGGACGCGGCAGGGGGTAGCGAGCCGTGCCCCATGGTGGCCGACTCCGGGGGAACATACGGTAAGCTCGGTCAGGCGGGAGGACGGGGTCCTGCGGCAGTGCCGGGTAAAGCGGTGGCGGCAGGGGAGCTCGCGCCCGGAGGTAGCTACCTTCGGGAGGTTGCACTCCATCAGCGTCTTGACTTCATCGAGAGGCGGCTCGTTGATCTCGAGAGGCGTTTTTCCCAGGTCGTCGAATCCACGCTCAAAGCAGGGGGGCACAGTGGACGACATGTGTGACAGGTGCGAGAAAATCGATGCACGGCTCAATTCTATAGCCACGCAGCTCAACAGCATCCAGGAACGCATCCTCCATAAGTCAGAATTCTCGGGCTGGCAGGACAAGCTGGATGCGCTCGTTGCAGAGATCCAGGACCTCGCAATGATAAAACGCCTGTCTTTTGAGAACGGCAGGAGGCTTGGCGAGTTGTATGATAAGGCCAGGTACCTAATGGCGATGGCTCAAGACCTGGCGCTCTCCCAGGATATCCTGGCACTTCAAGAACAGCTCAAATCCATAATATCAGGAGAGGCCTGGGATCTCTACATGGCGATTGAGGCTGTCTCAAATGCCAGGTTAAATTGCCAGGCCGAGTGCTGGGGAGCTGCCCGACATTTTCCGGGGCAGTCCTCCGTGCCGGCAGACCGGCTCTATCGAAATATGGAAATTGACGCTGTATTTTCAAACGGAATGGAGACCCGCGGAAGGAAACTGTAGAAGAAAGTCGAAAGCCTCAATAGAGGCAAAACCGCAGCCAGGAGGCCTGGAGTCCCATGGTAAAGCGGGATCCTTTATTGAGGCTTGGCAGGAAATTAGCCATAGAGGCGTTGATCCTCCTTGTGGCAATCCCGGCCTTCATGACCACCCTGGGCGCTTCGACGGCGTCTGCGGAAGCGAGTGGCCCACCACGTTTAATGTCTGTGGAGTTTATGGAGAACGAAGGTCGGGGCCAGGCGATTATAGAGGTGTCGCACCCTGTAACTTACACGAGCCACTGGGTCTCTGACCCCGATCGCCTCATAGTGGATATAGACAGGTGCATACTTGGCACAAGAATAAAGCCGGTGCCGGTCCATGACGGGATAGTGAAGCAGGTCAGGGTTGCACAGTTCTCCCCGAGTGTCGTCCGTGTTGTGTTCGATCTTGAGAGATCTGCAGCCTGTTCCATCACGAGGGTGGGGGAAGACGGTAGGAAGATTCTGGTAAGATTTAATCGCCGTCTTGAAAAGGTCGCTTTTGAGAATGTCTCGGGTCGTCAGCGGCTGGTTATCGAGGCGACGGGCAATATAGAATACAAGACGCTGGTCCTGAGCGGTCCCGACCGGATAGTCCTGGACTTCCCTGAGACAACCGTGACATCGAGTATCGCGGAGATTCCCGTGGATAATGGGCTGGTAAGACGGATCAGGATCGGCCAGAATTCCCCCGGGGTCGCACGTGTGGTCATTGACCTGGACAAGAAGACCAGGTTCCGGGTATATACACCGGATGCAGATGAGGGTAAGGTTATAGTGGATTTCGGATTTCGCCTGGCCGGGATATCCGTGGATAGCCATCAAGACCTAACAGAGGTGAATATCCGGGCCGGGGGAGCAACCCCGAGCAAGGTAGAACAGTTTACAGGTCCCGAGCGAATCGTCATGCGGTTTGATGACACAGTGGTGGACATGCACCCCCAGGGACTCATCGTGGGGGATGGGGTGATAGACAGGATAGAAGTAAGTCAGGAAGAGCCCATGGCCAGTGTAGTCACATTCTATCTGCCATATTACTTAAAGCACGTCGAGAAGCCCGGAAAGCAACCGGGCGACATCGCAGTGGAGTTTACACGGTCGTTTTGCTGGCAAAAGACGATTGTAATAGATCCAGGGCATGGCGGTCAGGATCCAGGTGCGGTGGGTTTTACCGGGCTGCAGGAGAAGGACGTGGCTCTGGACATATCGCTGAGACTGGCGGAACTGTTGAAGGCTGCTGGTGCCAAGCCCGTGCTGACCAGGTCATCCGCTGAATATGTGTTCTTGCCCGACAGGGCCCGAATCGCCAATAGCA
>DUSO01000138.1 GCA_012842565.1 Bacillota bacterium
GCCCCTTGTTCACCTCCTCGTGGAACCGGTTGAGGATATGGATGCCGGCTGCGCTGCCCATTGCTATCAGGATAATGGGAAGGATCATTGAAACCATGGTGATGTTGTAGCCGAGAGCGGCCATGAGGCCCACCGTCCATGCTATGCTGGTTATCACGCTGGCGAACAGCATCAAGACGTCCAGCAGGCTCCGAAAGCTCAGGTAAAGCGCCAGGACTATCGCAGCCAGGACCAAGGGGAAGAGAAAACGCAGGTCACCTCGCATGTTCTTCGAGGCCCAATAGCCCATGTAGGCTTCGCCTACCACATATATCTCCTCTGGTCCCCTCTCACGGTTGGCCAGGGCTTCCACTTCCCTGGCAAGGATTTCCGCCCGTCTCGTGGCCATGATCCCGGGCTCGAGGGTCACGATAATTGCCATAGCCTGGCCGTTGGAGGCCACCAGGGACGCACCCTGCTGCGAATTCTCCAGGCGTTCACGAAAGGCCTTGATTTCCTCAGATGTCGTTGGCAGGGAATCTACTATCGGCTGGATTTCGATGCCAAGCTCGGACCCCCTGATCAAATCCACGTTGAGCGGACTCATCACATTCTCTACACCGTGCAGGCGCGAAATCTCCACTGTAAGGCGGTCGACCTTGGCAAGAGCTTCCCTGGTGAAGACATCCCCCTTGAGCACCACCATCATTATTTCCTGCGAGCCAAATTCATCTATTGTCTCCTCGAGCTCTTTGATGACAGGGTCATTCTCGGGAGCCAGGTCCCTCGTATCGGTTACAAAGCGAATCCGCGGTATGTACAGGGCAAAGCCGATTGTAATCACAAACAGGACCACAATTACTATGCGTGGTCGTCTCACTATCCATCGGGCCAGGTTGCGCACAGGTTATATACCCCCTGTCGTGCTGGTCTACACGGGATCCTGGGAAGGCCGGGCTATTCCGCGAAGGTAGAGTTCAACTACCTGTTCTATATCTTCTTTGGATAAAGGGCGCCCTTCCCTCACGAGCCAGTGGAATGCCAGAAAATTCGTCATGCCCTCGAGGGCATAGGTTGCAAGCCGTGGGACGATCTCCCTGAACTCTCCTCGCTTAATTCCCTCATCTATAACATGTTCGATCAGGGTTATGATTTCGAGTCTTGCATCCCTGGTGCGCCTGTCGAGCTCTTGTCCCAGGTGCCCAACCTCGCCGAACATGACTGCGAGGAAATCACGATAGCGGCTGTATAACTGGAAGTGCATTGCAATGAGTTCCTTTAACTTGCTCGTAGAGCTGGCCTTTTCCCTGAGCTTCTCTTCGAAAAAGGCTTTGATCGCCCGCATCCGGTCCTCGATGAGAGCGACAAAGAGTTCATTCTTGCTGGCAAAGTAGAGGTACACGGTCCCCTTGCCGACGCCCGCGACCTCCGCGACCTCCTCAACGGTAGCTCTATGAAACCCCTTTTTGGAGAAGACCCTTTGAGCGGCATCCAGTATTAGCGACCGCTTATCTTCATCCCTTTCCGTAGCCAAACCCCCCTCTTTGCCGCTACGGCCCCGCTTTACCGCGGCTAATGGATTACTGCGGCTCATGCGCTGCCGCGTCTCGTGCACTACTGCGGTTTAGGCGTCGCTGCGGCCCATGAGCCGCTGTGGCTTATGCGCCGCCACGACACACCGGACTCTCAAGGCATGCTGAACTGTTCATTGATGACCGACTGGTCAGTCAGATATTATAATATACCCACAAACGGAAGATTACAACATGATTTCCTTACTGGGGGCCGATCTCATCTGCCAATCTGAATAGATGTAGGACCCAGTTGGCTTGGGGACGGTCTCCGGCCGGCCGCGCGGTCATTCTGGGCCGCCCGGGGGTGCTTGGCCGCCGATCATGCTCAGCTGTCCGGTGGTGCCACTCATCTTGACTAAACCGTGACATCCGTAGTAATATCCGGGTATCAGATACATAAATAAATTCAAATACGTCTATGGGAGATGGCAACGTGCCGGATGCTGTTGAGCTATTCAAAGCCCTGGCAGATGAAACAAGGCTTTCGATCCTGCAGATGCTCCTGGATGGGGAGATGTGCGTCTGCGAGATCATGGAGTCCCTGCCCCTTTCCCAGCCGGCTGTTTCGCACCACCTGAGGATCCTGCGCCAGGCCGGCCTGGTGAAAGACAGGCGGGAAGGCAAATGGACCTATTATGATATCATCCCGGCAGGACTGGAGGCTGCCCGGGACGTCGTCGACAGGGACCTCCTCACGCCGCTTCAACACCGCTGGGACTGCGCGGATACCCGGAATATATGGTCGGCCTAATCCTCATCGGCCTGGCGCGGTGCATCGCCATGGTCATCGTCTGGAACAGTCTCGCCCGTGGCGACGCCGAGTACGCAGCAGCCCTGGTAGCCTTCAACTCTATCTTCCAGGTGCTTTTCTATTCCATTTATAGCTACCTTTTCATTACCGTCTTCCCTGGCTGGCTTGGCTTGGGCGGCATGGTCGTGCATGTTTCCATCGCTGAGATTGCCCGTACGGTGGCGATTTACCTGGATTTTACCGTGATGTTCCTGGCATCCTTCTTCCTCAGCATGCGCCTGGGAGTGAGGTATGGACAGATGGTAAGCCTGGCATTCACGGCCGCGAGCAACAACTTCGAGCTGGCCATCGCCGTAGCTGTGGGGGTCTTCGGCATTAGTTCCGGCCAGGCATTTGCCGCGGTCATTGGGCCGCTCATCGAGGTCCCGGTGATGATCGGACTGGTGAACATTGCCCTGGCGCTGGGGCGCAAGCACTATCAGACAAAGAAGCCCGCCATCTTATTCCTCTGCACCGGCAACTCGTGCCGGAGCCAGATGGCCGAGGGGTTCGCCAAGGCGATAGGCGGGGATGCCTGGGAGGTGTATAGCGCAGGCCTGGAGCCGGCAGGCCTCAACCCCAGGGCGGTGGAGGTCATGCGGGAAGTAGGAATCGACATATCTAGCCAGACCTCGGACCCGATCGACCCCGGTCTCCTCGCGCGGGTAGACCTGGTCGTGACGCTGTGTGGAGATGCGGAGGAGAGGTGTCCTGTGACACCTCCACATGTAAAGCGCATTCACTGGCCCCTGCCGGACCCGGCCAAGGCTACGGGAACCGAAGACGAGATCATGCGCAAGTTCCGGGAGGTTAGAGACGATATCCGGCAAAGGGTTCAGGAACTGATGTCGGCCGAGCGGGCTGGCAGCTGACGTCATAAAGGCTTATTGCCAGCGCGGTGTCGTTCCTATGTCCTCGTCCTGTATTCTTGGCCGCTGCTGTCTCCTCCTACGGAATAGTCGTGGAGACCGAGATAATCTTTTAGGGCTTTTTGCAAAACATGAGAAAAGTTAACATGTTTCTCCTCTGCTATCCTCTCCAGCCAGGCAGGCAACGTGACATCTTTTCTCATATACCTATCGGGGAAAAAGATCGAGATGCCGTCGTCTCCGTCACGGTGATCTTATCGGGTTTCGTTGGATGCTTGAAGTGCCAGTGATCACCTGCACTGTTGACGTAGTACCAGCCGTCCCCTTCAAGCATTCTAATCAACTCCCTGGATGAGTATGATTTCATCCCATTTCCCCCTGCTATCGAGTGGGAGGGGATGATTAGCCCCTGTTCTCACTGCTCATCATGTCCTTTTAGCACGGGCAATCGCAGCGCGATGTGCCCTTAGCTCCAATCCGTCATCAAGCGGTGGTAGCTCAACTTCGCCATGTTTCCTGTCCAGGGCCTTATGGATGAGATAGTCGGCAAAGTGGGGGTTCTTCGGCAGGAGCGGGCCATGAAGGTAGGTGCCGAAGACGTTCTTGTATACACAACCCTCTGACCCATCCCTTCCGTTATTACCGTGCCCGACAATTACTCTCCCGAGCGGACGTACCCCATTTCCGAGGTATGTTCTCCCCGAGTGATTCTCAAACCCAACCATGGTCCGGACTCCTCCTAGGGAAAGATGAGGCTCTATTACAACATTCCCGATAAACCGCTCGTTTCCCGCCTCCGTCCTAATATCGAGGGCTCCTATGCCGGGCAACTCTTCCCCGGCCCGGGTGCGGTAATACTCCCCCAGTAATTGATAGCCACCACACACGGCCAAGACGACAAGGCCGTCTTCAATGGCATCAACCAGGGGGCCTTTCTTTGTGGCGACAAGATCCTGGCATACGATTCTCTGCTCCTTATCCTGGCCTCCGCCGAAAAAGACGAGATCGAAGGTCCCGAAATCCGGGCTCTCACCAACGGACACAGGTACAACCTCGACCTCTATCCCCCGCCAGGCTGCTCTCCGGTGGAGTGTAATTATATTTCCCCTGTCGCCGTATGTGTTCATGAGATCCGGGTAGAGATGACATATGGTGAGTTTCAAGTTACGCCCTCCAGAATTCCTTGGCATGACTCCTTCGTCTTATGTGCTCTCTTATTTCAAGCATGGCTGTATATGTGGGAAGGACATAAAGTGTCTCGCCGGGTGCCAGTTTCCCAAGGCCGAGTTCAAGGGCTCTATCGAGACCGGGCTCGACGTCTATCTTCTCCTCGCCTATCCCTGTGTATTTAAGGCGAAGGGCCATGTCCTCCGCCCTTGTTCCCGAGGCAATTATGCTATGAATAAGCGAGGGATGCCTGGAGAGTCGTTCCATATCCACATCCCAGATCCATGAAATATCCCTGCCGTCTGCGAAATTATCGTTCAAGCAGACTACAAGGGTCTTCCTCGAACCATCCGATGCTATTGTCTGGATCACCTCATTGAAGCCCACCGGATTCTTCACAAGAGCGAGAAGGACGTTCTTTTCTCCGATTCGTATAGTCTCCATTCTGCCGAAGGCGCTGGTCGACTTTGCAATTCCTTCTTCTATAACCTTCTTGGGAATATCGAGTACAAGACAGCAGGCGACGGCTGCAAGGCAATTATAGACATTGTAGAGGCCTGGAAGCCCGAGGGAGGCTTCAATAAAGTCGTCTTCGGGGTCATGTTCGAATGCCACTGTGAATACAGAGCCGTGGACTCCCTGAACCACTACATTCGTGGCCCGGAAATCCGGCACCGGGCGCGAAGAAAAGCATCTCGGGCATCGATACTTCCCAAGGTGCCCGTATGTAGTAAGAGAATATTCATAGTATGCGCCGCAGCACGGACAATTCCTGGCATCCTGGGGCCGGTATTCTGATGTATCTACTTCCGGGGCATAACCTGGGGCTGAATCCAGACTCTCAACCCCGTAAAACAGGGTCTTGCATCCGCCCCCCGGGGCAAGGCCTGCCACCAGCGGATCATCGGCGTTCAGGAGAAGGGTGCTTCCCGCGGGTGCATCCTTTAGAGCCACGCGGATGAGTTCAAGGGTGGTATCTACCTCTCCATAGCGATCCAGTTGATCTCTGAAGCAGTTGGTTACCAAGACGAGTTTCGGCTTCACGGCGGCTATTACGTGCCTGAGGTTAGCCTCATCCACCTCGAGGACTGCAACATCCGCCACAAGGCTCCCCCAGATATCGCATCTCTCGATAAGCGCAGATATAATCCCATTTACCATGTTGGCGCCTGACCTGTTCCACACAATGCGCAACCCGTTGCGGTTCAGGACCTCAGCCACCATCCTGGCTGTAGTTGTCTTGCCATTGGAGCCCGTGATGATAATAGAAGTCATGGCAGCCTTCTCGAAGAGCCGGATCAGTATGCGCGGCTCTATACGGCGCGCCAAGGCGCCTGGCAGGGATGAGCCCCCACCCCGCTTCAAAAACCTGCTTGCAAAGGCGCATATCTTCCCGACAACTATCGCGAGCCACACCCGCATCTGACGGAAAACTCCTTTACCTGCCCGATATGGTTCTCTGGATACATGAATTGTGTATTTGCTTGCTACTGCTCTAATCTAGCAGGGAGAGATTAAACCATTATTAAAACGCCGGGTAGATAATAAGGGGCACCCCGCATGGGAACTAACCCGGGATCGTCAACGTTTAATGATTTAGGGGGCGTCAAATGGTGGGCTTGAAACTGCATAATTCCGGGCGTCAACCTGTGGTGTCCTTTCTTCTCCTCCTCTTTCTCTCTGCCACTGTTTTTACGGGCAAGACCTGGGCGAGAATGCTGCCCGCGGAAGGGGAGACAAGTTCCCCTTGTGTACCGGATGTATTCCCCCCGAGATATCATGACCGTGTTATCGTCCTCATGTATCATCAGATCGGCTTCCGGAATCAAAGACGAGGAGTGATCCCTCCACAGCTTTTTGAGGCTCACATGCTTTACCTCAAAAAAATGGGATTCAACCCAATCTCTCATGACACCTTCGCGAAATTTCTGGACGGCAAGGGCAAGGTCCCTGACAACGCAATCCTCATCACATTTGACGACGGCTATGAGAGCTTTTACGAGTACGCTTACCCTATTCTCAAAAAGTATCGATTCCCGGCCGTGAACTTCGTTATCGTGGGGGATACTGAGAACTCAAACCATACAAACCCCCGGCACCTTTCATGGGGTGAAATGAAGGAGATGGAGAAGAGTGGCCTCGTTGCCCTGGAGTCGCACACTTATGACCTGCATTACTATGCGCCGGTTGACCGGCTGGGCCACAAGCGGCCGGCCCTCGTGGCGCGCATATACGACTTCAAGCTCGGAAAGCGGGAGAGCAGAGAGGAGTATGAGACGCGCGTATGGTGTGATTTATGGCTTTCAAAATACCTCCTTGAAAAGAATCTTCACACCAAGGTGACATCCCTATGCTTTCCGTACGGCGCGTATAATCCAACCGTGATCAGACTTGCCCGTGACGTTGGCTACCGGTACTTCTATACGATCAGAAGCGGGGTTAACACGCCCGGTGGCAGGGGAACCCCGCTTGTGCGTAGGCTCTCTGCAGGCGATCTCTATATGACCATCCCGGAGCTCAACAGTCGAATCTCACGTGCGCTCTTGCCGGGTCCTTTTCTCTTTGGAGCTATGCCGAGTCGACACAGCCGCTCTTCGCCCACGGCCCGCCAGACCGTGCCTATATCCTTGCCCTGTATCCCTGGCTATCGGTGTCACCTGGGTGGTTAGGGTAGCCAGGGACGCCTAAATAGTCCCTCAGAGCTTTCTGGAGAAGACGGGAGGAATTTACCTTGTTTTGTTCCGCCAGGTCGTTGAGCCATTTTGGCAAGGTCAAGGTTTAGTTAAATACCCGTTTCAACCTAGAGAGTTCCTCATAAGGGCCGCAGCAACAACGACACCAATGGCCATCCCGGCCAGCACATCGAGGGGATAGTGGGCTCCAACGTAAAGTCGCGAGAGACCAACCAATACTGCAAGTGCCAGGAAAAGCAGCTTGAATCTCCTGTATCTTGTCCCGTAAACCTGTGCGAGGCCGAAAATCACGGCGGTATGGCCAGATGGGAAGGAGTCCGGCGATCCACCAAAAGGACGTGGCCTCCCGACCAAATGCTTGAGTACCTGGACTACTAACCCCACGAGGATCAAGACTTTAACTGCATCGATTGCTGCTTTCTTATCGTGTCTATTCCCCAGCAAATACGTTATACCCGAAAGGACGAACAATACCAGGCCATCTCCGAGATAAGTCACCCACGGCATGACCACGTCGAGGAATCTATAATGCGCATATGTGTGAAGGGCTGTAAGCAGCCTGAAATCTATTCCCAGCAAGACGTCCATATAATGATGAAACATGACTTCGTAGCCCTTCCCTTTCGTAGTCCTTCCCTTGCCAGGTTTACTGGACGTGCTTATCTGGCCGGGCTCTCCAATATCCTCTAAGACCTCAAAAAGGGAGGGGGCACCGGCTTTTCGCGGTGACCCCTTCCCCGATGGCCCATCATCCATCAGATATGGGATGAGTTGAAGGCGCTCCAGTTTTGGGTTGAAGGCCCTCTAGTTCCGCGGATTCGACCTCAAGATTCCGCACTACCCTCGTCGTCCTTTTCATTCTCGGAACCGTTTTCGCCATCTTCGGCCGTATCCTTGTCTACATGGACGATTTGTCCTGTACCTGCATCCACCTTGACATCGAGACCGTTATTCAGGCCCACGCTGTAAACGAGGTATCCGTTTTCATCATCCAATTCTGCCTTGACAACCGTGGTCCCCGGATTAGCCTCCAGGGCCTTTGCTATGGCCTGGTCAATGGAGATCTTGGCCAGTGAAGCCAGCTTCGCTGATTCCTCCTGCGGCACCGCGATGCTGGCGGTATAGCTTGGCTCAGCGCCGCCGGAGGTGGAATCCTCAGCCTGGTTTCCTGCCTGGCAGTTCTCGCCGGATTGCTCTGTAGCCGTGGTTGTCCCCTTAGCCTGAGCTATCAATCCGATCCCAAGCCCCACAGCCAGGAGCAGTGTAAGTAAAACTACCAGAGGCATCGCCCGTCTCATCGCTGTCTCCCTCCTTTCCCGGCAATATTCACGAGGTCCTCAAAGCCTCATTTCCATTGCCAGCATAGAGCCGGAGGATGAGACCGCGATTAAAAGAAAATGAGAGTTTTCTCATCCGACACCAAGGGGTAGCCTCACTGCAAAGGTGCTGCCTCTGCCGGGCTCGCTTTCCACCTCTATGCTCCCGCCATGGAGCTGGACGATGTGCTTTGCTATAGCAAGGCCGAGTCCACTCCCGCCCTCACTCCTTGAGCGGGCTTTATCCACACGGTAAAACCGTTCAAAGATGTGAGGAATGTGTTCAGGTGCAATTCCAGGGCCCGTATCTTTGACGGCAACAGTTGCATTTGCCCTGTCGCTTGAAACCGTAACCGATACCTCGCCGCCTTGAGGGGTGTATTTGATGGCGTTGTCAAGTAAGTTAAGAAAGAGCCGAATCAGTTGATCCTGGTCTCCCACAATGGTAAGCCTGTCAAGCCCCTGGAGTTTCACTGATACCCCCTTTGAATCTGCAAGTGGCCTTACCTGTTCCACCAGGCCATCGAGAAGCACCACTATGTCCAAATCCTCGGGATGAAAGGCCGCCTTGCCGGTATCGCCCCGTGCCAGGGTGAGGAGATTCTCCGAGAGATGGGCAAGCCGGTCCACCTGGGTCTCCAATTCTTCTAAGACACCCCGGTATTCACCGGCATCCCGGGGCCTGGCAAGCGCAACGTCTATATTCCCCTTCATCACAGTAAGTGGGGTGCGTAGCTCATGCGCCGCGTCCGCGGTGAATTGGCGCTCGCGGCGAAACGCGGCATCCAGCCTTTCAAGCATATCATTAAATGTCCGGGCAAGCCTGCCAACCTCGTCGTTCGGCAGCTTCAAGTCCAGCCGGCGCGTGAGGTCTTCCGCACTTATGGACTGGGCAAGCCTCGTAAGACGATCAATGGGGCCGAGTGCCCGGCTGGATAAAAATAGGCCCCCAAGGGTTGCTATAACCGCGACAATGGGGATGCCGAGAAGCAGCAGCGCCCCAACCCGATCAAGGATATCCTCAACCCTGGTCAAGGGCTCTGCCACCTGGAGAAGGTATCCTATGCGATTATCGTGGACGGCAGGAACGGGCAACGTATAGACCCGCCACGGCTTCCCTGAAATCCGGACGGTCGCAAAACCCTCCATAGCCACGGGAGAGGGCAACGTCGAATAATGTCCAAGCCCGTCCAGGGTATTGCCGGAGGTGTCAACCAGGCGCATTGTGAAGCCCCGGGCTTCTATGCGACTCGCCACACCCCCGTCATCGCCTGTATTTTGAAAGGACGGCCTGCCGTTTTCATTGTCGATGTCGCGTAAAGCCTGTGTGGCAACCAACTGAAGTGTCGTATCAACCTCGGCATAGAGCCCCTTCGCAAGGTTAAAATACAAAAAGCCCCCAAAGACCGCAAGGCTGGCAGCCGTCAGTAGCACATACCATATTGAAAGTCGAATCCTGATAGGTATGGAATGTATCATCGTGCCTCCCCTATCTTGTATCCCACCCCGCGCACCGTCTGGATGAGCTTCGGTTCGAAATCAGCGTCAACTTTAAGACGCAAATAGCGGATGTAGACGTCTACGATGTTGGATTCGCTGTAGAAATCAAAATTCCATACATGCTCGGCGATCTGAGTGCGACTCAAAACCTGACCTTTATGGCGCATCAAGAGTTCAAGCAAAGCATACTCTCTCAAGGTGAGGTCGATCACACGGCCCCCTCGCTCTGCGCGCTGGGTTGCCGTGTCAAGGATAAGGTCGCCCACCTTGAGTCGCGTGGGCGTTACTTCTCTCGGGCGACGAAGGAGCGCGCGTATGCGGGCAAGGAGTTCCTTGAATGCGAAGGGCTTCACCAGGTAGTCGTCGGCCCCTGCGTCAAGCCCTTCGACTCGATCATCCACTGTGTCTCTGGCCGTAAGCATGAGAATAGGGGTCTTAAGCCCCCTCATCCGCAGCTCCTGGCATACGCTTATTCCGTCCCTCTTGGGCAACATAATGTCCAGTATCAAGAGATCATATTGAGCACTCTCAGCATAGTCCAGCGCAGACTCCCCGTCCCCGGCCACGTCCACGGCATAGCCTTCTTCTTCAAGTCCCCGTTTGATAAAGGATGCGATCTTCGGCTCATCTTCCACGACAAGGATCCGCAACACGACCACCCCTGAGTTTACCTGCAGCTATATGCCTGATCCTACCTCAGTCCCGCTTTTCCAGACCTAATTCTACAGGAATTCATAATGAAACGCCAGGTGTAGTCTCATCGTTAGAGTTTGCTAATCCGCATGTCCGCCGGCTGAACCAGCAACCTGCTCTCATGATGGCATCGCCGCCGAACCGGTCCCTTATTGAATCTACTGCCCTGTCTATCGCCGCCTGCTTTGCATAATCATCAAACAAAGAAAGTTGCCTCTGGAAGCGCTCCTTTTCAATTAAATTCGATATACCGACTCCGATAAGCCTCACCTTCCGCCAGCACTGCCAGCTGCGGAGGAAAATCCCCCATGCTTTTTGATAGATTACCTTATCGCAGTCGGTGAAATCTCCTAACGTCTCCGACCTCGTTATAGTAATGAAGTCTTCGTAACGTAGCTTGAGCACGATGGTTTTCCCCACGTAGCCCCCTTTTCTCAACCTCCTCCCAACCTCACCGGAAAGCCTGATGATATGTGCCTTTAAGATATCCTGGTTTGCAGTATCCCGGGGCAGAGTGTACTCATGGGATATGGATTTCACCGGCAGCCCCGACGGCTGCACCGGGGAATGGTCTATCCCCAGAGCCATCAAGTGAAGTGCCCGGCCCATGATGCCGAATTTGCATTCAAGGAATTCCACAGGATACCGGGCAAGGTCGCCTATGGTGTTTATGCCCAGGCTGTGAAGGGCTTTTTCGGTCTTTTCCCCGACACCGATCAGATTTCTGACGGGAAGTATCCATATTTTGTCAGGAATTTCTTCGCGCTTTATTACTACGAGGCCATCAGGCTTTTGAAAATCTGAAGCCATCTTTGAAAGGAGCTTGTTGGGCCCTATTCCTATGGAGCAGGTGAGCCCTAACTCCTTTCTTATCCTCGCCTTGATGAGCCTCGCTATATCCACCGGAGAGCCAAAGAGTTTATCGCAGCCGGTTACGTCAAGGAAGGCCTCGTCTATGGAGAAGGGTTCTACCAGCGGCGTGAAACTCTTGTAAATGTCTACGATTTTTAAGGAAACCCTCACATACTTTTGAATATCCCCCTTGATGAATATCCCCTCAGGGCAGAGGAGTTTCGCCTGGGTAACCGGCATGCCCGCTTTGATGCCAAAAGGCCTGGCCTCATATGAAGCAGTGGACACAACGCTCCTGCCCTCGGGGTCGCCGCAGACGATGACGGGCTTTCCTCTAAGCCTCGGGTTGTCGTGCTGTTCCACAGCAGCAAAAAAGGCATTCATGTCGACATGGAGGATGCTCCTGTCATATTTTTCCATAAGCTATGTTTCTCACCCATTTTATCTATATGCAAACATATGTTCGCCATATTCCCCGAAAATCCTTCCAAGCCAGAAATCCACCGGGGATATACAACTTATAGCCTGCATGGTATGATTTAGGCATAGCAGGTACCAAAGTCAATATCGGCCGCATATATGAATTCAAAGGCCAGGGGGATGGATCCGGTTGAATCGGATAAGGCGAGCTGATGGCAAACCCATGCACGACTGTAGTAATGAGAAACCGGTCGTAAAGGTGAAAAGGGTAGATTTGGACCTGCCTCTCCCGCAATACAAGACCCCCGGGGCGTGCGGGTGCGATCTTTACGCCAGGGTGCCGGAAGAAGGCCAATTCATAGGGCCACACGAGACCGTAGTCATACCTTGTAACGTCATTGTCAAGATACCGGAAGGATACGTAGGCATAGTCGCGGGCAGGAGCAGCCTACCACTCAAGACGCCGCTCATTGTCGCAAATGGAGTAGGCATCATTGACCAGGACTTCTGCGGCGAGTCAGACGAGATCGGCATCGTTGTATATAATCGCTCGGATAAAGAGTATATTGTCCGGCGAGGAGACAGGCTGGGGCAGCTCTTGTTCGTCCAGATGACGAGGGTGCTTTTTGAAGAAGTCGAGCATATGGATGAGGAATCCCGGGGTGGGTATGGATCGACGGGCGGGTACGGTACCCTATAAGCTGCATCGGCACCATTGCCGTGACCGTGAGTTCGTGTAAAATCTAGTTGGGGAACCCGGGGCGCCATCCCGCCATCCTTGCGACTTGCACACCCGGTGTGGTAAAATAGATGCTGCAATGAAAAACCAGTAGGGCCCTTACCCTTATCCCGAGAGAGGTGCCGGAAGGCTCCAGGAAGGGCATCCGCGAATGTCGCGGAGGGGTGGCGGAGCGGTTGATCGCGGCGGTCTTGAAAACCGTTAGGGTTTTACGACCCTCGTGGGTTCGAATCCCACCCCCTCCGCCATAATATTTTCAAGGGTTTTAAGACTTTTGGAAATATAGCCCAGCGACCTGCATAATGCATACGACCGCTATTCTTTTTTTCTGCCAGCCCCTTCATATCCAGTAGAACATCCATTTATTAACAATACAGTGCAAATCAGTGGGCTTTAGAAGTCGGCGAATACGGAGGTTCCGTATATGAGCGCCATGTCCTATAAGACAACAGGGCGCCGAGGCTCCTCCCCTCTCGTGGTAGCGCGCCGAGAAGCAGGGACGACCCGAACCGATGGCTGGACGATTATGACAAGAGTTTTTCAGTTTGAGAGGTAATACGTCCAGAAAATAGAATAGCCACAGGAACCTGCCCTCTGGTATGCTTAATAGCGATTTTCCTTATCGCAAAGCCCTGCGTCAGTTCCAACTGGCACGGGCTGGTTAGGAACGTATTTTGCCGGGCCACCGACTTTTCGAATCCGGTCGTAAGTGCGAGCAGTCGTTTGGCTCTGCTTCGCGACAACTTCGTGGCTCGGCAAGCAAGCGGGAAAGCCTGAGGACCGTGCTTCCTGCGCCGGATGAGGTATGACGAATACCGGGATGAAGGTTATCACATCGCTAGCGGCGTAGTGGAAAGCGCATGCAAACATGTTGTACAGATGAGGCACAAGAGGTCGGGGATGCGTTGGAGCGCTTCAGGGGCGCAGGAAGTGCTGAACCTCAGGGTCTTCCTCATAAACGGCAGATGGGACGACTTCTGACGGAGGAGGCAAAGAGCCCTGTTAGACAACCAAACCGTGACATCGCCTGCAAAAGCAGCCTGACATGCAACCATCCAGGAAGTCGTGGTAACCCTTAGGCGCCACAATCGCTACACGCACCAAGCCCGGGGCCTAGAGCGGCCAATTGACATGAGCAAGGTCTGATGATACACTCAAATCCAGGAGGTTCCATATATAGCCGAAGGAATCCTGTGGGTGTAAGATGTGATGCCCCAAGAAGGAGTTCATCAAAATAGGGACATCTACAGCATTAAGGAGACAATAACTCCCGTCACCGAACAACTCATCCGCGAAATGGCCGCTACTGTGGTGCAGGAGGTTAAGCCCGAAGCCATTATCCTTTTTGGTTCTCATGCCACTGGCAGCGCCCGTCCTGATTCAGATGTGGACTTGTTAGTTATTGAGGGAGCGCCGTTCGTACCAGGAAGAGATCGCCGCAAGGAGATGGCCCGACTGTGGCGCGCCCTTGCTGGGTTTCCGGTGGCCAAAGACATTTTAGTCTACAGCCTCGAAGAGGTGGAACGCTGGCGCAATGCTCGCAACCACATCATCGCACGTGCGCTGCGAGAAGGGAAACTTCTCTATGGCAGAGTATGACGAGGCGCGGCAACTACTACTATTGGCAGCCAAGAAAGATCTGCGTGCGTTGGAAGGCATGACCGATGCGGTTATATTGCCGATGAGATATTCGGATTTCACGCCCAACAGGCGATCGAAAAAGCCCTCAAGGCCTGGCTAGCCCTACTTGGCGTCGAATACCCCAAAACACATGACATTACCCCGTTGCTTTCCATGCTGACCGCCCACGGCCAGCCCGTAGATTCCTTCTATGATCTGATCGAGTTTAACCTATATGCTGTTCAGTTTCGTTATGAGGCATTCGACGGCATCGGTGAACCGCTCGAGCGCGACGTCGTGATCGTTCGCGTCGGCGAGCTCGTTCGAAAAGTTCAAGCATTGATTGGTCCAACACCTCCCTGATAGGAGTCCGCGTCGATGACATCCGATGGTCGGCCGAGGCGCTGGTTTACGCGCCGGTGTCGGCTGTAGGGTCGCATCCAGTATTAGCGAGCGCTTATCTTCCTCCTTTTCCGTCGTCGAAATCCCCTTGACACCCTAAGCTCGGCCCCAGGTTCAGCCTCAGCCCCGACGCCAGACCCAGGGCTGGGTCTGGCCCCAGGCCCAGGTCCCAGCTCGGGCCCGTGCGTAGACCTAAGTCCGCCGGGCGCCCGTTATCTGACTGACCGGTGAGTCAGATACTATAATATACCCACAGGGGGAAGATTGCGACAGGAGTTCCTCCTATAGGAATCCCCTGTAGCTATCAACTCTCTCGGCCATTCCCTTGCGGCCTGAGGCTCACCCATATCGGGATATTGACATTCCCCGCAAGGGCTGCTATATTAGAATCCAACAAGCACAACGTGAAAACCGATGACGGGGAGAAGTAGCCACGTCAACATCTGTAAGAGAGCCGGCGGGTGGTGCGAGCCCGGTCAGAGCGAGCGTGGTGAATGGGCCCCGGAGGGCTGGTTCGATGGCAGAGTCCGCCTGCATTGTTATTGCGCCCGGTTTCGAGTCAATCCCTGCGAGGCGCAACATCCGGGCAGGATTGCAGGTTGACATACCTGCGCAGGCAAGCAATCATCAGGACATCTACCGGTAGGACCCGACGGCATCTCCCGCCGTTAACGGGGAGAGGGTATCGGCAACAGGGGGCCTCAGCGGGGTTTTCATAATGGGAGCCCCGTGAGAAATTTCGTCCTGTGAGCCCGTACCTTAATGAGTGAGGGGTCAGCGCCCCTCAGTTGGGTGGCACCGTGGAAGCAATGCCTTTCGCCCCAATTCGGGATGAAAGGCATTTTTTGTAGGTCGACCTGTTGATAGGCAGCAACGCGCCGCCAGGCGCTACTCGACTGAGACGCGCTATCCCTAATTTGGGTGGCACCGCGGATTACTCCCGTCCCATGTGGGACGGGAGTTCTGTTTTTCGAGACAAAAAGGGGTGAGACCATGGAGCCAATCACTGTTCAACGGCAATTCCTAGCTGACCTCGAGACCCCGATTAGTGCCTTCCAAAAGCTCCTACCTGAGGGGGCCTGTTACCTCCTGGAAAGCGCGGGGAATGCTGGCGGCTCCGGGCGCTATTCATTTCTGGGAGTAGGGCCCAGAGTGATTCTTTCCTCAGAAGGAGGTCGGGTTACCCTCTGTCGGCTGACTGATGATGGCTGGTCAGTAAGTGCGGTATTAAAGACCTCCCCGCTCTCGGCACTGCGCCATCTCCTGGGTAAGTACCAGGCGACGCCAAGAGTCCGGGAGTTCAAACACCAGGCGACATCAGAACTGCAGGGATTGAGGTTTACCGGAGGGGCTGTTGGTTATCTCTCATATGACATAGTGCGCTACCTCGAGCGCCTGCCGGACCCGCCGCCCGATTCCCTGGGGTTACCTGACGCCATGTTCGTCATCACGGATGTGGTGGTGATTTTCGACCACCTGCGCCACACGGTAACGTTGGTGGCCCCAGACCTTGACGAGATTCTGGACGGGGTCTCCGACATGGATGCAGGCCCCATCATGAATGGAGATGGTACCGGCTTTGCCAGCGCAGGCAGGACCGCCGCCCCTCCCGACGCCCTCACGACCGCCGGCTCCCTCAGCCACAGCACCAGGCGACGGTCGAGGATCAAGCGTGAGGAACTCCTCGAGAAAATTGCAGCGAGGCTGGGGGGACCCAATTCGCCGGGAGGGCGCCGCGGTTCACCACAGGAGCGGGGCCATGATCAAGGTGAAATTGCAACCCTTGACAAGGACGAATTCTGCGACCGGGTTAGGAAGGCCAAGGAATTCATCAGGGCAGGCGACATTTTTCAGGTGGTGCTCTCGCGCCGCGTGAGTCGCCCCCTTACCTGTTCCCCATTCGACATATACCGGGCCTTAAGGAGCCTTAACCCCTCGCCTTACCTCTACTATCTCGATTTCGGGCGGATCCAGCTGATCGGCTCCTCACCGGAAACCCTGGTCCGGCTGGAAAACGGCGTGATCGAATCATGCCCGATCGCGGGGACCCGGCCTCGCGGCCAGGATGCTGCCCAGGATGCAGCTTTAGCCAGGGAGCTCTTGGCCGATGAGAAGGAACGGGCGGAGCACGTCATGCTGGTGGACCTGGCCCGAAATGATGTCGGGCGCGTTGCGGTACCCGGTACCGTATGTGTCCCGACCTTTATGGAAGTCGAGTACTACAGTGATGTAATGCACCTGGTATCAAGCGTCCGCGGACGCCTGAAAGAAGGCCGGGATGCCTTTGATGTGCTGGCGGCCTGCTTCCCGGCAGGCACAGTCAGCGGCGCCCCCAAAGTGAGGGCGATGGAGATCATCGACGAACTGGAGCCCGTACGGCGCGGCCCATATGCCGGGGCTGTCGGCTATTTCGGGTTTAACGGCAACATGGACACCGCCATAACCATCAGGACTCTCACCGTCGCGGACGGCCTCGTACACGTACAGGCAGGCGCCGGGATCGTGGCCGATTCAGAGCCCGAGCGAGAATTCCTGGAATGCCAACATAAGGCCAGGGCCATGTTCCGGGCCCTGGAATGGGCATGTGCGAAGGAGGAATGTGACCTTGTGGCTTCTCCTCGATAATTATGATTCTTTTACCTATAACCTTGCTCAGTACATGGCGGAACTCGGAGTTGAACCACTGGTAGTCCGTAACGACGCCATCACCTTGAGAGAGGTTGAGGAACTCAACCCAGAAGCGGTGCTGGTGTCCCCGGGGCCGGGCCGGCCTGAAAACTCCGGGATCTGTCTCCCCCTAATAGGCGCCCTAGGCGGCCGCACCCCAATCCTCGGCATATGCCTGGGGCATCAGGCGATCGCCGCCGCATACGGGGGAAGGGTGGTAGGAGCCCCAACCCTGATGCATGGCAAGGTCTCGCCCATCTTTCACCGTGGACACCGCCTGTTCCGGGGGGTCGAGAACCCCTTTTCGGCCACCCGGTACCATTCTCTCCTCGTTGAGAGACGGTCCTTGCCGGACGAGCTCGAGGTGATCGCCGAGACCGACGATGGCCTGGTGATGGCGATAGCTCACCGCCGCCACCCGGTTTACGGGGTCCAGTTTCATCCTGAATCGATCCTCACGAAAGATGGCAAGACGATCCTGGCCAATTTCATCGACCTTGTGCGCGACTTTTCAAACCGCCACTTTTCAAACTAAGACAGGACATGGACTGGAAAGCTGGGGGTTAAACCAAGGTTGAACAATGAATGGAGGTCGAGTGCAACATGCCGGAAAGCTTGGACAATGCGGATAACAAAGAAGTCAGCAGTCTTTTCAAAGAGCTGACCGGGCGCCTCTTACAGCGAGAGGACCTCAGCGCTGATGATGCCCAGGCGGCCATGAGCTTGATGATGCAGGGCAAGGCAAGCGAGATCCAAATGGCTGGATTCATAGTGGCCCTGCGCTCCAAGGGTGAAGCACCATCCGAGATTATAGGCTGCGCCAGGGCGATGAGGGAACTTGCAACGGCTGTTTCATCCCGTCATTCACTCCTGGTAGATACCTGCGGCACAGGCGGCGATGGAAAAGGAACCTTCAATATCTCTACCGCGGCGGCCTTTGTGGTAGCAGGGGCGGGTGTGCCGGTAGCAAAGCATGGTAACCGCTCGGTCTCGAGCCATTCGGGTAGTGCAGACGTCCTGGAAGCTCTGGGAGTCAAAGTCGACCTCGGGCCGCAAGAGGTAACCCAGTGCCTGGATGACGTCGGGATGGGCTTCCTCTTTGCCCCCCGGTTTCACCCCTCCATGCGCAACGCAGCCAGGGTGCGTAAAGAGCTGGGCGTGCGGACCATTTTTAACATCCTGGGCCCCCTCACTAACCCGGCCCGAGCGCAGGTACAGCTGCTCGGGGTATATTCTCCCGAGCTTACTTCGCTAATTGCCGAGGTCCTGTCCTCACTCGGCACCCGCCGGTCTCTGGTGGTTCACGGGCACGGTGGCCTGGATGAACTGTCGATCACAGGGCCGACGCAGGTAAGCGAAGTTGGACCTGACGGCATCAAGACCTATCAAGTCCACCCGGAAACATTAGGGCTCCGGCTTGGCCGGCCAGAAGACATGCTCGGGGGAACCCCCTGGGAGAATGCCTCTCTCATCCGGTCCATTCTATCTGGCCAAAAGGGTCCCAAGCGGGATGTGGTAGTGCTCAATGCAGCGGCCGCCCTCTTTGCGGCGGGTGCGGCCGGTAGCATCAAAGAGGGAATTCGCCTGGCAGAGGAGTCTATCGACTCCGGGAAGGCCATAGCCAAATTGAATGCCCTGGTGGAGACAACCTGTGCTCTGGCCGCGCAGCCATGACGGGAGTCGATTCCCTTGCGCGGGTAGGTGCCATCTGATGCGCGGTTAGCTTGTATCTGATTCCATTTCATGATTTGCAGGTGGGTTGGAATGATACTGGATGACATAGTGGCAAAACGCAGGCTGCGGCTGGCTCACAAGATGGCCTCCACCCCACAATCCCATATTGAGCGGCTCGCTTTGAGCGCCCGGCCACCCCGGGACTTTGTGGGCGCCCTCCGCCGCCGGGATAGGGTGGCATTGATAGCCGAGGTGAAGCCCGCCTCTCCTTCTAAAGGAAGGTTCCGCGACGACTTTGATCCCATCGAGGTGGCGAGGGAATACGTCGACGGTGGTGCGGATGCCATTTCAGTGCTCACGGAACCCGACTTTTTCCTGGGGGACATCGCTACTCTATCCAGGTTGCGTCGCGAGCTCCCCCTACCCTTGCTCTGCAAAGACTTCTTCTTGACCCCGTACCAGGTCTATGAGGCAAGGGCTTCCGGGGCCGACGCGGTCCTCTTGATCGCGGCGATCCTGGATGATTACCGCCTGAATGAACTCTTGCAGCTCGCTCATGGGTTAGGCATGGCCGCCCTGGTCGAGGTGCATGATCCGGTCGAACTGACGAGGGCGGAGGCCGCAGGGGCACGGTTGATCGGTATCAACAACCGTGATCTCAAGACATTTAGGACTGATCTCGACGTAACCGGCCGGCTCGCCCCCCTGGTGCCGCCGGGGGCGACCCTGGTCTCGGAAAGTGGCATCCGGCAGCAATCGGATATGCAGAGATTGCGGGGGTGGGGGGTACACGCGGCCCTCGTCGGTGAGGCCCTCATGACTGCGCCTGATATAAAAACCAAAGTAAGAGAACTAGTCATGGTACCGTCTCCTGCGCCATCAGTCGCCGCCCAGCCAGGGGTCACGCCCGCGGGCTCCGGCCCTCCAAGCCACGCGCTCCCAGGCTCCGCTCCCCTGGGCTCCGCGCTCCCGGGAAAGGCTCTTGTGCAAGGGGAGGATGGTGCGTAATGTGGGTGAAGGTCTGCGGTCTGAGCGATCTAGAGGCTGTAAATGCAGCGATCGAAGCGGGGGCTGATGCTGCAGGCTTTGTGATGGTGCCCGGCAGCCGCCGCTACACAGGACCAGCTCTTGCACGCCAACTCGCTGCCGCAATCCCCGAAAGAATGTGGAAGGTCGGCGTCTTCAGGGACCAGGATTACCACGAGATCGCGACTATCATGAGGCAATCGGGGCTTGACACAGTCCAGCTGCATGATTATGGAGATCTTGATCTGTGCAGGCGGCTCCAGGATGCCGGGTGGCGCGTAATACGGGCTTTCGGGCTTCGCCCGAAGGGTTCTGCTCCCGGGGGCACGGGCTTGAGGGGTGCGAATCCCGGAGAAGCGGACCTTAGACCTTTCGCTTGTGCAGGCGTCACCATTCTCTTGGACGCCTGGCAGCCGGGAGGTAGCGGAGGCCTTGGGGTCACGACCGACTGGTGCCGGGCCCGGGAGCTTGTGGACCGGCTCCCCGGGGCCAGGGTCATTCTCGCAGGCGGGCTTAACCCTGAGAACCTGCCGGACGCCATCAAAGCGGTACGCCCCTGGGGCGTAGATGCCTCGTCGGGCCTTGAAAGGTACGGCCGGAAAGACCCGTCACTGATAAAGGCTTTTGTGGGCATGTGCAAAACAGGCACCTGCGGTCAAAATGCGAGAAAGGTGTGAGAAGACTATGGCTGTAACTTCACCTGCGGGGACGATGGCCCATAATCCTGCTAGGCTGTCACCGGCAGTCCCCGATGCCGCCGGGCGCTTTGGTCCGTTTGGGGGCCGATTCGTCCCGGAAACCTTAATGGCCGCCCTGATAGAACTAGAAGAGGCATACGAAGATGCGATATCGGACCCTGCCTTTATCCGGCAGTTGGAGGGATACATGCGCGACTACAGCGGGCGGCCCACCCCTCTATATCACGCAAAACGCCTGGGCGCGCGATTCGGGCTTAAACGTCTCTATCTCAAGAGAGAGGATCTCAACCATACCGGGGCCCACAAGATCAACAATGCCCTCGGCCAGGTGTTGCTTGCTCTCCGCATGAAGAAAAGGCGCATCATCGCTGAAACCGGTGCAGGCCAGCACGGGGTTGCCGTGGCTACTGTGGCTGCAGCCTTCGGCTTGCAATGCCGGGTATATATGGGCGAAGAAGATATCGAGCGACAGGCGCTCAATGTCTTCCGGATGAAGCTCCTGGGTGCCGAGGTCATGCCGGTCGGCTCCGGGTCCAGGACGCTTAAAGACGCTACCAACGAGGCTATACGGGACTGGGTCGCCAATGTAGAGACAACACACTACATCATTGGCTCTGTCGTGGGGCCACACCCGTACCCGCGCATAGTCCGCGATTTCCAATCAGTAATCGGCCGGGAAACACGTGAGCAGGTTATAGAAAAGGAAGGACGCCTGCCCGACTACCTGCTGGCGTGCGTCGGGGGTGGGTCCAATGCCATGGGCTTGTTCTTCCCTTTTATCGATGACGAGGGTGTGGCCATGATCGGGGTGGAAGCCGCCGGTGAAGGGATCGAAACGGGCAAGCATGCTGCCAGCCTGACTGCGGGCACCAGGGGGGTGCTCCACGGGTCTCTTTCATATGTCCTCCAGGACGAGGAGGGCCAGATCAAGCAGGCCCATTCTATCTCAGCAGGCCTCGATTATCCTGGTGTAGGCCCCGAGCACGCCTACCTCAGGGAGATCGGCCGGGCCCGGTATGTCGCGGTGACCGACGATGAAGCACTCCAGGCCTTCAACCTCCTTGCTGAAACCGAAGGCATAATCCCGGCCCTGGAGAGCGCACATGCCCTGGCATACCTTCCCGAGCTCGCCAAAAGCGTCAACGACGATGCCATAATCATCGTGAATCTCTCGGGCCGGGGCGACAAGGATGTCGAGACGGTAGCAAAGAGGAGATCAGGGATGGAGGGATGCCCAGATGCAAGATGCCAGGCTCGATGAAGTTAGGTCCTATGCCGAACTTGATAGTTCAGGATGCAACGGCGGCAAGCACAACTCTAATAATCTACCCAGCATAATGCCGGCCTCGCGTCCGGGGGACCGGCTACCCGGCGATACGCCCGGATCGTACCTGGAGGAACGCCTAAACCAGCTCCGGGCCCGTGGCGGCAAGGGGGTTATCCCCTTTATCATGGCCGGTGATCCCGATATTGCTACGACATTGGAGGCAATAGTGGCTATGGCGAAGGCCGGGGCTGACGTCATAGAGGTTGGGTTCCCGTTCTCAGATCCCCTGGCGGACGGCCCCGTCATCCAGGCTGCCAGCCAGCGCTCGCTGGCAGGGGGATTCCGCGTCAAACTGGCCTGGGAGCTGGGAAGGGCGGTCCGTAGCAGGACTGATGTTCCCATGATTGCCTTTACGTACTACAACCTGGTGTATAGGCAGGGCGTAGATGAATTTACCAGGGATGCGCGAAAGGCGGGGTACAACGGGATCCTGGTGCCAGACCTCCCTCGCGAGGAAGCCGACCCGCTTCTTGAGGCCTGCCGGTCGTATGGGCTTGCCTGGATACCACTGGTGGCCCCCACGACGCCGGAAGAGCGTCTGGACCAGATTCTGTGCGGCGGGAGTGGATTCGTCTACTGCATAAGCGTCACCGGGGTGACCGGGGCACGAGCTACACTTTCAGA
>DUSO01000009.1 GCA_012842565.1 Bacillota bacterium
ATGGCATCCCGGCTTCCCGCCATAGGAAGGACCTACCTGCGAGATGTCTTTTACCAGGGGGACGCGGCCTATTCGCCCAGGACGTCAGTGACGATCCACTTGCCATTCTTGAATTCGCCAACGACCTGCTTTGTGACCAGGTCGCCCTCAGGCGTGGCAATGTACCAGCTTTGGATGCCCTTGTATTTCAGTTCTTTCAATCCCTTTGTGATGGCTGCGGGCGTGGTACCGTATTTTTCCATAATCTGAGCGAGGAAGTGCATCGTGTCATAGTAGCATGGAATATGCGTCTCCGGCTCGTGTTTGTATAGTTTCATATATCTTTTCACGAATTCCTGAATCGTCGGATCCGGATCCGATGGCAGGAAGTGGGTGACGATCTTAACCCCTTCCATCGCTCCCCCGGCCAGCTCAACAACGTAATCGATTCCAAAGGTGGACCCACCCATGACAGGGGTCTTAACGCCCAATTCCCGGGTCTGTCTCAGGAACTTGGCAAGCTCGATCTCCTTGCCAAGGGCAAGGATCATATCGGCGCCGGAGTTCTTAAAAGACAGCACCTGGGCTGTAAAGTCGGTATCGCCCAGGTTGCAGCTTTCGATCACTCTGGCAGGGTTGCCGAGCCTGGTCAGGTTCTTTTGGGTTTCCTCCATGAATCCTTTTCCATAGTCCTCGTTCGTGTACATGATCCCGATCTTTTTGAAGCCCTTCTGTGTTACATATTCTGCAATCGCCTTTGCCGGAATCGAATCATTGGCACGCATGCGGAATATGGTCGGGACGCCCTGGTTTGTAATGCGGACATTGGTGGCGCTTACGATCTGCGGGATTCCCTCTTTGGCCGCGATCGGCATGCAGGCAAGCACGAGACCGCTCCAATCCGGGCCAAGGATAACCGGGGTCTTGATGTCATAGATGGCTTTTCTTACAGCATTTATTGCCTCGCTGGCCTTCGCCTGGTCATCAAGGAAGACAACCTCGATTTTCTGTCCCCTTACTCCACCCTTGGCATTGATCTCATCAACCGCCATCTTGATTGCATTGGTCATATAGACTCCGTTTTGGGCGGCCGGGCCCGTGAGAGACGTGATGATTGCGGCGATCCTGATGGTTTTTTCTGCTGCGACTCCAGGAATGGTGAGAAGCAAGGCAAGGATGAGCACAACGCCGTAGGTAAGGATTCTTTTCATTCGGAGGAGGATCCTATTATCCACTTTTGAATGGCCCCCTTTCCAAGATTCCCGAGTCTGCCATGTGCCGGTAAACCTGTGGAGTCCGGGTCTATCAAGATATCGTTACCTGGGGTTCACCTCCTCTATGGGACGCGTTGTGGCTTACCACGTTATATCCAAGTCGCCTGGATATTTCCAGGCCCGCCTGGACCAGCGAGGCTGCAATGGTCTCAATCCCCTTATGGCGCATTCGGTTACTGGGACCCGACACTGTGATGGCTGCTATTGCTTCGCCTGTATGGGCAAAGATGGGTGCACCAACGCATATAAGGTCTTCCTGGTACTCCTCGGCATCGACGGAATACCCCTGGGCTCGGACAACTTCAAGGTGTGCTTTCAGGGCGTTGGGTTCTGTAATGGTCCTTGACGTGTATCGGGTGAGCGGCGCCCGTGCCAAGATGTCATCCTGAACGCGCTCGGGCTGGAAGGCGAGGATTACTTTACCGCTGGCAGATGCATGGATGGGGCTTCTCCTGCCGATTTGAGACGTTAACCTGATGGCGGCAGAGCTTTCGAATTTTTCAACGATCACTGTTTCAACACCGTCAAGCACAGAAACGCTGGCGGTTTCGCCATAGAGGTTCACCACTTGCTTTAAGTAGGGCTCGGCTTCGGCAACCAGACTCCGTGCTACGATTGTCATCGCGCCGAGCTCATACAGTCTTAGTCCCAGACGGTATTTCCCATTATCGGGGTTCTGTTCTATGAAACCGCGGTATTCAAGCGTGGTAATCAGGCGGTGGATAGTGCTCTTGCATAGACCGAGCCTGCGGCTAAGGTCGTTGATGCTTAGCTCCTGAGCGCCATCGCTAAATGCAGACAGAATGCAGAGAGCGCGATCAACGGACTGCACCAGGTATTTAGGCTCTTTCCGCTGGAGTTTATTAGAACTTGTGCTGGCCTGATTGGCGAGGGCGGTCTGGGCTAAGCTCATTTTGCATATGTCCTTTCAGAATTCAACTCGGGAGCTGTTATCTGGACTTTCATTCTGTATTACAGAATGACATTTCGCATTGTGATCTCACTAAAATCATACCAGAGAAAAGAATGTGTGTCAATGTGGTTTAAGATTTTGAGGGATTGAAAGTAGATGGAGGCAAAGCTTCTACACTTTTCCACTCATACTTTATGAATCACGGACGTCAACCATCGGGAACCAGATATACCGTATATACCATGGAATTCATAAAGACCTCTGAGAACCGCGGGTAACTGGCAAGCTCGATGTGCTCTGTCGACCTTCCTATTGAGACAGCCCTTTCTGCTGCGGCCTCAGACAAAAGGGCCATCATTGCTCCGGCCCCCGCGCCGTTTCCTATGGGCATGATCCTCTCGAGCGGGACGGCGGGCACCAGGCCTAGAATACGGGCGCTTTCGGGTGCGAGGTAATTGCCAAAACCACCAGCCAGGTATACTGATTCGATGTCTGAATCCCCAACCCCTGCAATCTCTTTGAGGATCTCCAGCCCGGTATGGATGGCCGCGCATGCAAGCTGGAGCTCCCTCGCATCCCGTTGCGTAAAGATGACGCCGGGTTCGGCCACTACAAACTCAGGCCCGCCGGTCCCGGACCTTATTCGCCTGGATAGTGGAGAATCCCCGAGCAATTCCGTAGCCTCCCGGGGTGAGAGCATACGCCCTGACCCGGTGATTATCCCCCGGGTGAGGAGTCCTGCCATGAGGTCAGCGAGGCCTGACCCGCAGATGCCGGCTGGCTCGGCACTGCCGATCACAGTAAAGCAAATGTCGCGGAAGGGAGTGTCCCCCTGCGGCTGGTGGCCGCACCTGTCGCCGCCTGCGCCCGCCGGCCCGACTTCTGCGTCTTCACCGAAGTAGACCCTGTCGATGGCCCCGACTCCGGCCCTCATCCCCGAGCTGATGCGCCAGCCCTCAAAGGCAGGGCCTGCCGCCGTTGAGCACGCCAGGAGCTTCCCGTGGGCGGAGATCACTATCTCGCCGTTTGTCCCAAGATCGATGGCCATGGCAACACGGTCCATGCGGTCGATCCCTGATGCCAGGATGACGGCGACGGTATCAGCTCCGACAAAACCGCCGATATTCGGCAGGAGAAAGACACGTCCGGTCTTATTCATATGCAGCCCGGATTCTGAGCCTGTCAAGGTAATGGCGTCCTTGATGACGGGGCGGTAGGGGGCCACTCCCAGGGGGGAAGGGTCTATGCCCAGGAAAAGGTGGTGCATGCAGGTATTGCCGACTACTGTGGCCTTATAAACCCTGTCAATCGAGACCCCCGCCTCCCGGGCCGCCTTGTCGATGAGCAAGTTTATGCCGCTTATCACTGCTTCTCGTAAATGTGCCACGTGATCCCTGCCGCCCGCGGCATAGGATATACGAGAGATCACATCGTCTCCAAACCGGGCCTGGGGATTCACTGCAGAGGAGACCGCTACCTGTCTACCGGTAGAGAGGTCAATGAGGTAGACTACGAGCGTGGTCGTCCCAATGTCGATGGCAACCCCGTATGCGTCTTGGATTACCTGCGGCCTGCCTGCCCTCTGAGGTGCTTCTTGCCACCCGCCTGCTCCTTCAAGCGCTGGCATGACGGTGGATGTCAATATCTTGGTCCCTGCGGCAGGTTCTATTTGTGGGATAACCACCGAGACATCTCCCAGGACCCGAGCCTGGCAGGCTAATCTCAATCCGGACGCTATCTCTTCCGGCGAAAGGGAATCATGCTCCACCGGCCGGGGGGCACTCACGTCTCCATCGACCCTCACCTTGCACTTCCCGCAACGGCCTATCCCGCCGCATGATGTTTGAAAATCAATCCCCGCCTTGTGTATTGCATCGAGGATGGTAGCTCCGGGGTCGACTTGAATGGTAACGGCTGGCTCGCCAGCGGCAACATCACGTTGTGTCGGCCCGCTGGCGGCAACGCCGTGTGATGTTTTAGTAGCCAGGGGGTGAGCGCCGGCACTCGGCCTGACGGTAAGGGTGACTCTTGGCATAGCGGCCGCGGGGTCTCCTTTCCATACGAGATAGGAGTATCTCATAGCCAATTATACTATGGGGACGGGCGACAGGGGAGGGGCGCGGCCTGAGGCCAAATGCAAAATCTAAGTAAAATCTGATATAATCATTAGGGTATTGCGCACCTTACCGTAGAATCATCGTGTTATAATACTACCCGGGGTAAGGGGGTACACTACATGCGGGCACGGTTTCTGGTGAGTATCCTTGTCTCGTTGTTCCTAGTCGGCCTTGGCGTCCTGGCCAACGACCCCCTGCAGATATTTAGAAACGCCGTGGTGGTGTGTCTTTCATGCATCGGAATACAGTAGGGTATCGCGCTTTCGGGCAGCTATCCGGGCTCTTGATTGCAAATTCTTACTTATTCAAATTCCTCAAACATATTCCCTGTCCTACCCTTAATTGCTATGCGTGCCCGGCCGCCAATTTCGCATGCCCGATTGGCACACTTCAACACTTCGCGGCCATCCGCCGTGTGCCGTTTTTCACCATCGGCATCCTCGGAGCTATTGGGAGCATCTTCGGGAGGGCAGTGTGCGGGTGGGCCTGTCCCATCGGGGGGCTCCAGGAACTCGTCTACCGCCTTCCTGTCAGGAAATTCCGCGTCTCTAACCGGCTTAGCTTTACGAGGTACCTGGTCCTGGCGATCCTGGTGTTTATTGTCCCGTTCTTCACCCTGGAGCCCTGGTTTTCGAAGCTGTGCTTTGTCGGCACGCTCGAGGCCGGCATCCCGCTGGCGCTGGGCGACCCGATGATCCGCGGGCTTATCGGCCCATTCTTCTGGATGAAGGTAGCCATAACCGTATCGCTCTTGCTGGCCATGGCTCTCGTGAAACGCCCCTTTTGCAGGTTTATCTGCCCGCTCGGGGCCATATATTCCCCCTTCAACAAGGTGGCTCCGGGCTTTATAGAGGTGAGGGCGGACCTCTGCACCCAGTGCGGCAGGTGCCAGGACGTCTGCCCGATGGACCTGGATGTACCCAGAGAGGCGGACGGGCTAAACTGCATCAGGTGCCGGGAATGTGTGGGGATGTGCAGGGCGCTTGCAAGACCGAATGCTGGTCACTCGATAGGTTGAACCGCCGCCACCGCTTGCACAATTCATTCCAGTCCTGGCGCCCCAATGGATCATCCACTCCTATCACCGGGGATTATGACTCAGGTTGCCGGGAGGTTATGACCTCGGTCGTCCTGAAGTGCAGCTTGGCCACATCGCCGAGCGCTGCTCGTCCGCCTTCGCGAACAATCTCTAACCCTGCAGCGATGATATCCGGGTTTGACGCCCCCTTAGGAAGAGGCCTCCCCACTTGTTCCGATAATTGCTCGATCCTCTCCACGAACTCGGCACGCGCCAGGATGGAGGCTGCTGCAACGGCCAGATCCGCCTCGGCACGTGGGCGTTGTTCGAGCCGGACCTGGCGCCCCCTTTTGAGGAGGGCATTTATCAGGAATGATTCATCGCCAAACTGGTCAGCGATGGCAAGATCGCACCGGACCTTCCCCAGGACATTTTCCAGGGCACGAGCATGTGCCCATGCCAGGAGGCGATTCAGATTGCTGAATCGCTCATACAGCTGGTTGTAACGCGCCGGGTTGATCACCACGACTGAGTACGGGCAAAGAGCCTTGATCTCAGAGGCGAGAACAGTGATACGCTTGTCAGTCAAGCGCTTGCTATCGCGGACGCCCATTTCCCTTAGCTTAGGATCGGTATCGTCGTCAGCATATACAGCACCTACTACAAGCGGTCCGAAGTAGTCTCCTTTACCTGATTCATCCAGGCCGATCCGGGCCCCGCTCTTGAGCCCGGAAGGGGCGTCTCCGCTCATGTCCCGGGAATGCATATCTTCAAAAGGGAATTGCTGCTGCGTATCGCCAAACCCCCGTAGTGCCACTATGGGGCAATCATCCCCACTTACCGGACTTTGCCGGATAGAGCAGGTCGAGCAGGTCGCGGCCTTTCCTCCCCGCGCGGGATGCGCATTTCCATTCTACCCGACCGGGCCCCTTAAGGCAAGCCGCGACATGCCCTGCAACGCATACTGTGACGACGGGTGCTGCGATGACGGGTGTTACACGGCGGCTTCATATTGGGCAGCCCCCCGGGTAGGATTTCCCGGGCTCATACCGAATACCTTGAGGGAATGGGAAGGGTGAATTCTGATGTTCTGTTTCGTACACGCGGCCGACCTTCATCTGGACACCCCCTTTGAAGGAATCGGCCATGCAGCCCCTGAGGTTGCGGAGATGCTGAGGGATGCATCCCTCAGGGCCTGGGACCGGCTGGTCCGGCTTGCCATGGACCAGGACGCGGCATTCGTGGCTTTGGCCGGGGACATATATGACGGCCCTGAAAGGGGAGTACGAGCCCAGCTGCATTTCTTGGAGGGCTTGAAGAAGCTATCTTCGGCCGGGATCCAAGTCTTCATAGCTCACGGGAATCACGACCCGCTGGATGGGTGGTCGGCAATCAGTGAATGGCCAAGGGGGGTCACGGTCTTTGGCTCCGAGAACGTGACGGCGGTACCGGTCGAACGAGATGGTCGTCTCCTGGCGATGGTTCATGGCGTAAGCTATGCTCGCCCCGAAACCACGGAAAACCTGGCCACCTGGTTCCAGAGAGGCCGGGAGAAGGTCCTGCACGTCGGTGTATTGCACTGTAATGTCGGCAACAACTCGGCACACCAGCGATACGCTCCCTGCACTGTGAGGGACCTGGTGGCTTCCGGCATGGATTACTGGGCGCTCGGACACATTCACCAGAGACAATATATACAGGAGGGCGACCCCTGGATAGTCTACCCCGGGAATACCCAGGGGCGCAGCCTCAAGGAGAGTGAGACGGGGCCCAAAGGAGCCGTGGTCGTGCGGGCTGAGGGAACGGGGATAGTGCACGTCGAGTTCTTCCCCCTGGATGAAGTCCGGTTTGGGTCCGTTCACGTGGACATCTCACATGTCGATAGCTTGCCTGAGCTGATAGGGGTCTTGATCTCCGAGGCTCGGAGACTTACAGCCGGGCAAGACCTTCGGGCCCTGGTCTTGAAGGCTGAGTTGGCCGGCCGAGGTCATATGCACCGGAAACTCACGCGCCGTGGCGCCGTAAGGGAGGTGCTCGAGGAGCTGCGTGAGCAGTCCCGGGAAATGAGCCCTCTCGTCTGGTGGGACTCGTTGACTGTCAGCACCGCGGCTGAGATCGACCGGGAGGCCGTCCGGTCCAGGGGGGACTTTCAGGCGGACCTCGTTTGCCTTGTAGACCGGCTACTTTCGAATCCCGAGGCCCTGGCACGGTTTTTTGAGACGCACGCCACTTCCCTCGATGATTCGCTCCCCATCCTTACAAGGTTTCTGGACCCCCCGGATGGGGACCAGATGCGGGAACTCCTCGTTCAGGCAGAAACACTGGCTCTTGATATGTTACAAGAGGGGGACCAGGAGTGAAGCTTCGCGGGTGGCATATCGACGGATTTGGCATATTCAGGGATGTAGGCGTTGACGACATCGCCGATGGGGTTACAGTCTTCCTCGGGCCCAATGAATCAGGAAAGACCACGCTTCTAGAATTCTTGCGGCGCATGCTGTTTGGCTTTCCCGACAGACGCAAGCGCGTAAATCTCTATGAGCCGCTTCGAGGAGGAAGGCATGGCGGGCGGGTCTTTGTCGAAGGGGACGAAGGAGTCTACACCATTGAGAGGTATTCGGGTCATGCGGGTGCGAGACGCGCCTTCAGGATCACTCGACCGGACGGGGGAGAGGGCGGTGAAGAAGACCTCAGTCGCCTTCTCGGCGGAGTGGATGAAAAGCTTTTCTGCAATATATTCGCCTTCGGCCTTGCCGAACTTACACGCCTGGATACGCTTGCCGGCCAGGAGATTCGTGAACGTATAACTTCGGCCGGGATTTCGGGGGCGGGCGCACCGGCGGCTGAAGCCTTGAAAGAGCTGCAGGCCATGCAGGTGAGTATCCTCAGATCCGGCAGGAGGACGCCGTCCCAATCTTCACTCATGCGGAGAGATGATTCCATAAACGGCGTTGTGGAGTGCCTCAAAGAGACCATCAGGCAACGCGAGGAAGCAGAAGGGCTTGCGAGGCGATATAGGGAGCTTCTGGAGGCCGAAAGTGAAATCTCGGAAAGGATTGAGTCCCTCGAGAGGCAGATCGAGAAAGCACGGCTCAGGGCCGAGGCCGCCGATAGGGCGACGTCCCTGGCATTGAGGCGGCTTTCCGGAGCCCTGGGGGACTTTGAGGCTGCTGTAGACAAGGCGCTCTACGCTTGTACTAAGGCCCTGCAGCAACAGGAAGATGCCGAGAGGGAGATCGAGGCCTATTCACCGCGGCCGATCCCTCGATGGGTTCAGGCCGCTTGTTGGGCCCTTGCGCTGGCGCTGGCCGTCACATCTGCCTTGAAGTTCACCCACGGCAATCCGGG
>DUSO01000139.1 GCA_012842565.1 Bacillota bacterium
CGCTCTTACGAGCGAGCTCCCCTGCCTTGATTGCCGCCGTGGCCACAGCTATCTTGCGGCTCGCATGGGGCACAAACGCGCGGCCATCGCTATTCTCCGCCAGCATCAGCTGGAGCCAGGCATCTTCGAGAATAGCCTTTGCCTGCCCCGTATCCTTTCCCAAGGCCCCTAAGAGGTCTATCGCGTAGGTCGCCGCACGTATTTCCTCCCTGGCCGTATCCGTAAGTACATTCAGGCGTTCCCTTCCCTCGCCTCTCGTCCACTTGTCCATATCAGCATGCCCTGATATACACTCTGGAAATACGACATCGGTAGGGGAAAACTCCTGCAGGTACTCTTCGATGGTTACAAATCTGACCCCCGGGATCTCCTCGAGTCTCGTGAGGACGTCATCGAAGCGCCGGGCAGCCTCTACATCGGGCAACCTGTCTCCCCATGATAGAGCTCCCTTCTCCATATGGTACGCCATTGTCGCGAAGTAGAGCACCTCGGCGTCCTGCTTGAGCAGGATGAACTGATCCTGTCGCGATGAATCAGCCATCTCCATTATCATCTTCACGATTCTCTCCGTAGGGATTTCACCCCTGAGCACTCCCTGTACCGCCTTGCCGAGCACCCGGTTGCCCAGGACTGCCTTTGCCCTTACACCGAAGGCGCCCTCGGCCCAGACGACTCCTGGGTAGGACGAGCTATCCGCAAGGGCAGGGATGATCTCCTTGTATATGGCTACCCACTGGATTCCGAGTTGGTTCAGAGCCCTGGGAAGTGAGACATCCCATGCCACTTCAGGGAGGAGGAGCCCCACCGGCCTTGTGCCCCAGGTTCTTTCATCGCACTCGAGGCCTTTCGCCAATTGCCTTACCACGTCTTCATAGGGCAGGAGAGAGAGGATCGGATGGGCGTAGGTGTAAGTGCCTATTCCAAATCTCCCGGAAGAAACCCCTGCTTTGACCCTGTCAACCACGCGCGGCGCGTTCTTCTCCAGCCATTCATCAGTATAACCGGTAAAGAACAGGTCGGCCTTTACCGAAGGATGTGCGTCCAGGACGTCCAAAAGGGGCTCCTGTCCCTGGGTAACAAGCAATTCCGTCTTGTCAACCGGCATCTCGGCAAACTGGAGGTTGAAATTGAACATGTGACCAATGAAAATCCGCTTCTCTGACATGACTTCTTTTCCTCCCCAAAAGCTGACTATATGAACCAAGGGGTGGCCTATCCCTTCAGCCCTGTCATGGTAACCCCTCTCACAAAGTATTTCTGCAGCGCGATGAAGACCACCACGGCGGGGACCACCGCCAGAGTCGCCCCGGCCATGCTCAGGTCGTACCTGGTTATAAACTGCTTTGTTGTAAGCATCGCAAGGCCGACCGGCAGCGTCCGCAATTCCATGGAGTCAATGGCAATGAGTGGCCAGAGATAGTCATTCCAGCTCGTCATGAAGGTGAATATCCCGAGGGTGGCGAGTGCGGGTTTGACCTGGGGCAGCATGATGGACCAGAATGTGCGGAACTCGCTGCACCCATCGATCCGTGCGGCCTCCATCAATTCCGACGGGACCTGGGCCATGAATTGCCTCATTAGGAATACCCCAAGTACCCTTACGCAGCCGGGCAGGATCAGAGCCCAGTATGTGTTCAGGAACCTGAGCCGCAACATCAAAAGGTAGAGCGGGATCATGACCAGTTCAAATGGAACCATAAGGGTGCTGAGCACAAGGACGAACAGGAATTCTCGCCCGGGGAACCGGTACTTTGCGAAAACATATCCCGCGAGAGAACTGGTAAAGAGCACTGAAACGGTGATGACCCCAGCCACGAGCAGGCTATTCAGGAAATAGCGAACGAACGGGACAGTGAAAAGAACGGCCTTATAGTTCTCTATCGTTGGGCTGGCCGGCCAGAATGTAGGTGGAATACGGACTATCTCATATCCGGTCTTGAACGAGCACAAGAGCATCCATACAAAAGGCCCCACCATCACCGTCGCGCCGATCGCAAGAAGAATGTATACGATCCCGGATTGAACCGCCTGTTCCCTACCTTGAGCACGCATAGGACACCCACCTAATCCTCTCCAATTCTCGAAACTCTCCGGCAACCACCCTGCCGATAGTTGCAGCTCTCATATCTCAGTCCGTCCTGAGAAATACGAGCTGGACCAAGGTCAGGAGCAATATCATGCCGAAGAGCATGACCGCCATAGCGGAAGCATAGCCCATCTTGAGAAACGAGAACGCATTCTCATAAATGTAGTAAACCAGCAGTTTAGTCGAATTCATAGGCCCTCCCTGGGTCATGATGTGGACCGGCGTGAAGACCTTGAATGCCGAGATCATGGTAAGTATCACAACCATGCCCATGGTGGGCTTTAGCAGGGGCAGCGTAATATATCTGAATAGCTGCCATGAGCCCGCCCCGTCGATTTGAGCGGCCTCATAATATGTTGCCGGTAATCCCTGCAGCGCGGCGAGGAAAATCACGACGTTATATCCCAAGTCCTGCCAAACATAAACCAAGACTATGCTGGGAAGGGCAAGAGAAGCATTCCCGAGCCAGCTCTGGGTAGGCAGGCCTATAGTCCTCAACAAGGCGTTTATTAGGCCCGTGGCGGGATCGTAAAGATATAGCCATACTAATGACACTGCGGCCAGCGACGTAACCGTGGGGATGTAATAACATGCCCTGAAAAATGAGCGCAAAAACCTGATACGATTCAAGCCCAATGCCACCGGCAGGCTGACGAGGATATTCAATGGAACCGTCATACACACAAACCTGATGGTATTCCAGAGGGACTTCAGGAATAGCGGGTCCTGAAACAAGGCCCGGAAATTGCCTATACCCACAAATGGCCTTGAAGGCCCGATAAGGCTGTAATCAAAGAGGCTCATGACGACAGCGGCTGCCGCCGGCAAAACTGTAAAAATGATGAATAGACTAATTATGGGCAATAGAGACAGGATAATAAAGCCAAGATATCTTGTGCGGCCTTTACCCCTCCGAGCCTGTGCATGTTTAATCACGTGACTTCCCTTCCTCAACCCTGAGCGCCGAATTCTCTCCGAAATGGAGCCCGCGTAAGGCCTTCTCGTTAGTTGCCAATTCACCCCACGCGGGCTCCGCCGCCGAGACTGCGGGACCGAACTACTTGACGTACTCGTCGATCATCGAATTCAAATCCTTCTCTATCAACTTCACTGCCTGCTCGCTGCTGATCTTGCCGAAGGCAGCTTCGCTGAAGCGATTGAATATGATTTCGAAGAATCTATCTCGGTTCTGCAGAGGTCCAATAAACCTCCCGTACTTCAGGACGTCAAACGATACCTTGATAGGAGACATAGCCTTCAGAAGTTCCGGATCCGTTGCAAGCTCCTTGTAGGCGGGGATCGTAAATGTCTTTATATTCCACGCCCTGCTAGCGTCCTTGCTGGCCATGAAACGGGCGAATTTCCACGCCGCGTCCTTAACCTTGCTCCTGCTCGAGACAACTATGCCCCAGCCGGATTCCGCCGCAAAGTAAGGTGGTGTCGTGCCGAAAGAAGGCAGCGGCACGTATTCAACTGACATCTGCGGGTAATCCTGCTTTGCAACGCCCATTATCCACGGGCCTCTTGGATACATCGCAACTATTCCCTGAAAGAACGCAGGACTAGCTTTGGGGAGTTCAGGCGAGACAACCTTGTGTTTCAGCACAAAGTCAACCATGAATTGCATTGCCCTGTAGCCCTCAGGTGTGGTGAACTTGACGTGTACCTTGTCGTTCGCCCAGTAATTCCCGCCTTGCTGCAGGATGAGCGAGAGATAGAGGAAAGTAACAGGATCTCCCTGGATGAAATGGAATCCGCTCTGGACGATTTTCCTGCCGTCTACCTTGGTAAGCTTCTTTGCGACCTCTATCACCTCATCCCAGGTCTTAGGATAGGACTTGATTTCGGCAGCGTCAAATATTTTCTTGTTTACTATCATCCCGCCGTTCTCGAGGTTGAACTCCCGCGGGAAACCATAGTATTTGCCGTTATATTCAAACCCCGATAGAGGGGCCTGGAAATAGGTATTCTCTATCTCCTGGGCGGACATCACAGATGAAGGGACGGCATCAAGGCGCCCCGCCTTCGCGTAGGGCTCCACCCACATTCCGAACATCTCGACCACGTCCGCCTCAGTTCCTGATGCAAAGGCAGTCTGGAGCTTTGGAACAAAGTTATCGTAGGGGAATGTCTCGTAGTTTATCCTTATATCTGGGTTCTCCTTCTCGAACTCCTTGATCAATGCCTCATTTGCGGCAACAAAGGCAGGATTACTATGGCCCCATAGCCTTACGGTAACCTGCCGGGAACCCGCCCAAGCCGGGTTCAGGCCAACCACTAGCGTAAGCCCAAGCACCAAGACGAGAACAGTCAAGGCTGATCTATGACCAAGTTTCGCTCTCATCATACATCCTCCCCACCGATCTTTCCGGTCATCTTTTTGGTCATCTGTGACGATAACCTGACTCTTACCGTGACTCGGCCCGCCGATTAACTGTTGATACCAGCCGTTAGTCTAGAGAATACAGCCTCACCCCCTGCACCACCCGATTGATTACCCCGCGTGCCGACGGGTTGTCAGGAGACAGCCCCAGCTCCAGTGACTTGAATAGCCCGAGCAGCTGCCCGACGATAACATCAACCGGTGGGCGTAGATCGTCGGGGATTGCGAGCCTCCCGTGCGGGTCGAACTCTATGCATTCGTCAACGAGCCCCGCGAATTCCGATGAGGCCCTGGCAGCGACCGCGAGCTTCCTCAATCCGATAGACTTATCTCTGAGCTCTTGCATTAGATCCATCTCGTATTTGAACCTGTAGGAATCTTGTGATACGAAATAGACAACGAGAGTGCGCTCGTCGACCACTGCTTCCGGCCCGTGCCGGAGCCCGAGGAAACTCTCGGATTTGGTAATCACCCGGCCGTCCGTAAGCTCCTGTAGCTTGAGCGCCGCTTCATGAGCAACGCCGGTCAAAGCCCCGCTGCCGAGGAAGACGGCCCGCTCGAAAGGTTCTCCCGCGAGATCGTGGATGACATCGGAGTAATCGGAAAGAATCCTCTCTCCCGCTTCTGCCATCCTTTCCACTGTTGCCTTGAACTGGTCGGGCTCATCAATAAAGCCCAGAGCCTGTCCCGCGACCGTCATATTGGTAAAAGAACTGGTCATGGCAAGCCCCTTGTCGTTGGTCCTGGGATCAAGTACCACCTTTATCACTTCGCCCGGATGCCTATCCGACAGCCGGGCCAGATCCCCCTCGGGATTGCACGTGATCACCAGGAACCTGGCATCATGGCATACCTTTCGAACCACCTCAAAGGTCCCCATGCTCTCGGGGCTGCCGCCTGACCGTGAAAAGAGCACCACAAGGTAGGGGATCGCGGGAATCAGTATCCCCAGTGGGTTTACCAGCACATCCGTAGTCGGTCGGCTGTCTACGTTGACGCCGAGCCTCCGGCGCAGGAGCTGCTCCACCGACCTCCCCACATAATCTGAGCTCCCGGCACCGGATAGCACGATTGATCTCGCGGCAGAGCCGCCTGCTGTACGGTCGGCGGAAACCATGCTGTCCTTGATCTCCGGGAGCCTTTCTCTCATCCTCTCCGCGGTATCCGCCCAGAGGCACGGCTGCCGGCGAATCTCACTAGGTGTGTGGATAGCCCCCAGGCGCTCCTTTTCACTCTCGCCAAGGTTAATCAGGTTATCTAACGCATTGGGCATCTTGGCCGCCTCAACCTCCTTCCATACATTCCATAACCTTCCATGCTGGGCTGGCCCTTCTATACCGGCATACAGCCGGATCCCTGGCGGCTATGCCAGCCGCTTGTGGGACGACATGAATTCCTCTATCTTATCAGGGTCCGGGAATCCCAGGGTCCCGCCAAGGTAGGTGCAGGCTATCGCCCCGCAGGCAGCGCCGAACTCCAGGCATTCCTCGAGCGGGCGCCCCTCGAGGAATTTATGGATGAACCCTGCGTTAAAGGAATCGCCTGCCCCTGTCGTGTCGACGACCTCTGCGTCATAACCCTCCGTGGACAGGCTGTCCGGCCCGTTCCATGCAACTGCCCCGTCCGTCCCTTTCTTCACCACGACGAGCCCAGCATATCGGGCAAGCTCCAGCCCGGCGGCGCCCAGGTCCGCGGCACCGGCAATCCTGAGCGCCTCCTCTTCGTTTGGCAGGAAGACGTCCACATGTGGAAGCAGTTCGAATAGACCACCCCACTTGTCATCGGGATCATGCCCGGGGTCAAGAGACGTAGTGAGCCCAAGCTCCTTTGCCCTCTTAAACAATGCAGGCAAGTCACGTTGCAAGCCTGCCTGCAGGAAGTATGACGACACGTGGAGGTGTCTTGCCCTGCCGATCAATGAGAAATCTATCTCCGCGGCCGTCAGGTGCTCCATGGCTCCTGGAAATGTGACGAGCGCGCGATCTCGAGGATAGGTGAGCGACACGGTGAGCCCGGTCTTGAGCCCCCTGTCCAGGATAATGCCGGAAGTATTCACTCCTACCGAGGAAAGCGCCTGGACGACATAACGCCCGTGGACGTCGTCCCCGGCTTTTCCGCAGAAGACCACCTTCCTGCCGAGGCGCGAAAGGTTGTGGGCGAATATGGCAGATGAACTCCCCAGCGTAAAGAGCATGTCCCGCGCCAGCTTTTCCTGGCCCAGTTCAGGTAACCCTGCAAGCCCGCCAAGGATTATGTCAACGTTGAGCTCTCCAACTACTACCGCGTCAAAATCCTTCATATCCTGATACACCTCAATGTCCTCCCGGGCGCGCGCCTATGCCTCCCGGAGACGGGGGGCCTGGCCCTTCTCGTGGCCATTATCGATTCCATCCGCAAGGCGTTCCTCCAGTGACATAGTCGCCCTCTCGAGTGCCACTGCCACAGCTCCGAAAACGCTTGCATCACTGCCAAGCTGCGCGTGCACGATCTCGGGCGGGAATGGAACGTGCCGCCTCAGGAACTCCATCAATGCTTCTTTGCGAGTATAAAGGGCGAGACCTACTCCGCCACCCAATATCACCTTTTCTGGATTGAGCACCGCTACAAGGTTGGCAAGCGCAAGGGAAAGATAGCTCACAGTCCGGGCGATAACCTGCCCCGCCACCGGATCACCCTTCTCCGCCATGGCGAATATCGTCTCTGAATCTATTTCGGGGGGCTGGAAGGACGACGCGCCCGCAGGCTCGAGCGGCATAGAGGCTGTTTCGGTTGTGGCGGCCTTACTGCGCAACTGCATCCATTGTCTCACTATCCCGGGCCCGGATATTAGGCTCTCCAGGACTCCCTGATCGTCGAATTCCTCTCTCGCCAGGGATGGATCCACGACCATAAACCCGACCTCTCCTGCGGCAGCATTTCTTCCTCTCACCAGCCTGCCGTCCAGGATGATCCCGGCGGCAACGCCTACGGCTATGTTCAGGAAAACCAGGTCGTTGCATCCCTTCCCTGCGCCCCATGTCCTCTCGCCTATCACTGCCATGTCTACGTCATTCTCCACAACGACCGGGGCCCCGAATTCGTCTTGCAGAATAGCATGAATGGGGACCTCAGCCCAGGATGGGATGAATGGAAAAAGAAGATTCTTGCCTGTTGATTGCTCGCTGATACCCGGAGCCGCCACCCCAACTGCGAGAACCTCGGACTTCTGGATATTGCCCGCCAGGAGCGAACTTTTCGCGAGCTCCAGCAGCCTGGCCATCACCCGGGGGCCACCCTCATATGCAAGGGTCGGTACCTCAGCCTTATGGACTATGTTGCCCACGAGGTTCGCCAGTGCAACTCGTATCTTACGAGCCCCAAGGTCGATCCCCATCACATATCCCTTTCTGGGATTGAACTCGAAAAGCTCGGCTTTCCGGCCGACACCGCTCCCTGTGCTGCCGCTCCTGATAACCAGGCCCTCCTGGACAAGGTCCGCCACTGCAAGCGATATGGCCGGGAAGCTCAACCCCAGCTCCGCCTGGATCTCGGTGCGCGAAATCGGCCCGCGCTCTCTGATCATCCTTAGTACCTCTACCCGCGTAGACGCCATGCCGCCTCTCCCTTTACAGGCTCCACCCCAGCTGAATTCCGGCGAAAATCCTGCCGTCGTGCTCGCCTTTCTATGACCTTATTTATATTCAACTGATCTAAATAATCTTATTGATTTGGTTCAATGCGGCTAATTTATTAATCTGCCTTTAATTACTTCTACATATGTTGCGGAATTCCTCCTTTATTAAAGGTGTCATTATGAACAAATCCACATTAGGGTGATCGAATTATAGACAAATGCGCCTCGGACTCCGACGCAGCTGCCGAACACCGCGGCACCCGGGCAGGGTTGGGAGGTGCTCGGACCATCGACCGCGCCTTGTATTGACCGGGCACCCGTCGTAGTATAAAATCTGCCTAGCGACCCATGCCAGCCAGGGCTGGCGCCATCGAAGCATGAAAATGACACTGCCTCTTCAAGGTGGAATTCGACAGGGAAAGGTTTGATGTTCATGGCAGAGATCATACCCTTCAAAGGTATCCTGTATAATGCCAAGGCGGTCGGCGGGATAAAAGATGTGGTCGCACCGCCGTATGATGTGATCAGCCCCGAAATGCAGGTGTCTCTCTACGAGAGACACCCCAAGAATGTCATCCGCCTCATTCTCGGCAAGGAATTTCCAGGAGACGGCCCAAATGACAAATACAGGAGGGCAGGCGAGCTATTCCGACAATGGCTTCGGGACGGCACCTTGATAGGGGACCCGACACCCGGCCTATACATATATGAAGAGGAATATGAGCGAGACGATCCGCTCGACAAGGCGGCCGGGTCTGCTCAGGACACGGCTTACACCGGCCCACGTGAAGTTTGCTGCCACCCGCATAAGCCCTGCATCACGCCGGACCGGCGTAGACGCATCCAGCGCGGCATCATCGCGGCGGTCAAGATCGAAGAATACGAAAAGGGCGTGATCCTCCCCCACGAGGACACGATGCCGGGGCCCAAGCAGGATAGACTGGCCCTGATGCGCGAGTGTAAGGCCAACCTCAGCCCGATCTTCGGCATGTACCCGGATCCGGGAGGGGAGACGGACGCTATCCTCGACGAAATCACTTCCAGTAACAAGCCGCGCATTCAACTGACGGACGACGCAGGGATAAGCCACCGGGTCTGGTCCACAACGGATGAATACCTCATATCAAAGTTAAAAAGTAGCTTTGCCGCAACCCCCATCTTTATCGCAGACGGCCACCACCGCTATGAAACGACCCTTGTCTACCGGAATGAAATCCGGTCCCAAATGGGAAATCCGCCATACGCCCTGCCGGTAGATTACGCCATGATGTGGCTGGTAAACATGGATACTCAGGATATGACCGTGCTCCCGACACACAGGGTGGTGGGAGGCCTTAAGTCCTTTGAGCCCGCACGGTTCATATCCGCCGCGGAGGAGCTCTTCAAGGTCACAAGAGTGGACCGCACCCTTACGGAGATTCCCGGTATCCTCGCCGGGTACAAACCGGCGACACATGCCTTTGCAGCCTACCTCGGAGGAGAGGCCGGTTTCTTCATTCTCACGCTCAGAAATGACCGGGAAACCAGGGCACGGCTCGACCAGATCCTGGGCGATGAAGCCGGGACAGCGCGCGGAAGGCTCGATGTCACAGTCTTGCACCGGGCCCTGATTTCCCATGCCCTGGGGAAGATCGAGGGGAAAACCCTGCTCGACATAAAGTACACCAGGGACATCCATGAGGCGTCGCACCTTGTTGAATCAGGACGATACCAGCTCGCTTTCTTCCTGAGTCCTACGGGCCTCGATGAGATCCGGGCCGTAGTAAAGGCAGGAAGTAAAATGCCGCAGAAGTCCACCTATTTCTACCCCAAGCCATTGAGCGGGCTCTTGTTCAGGGACCTTCAAGGATAGGGCGGCCGTTTACGGGAGAATTACCCCGCCTGGCCGTATTCCGGGGGAAACGTCATATAATGAACCGAAGGAGGGCTGAGAGATGGTCAACTATGTGGTGCAACCGGGCGACACCCTGTGGAGGATCGCCCGACAATTTGGCGTGCCCCCCGAGGCCATTGCCCGGGAGAATAACCTCCTCGATCCAAACCTTGTCTTCCCCGGGCAGATCTTGGTCATTCCCACGGCCGGCGTGCCACCGGCTCCCAAGGCTCCCGGGCCTTCGCCTCCACTTCCTATGCCGCCGGTAGTCCCGCCCCCGGGGCTCCGTATCTATGTTGTACAGCCGGGAGACACCCTGGCCGAAATCGCTGCAAGATACGGGGTCAGCGTGGAGGCAATAGCCAGGGCAAACAACATTGCCAACCCGGACCTCATCTATGCCGGGCAGATACTTGTTATCCCGGTCGCGGCCCCGCCCGTACCACCGGTGCCGCCCGTGACGCCGCCACCGCCGCCGATAACGCCACCCCCAATCCC
>DUSO01000010.1 GCA_012842565.1 Bacillota bacterium
GCCACTGCGCCTGCCAAGAGCCCGCCGAGGGCCTCCTTGCCAAGGATGATTCCGACGACAAGGGGAATCACGACAGCCAGGAGACCAGGCGCAACCATCTCACGCAATGCACCACGCGTCGTGATGTCGACGCAGGCTGCGTATTCCGCCCGGGCCTTGCCCTCCATGAGGCCCTTGATCTCGCGGAACTGCCGGCGGACCTCCTCTACCACGCCGAAGGCCGCCCTGCCAACCGCCTCCATGGCTCCGGCTGCAAAGACATACGGGACCATGGCACCTATGAAAAGCCCGGCCACTACCGAGGCATTGAGAAGATCCATCGCCGCAAGCCCGGCGGCATGGATATAGGCGAAGAAGAGGGCGAGCGCTGTAAGGGCTGCAGAGCCGATGGCAAAGCCCTTGGCTATTGCCGCCGTGGTGTTGCCGGCGGCATCCAGCGAGTCTGTGATCTCACGGACGTTCTTGCCCAGGTGGGCCATCTCGGCAATGCCACCTGCATTATCGGATATCGGGCCATAGGCGTCGACAGACACAGTCATACCGGCAATTGAGAGCATTCCGATCGCTGAGATCGCGATCCCGAAGAACCCGGCCAGGTAGTAGGCCAGCAGGGTCGCGCCGGCGATAAAAAGAAGTGGGAGGACGGTACTCCGCATGCTGAGGGCCATCCCGCTTATAATATTGGTTGCAGGTCCCGTCTTGCACGTCGTGGCCAGATTCTCGACTGACTTGCCGGAGGTATACATCTCGGCCACCAGCCCCGTAACCACGCCCGCGACCAGGCCGCCCACAGCCGCCCAGAATACGCCCAGGCTACCATAATAATACCTGCTGAGGAAGAAGGAGCCTATTATCATGAATATAGAGCTCGCGTATGTGCCCTTTCGCAATGCTCCCGCAGGGTCGCCCTTTTCCCCGGTCCGGACAAAGAAGGTGCCCAGAATAGATGCTATCACTCCTACTGCAGCCATTCCAAGCGAGAAGGTTATGCCCTTTAACTTTGCTGCAGGATCCGGGAAGACAGCCGCTGCGATCACCATGCTCGAGACTATGGATCCGACGTATGATTCATACAGGTCCGCCCCCATGCCGGCCACGTCGCCGACGTTGTCGCCGACCAGGTCTGCGATGACCGCCGGGTTACGCGGATCATCCTCGGGTATGCCGCTCTCGACCTTGCCCACCAGGTCAGCGCCCACGTCGGCCGCCTTGGTGTATATGCCGCCGCCGACACGCGCAAACAGTGCTACGAAGCTGGCTCCCATGCTGAACCCCGCCACTATGTCAGTAGCCTTGAAGGCGTCCAGCCCCGGGACATTGGAGAATATGTAATAGATCAGCGAGAGCGCGAAGAGCCCGATCCCCACGACGGACATACCCATAACCGACCCGCCGGGAAAGGCGACGGCCATAGCTGCATTGTAGCCCTTGGTCGCGGCCTGCGCCGTGCGGGTATTCGCCCTCGTCGATATCTGCATCCCGATATACCCTGCGGAGATAGAGCATGCAGCACCGACCACAAAGGCTATCGCGCTGTAAATGCTGATCCCCGCGGCCAGGATTACAAATAAGATTACCAGGAAGATTGCGATCACGCTATACTCGCGCTTGAGGAATGCCATCGCGCCTTCGTGGATGGCCCCTGAGATCTCCTGCATTGCAGGATTCCCGGGATCCTTTCTCAAGACGCCGCTTGCCTGGTAGATGACGAATAAGATACCGATTAGACCTGCAAGAGTTGCCCATAGTACTTGAGACATCTGAAATCACCCCTCGTATGCTGTTGCGTCAGTTTGAAGAATCCTGGGGGTGCCCTGGCGCCTATGCGTCACAGGGCACACTATACATGTTTCGCATGTAGGCCTCACTTAGCGTGCAGTGCCGCCGGGTCCGACAAGCCGAAGCCGGATCCGGTGCCGGCCTGTGCCGGATCACGCGAAAATGGTAAGAAGGATGCTCGACAGCAGGAAGAATACTGCCACGATGCTGGTCACCTTGCTCAGGAACTCGTCCAAACCCTTGTTCTTGGGGAAGAACAGCTGAGCACCCCCACCAATTGACCCGAGGCCCTCGCCCTTGCTCGACTGCATGAGCACTACTGCGATCAACGCGATAGATACGATGAATTGGAACACTATGAGCGCGGTTTTCACTTCCCACACCTCCCGTCACGGGCATAAGGCGTACTCGGGACGATTCTACCACATCCGTAGACAGGCTGCAAGCAAAAGGAAAATCAGGCCGGGGCGGCGCGTGACACGGACTTGAGGCCAAAGCGGCGACGGCGGCGGCCGTCAGATACGCTTGAAGGCCGCCTTACCCCTGTAGACCGCAGCATCCCCGAGGACTTCCTCGATCCTCAGAAGCTGGTTGTACTTTGCGACGCGGTCGGTTCGGGACGGCGCCCCGGTCTTGATCTGGCCGGCATTTACAGCCACCGATATATCTGCTATCGTGGTATCCTCGGTCTCCCCTGAACGGTGGGATACCACCGCGGTGTATCCCGCCCTGTGGGCCATCTCGATGGCGTCGAACGTCTCCGTGAGGGTGCCTATCTGATTTACTTTTATCAAGACCGAGTTTGCTACGCCCATCTTGATACCCCTGGCTATACGTTCCGTATTGGTAACAAACAGGTCGTCCCCGACAAGCTGCACCCTGTTTCCAAGCCTCTCTGTAAGGAGCTTCCAGCCGTCCCAGTCGTCCTCAGACAGCCCGTCTTCGATGGAGATGATCGGGTATTTCTCCACAAGCCTTTCATAGAACTCCACCATCTCGGTGGATGTACGGGATATGCCCTCGCCCTCGAAGACATACTTGCCATCCCTGAACATCTCGCTTGCCGCCGTGTCTATGGCAATGAAGGCGTCCTCGCCCGGGCGATACCCGGCTTTGGAAATGGCCTCAACGATGACCGTCAGGGCATCCTCGTTAGACTCGAGATTCGGGGCGATCCCACCCTCGTCCCCGACAGCGGTGCCCATCCCGCGTTTCTTGACAACAAGCCTCAGGTTGTGAAAGACCTCTGCTCCCATCCTAAGGGCCTCTGCAAAGGAGCCCGCGCCGGCGGGCACCACCATGAATTCCTGAATATCCACGTTGTTGTCGGCATGTTTCCCGCCGTTCAGGATGTTCATCATGGGGACAGGCAGCACCTTGGCATTTACACCGCCGAGATACTGGAAGAGCGGCAACTCGAGCGAATTCGCCGCAGCCCGGGCGCAGGCGAGCGAGACGCCCAGTATGGCATTGGCCCCGAGTTTCGACTTGTTTGGGGTGCCGTCGAGCTCGATCATGGCCTTATCTATGGAAACCTGATCAGTGGCATCCATGCCTACGATTTCAGGCGAGATTACCTCGTTGACATTCTTTACCGCAGCCAGGACGCCCTTGCCCATGTATCTCTTTTCGTCCTTGTCGCGGAGCTCCAGGGCCTCGTGCGCGCCCGTAGAAGCGCCGGAAGGCACACACGCGCGCCCCACGGTACCGTCGGCCAGGACAACATCAACCTCAATGGTAGGGTTGCCCCTGGAATCAAGGATCTCTCGTGCTTGTACCTCTACTATCGTAGTCATTTCCTGCATCACTCCCTTTAAGCACGGTCTGCTCCGGTCCCCGGGTCTTTTCCTGCCCTTCCCGGGATTCTAAGCCTTCACTATCCGGGCGAATGAATCCGCCTTGAGGCTTGCGCCGCCGACCAGGGCGCCGTCTATCTCCGGCTGTTCTAAGAATTCGGTGATGTTCTCGGGCTTCACGCTGCCACCATACTGTATCCGGATTCCCTCCGCCACCGGTGCGCCCACGACCTGCCCCAGGGTGTCACGTATCAGGCGTATCACCCTGTTGGCTTCCTCGCCGCTTGCCGAGTGCCCGGTGCCGATGGCCCATACCGGCTCATAGGCTATGACTATTCTCTCCCCGTCCGCCGGAGAGAAACCGGCAAGGCCGCCTTTCACCTGTCTCGTGACTACTTCCTCCGTCTTCCCGGCTTCACGCTCCTCGAGCGTCTCTCCCACACAGATGATAGGCTTGATACCGGCGTCGAGAAGCGCCCGGGCCTTCCTGTTTACCGTCTCGTCTGTCTCACCAAAGTACTTGCGA
>DUSO01000140.1 GCA_012842565.1 Bacillota bacterium
ACATCATCCACGATCACGACGTCGGCATCGAAGCCCTCTATGTCACGGCTGGCAAGCACAAATGGTATGTCATGATCCGCCAGCAAGGAGAGGTCACTGGCCCCGGACCTTACGGACGTGAAGATTATGCCCTCTACGCGTTTGCTGACAAGCAGCCTTATATACTCCGTTTCCTTCTCGGCCCTATCGTCCGTGTTGCAGAGAATGACGTTATAATCGTGCTCCCGGAGCACATCCTCGACCCCGCGCGCTACGTCGGGGCAAAACGGGTTTGCGATATCGCTCATTATGAGGCCTACGGTCCCGGTCTTGCGGGTGGCGAGCCCCCTGGCCACCCCATTTGGCGCATAGCCAAGCTCCCTGATGGCCTCCAGCACCCTCTCGCGGGTCCTTGGATCTACCACGGGCAAATTGTTTATAACCCTGGAGACTGTTGACTTAGACACTCCCGCCCTGCGGGCCACATCCCTGATTGTAACCACCAGGCTGCTTCCTTTCTTGTCCCGACATCATCTTACAGTTAAGGCCGTGCGATTCCAAAGGGCCGGACAACCCGGCCGGGGAATACCGGCTTAGCCACCATTAACTCGTGATTTCGCTTCAAGACACCGAATTCCTTCTTGTCCCGGCCCCTTTGCTTCACGAACAAATGCCTGTATGCTTGAAAGGGCCTTGTCCCAGGCTGGACGGTGATGTATACTGAAAATATGGAATAAATGGAAGCCTGCGGTTCTCAGGATTGCATCGAGCTGTCCTGAAGACTACCGTGTCCTACCAGGTCACAAGGAGGTTCGTAGTATAGATGTCTACCGCGGCGGAGCAGATGCTCGATCTGATCAAAAGTAGAAGGAGTATACGGTCATATACCAGCGAGGATGTGAGCCAGGATGCTGTCAGGATGATGCTCGAGGCAGCGATGGCCGCCCCATCGGCCAACGACGCGCGACCCTGGGAGTTTGTAGTGGTCAGAGACGCAGGTCTACGGAAAAGGCTTGCCAGAGTCCATCCGTGGGCCGATATGGCGGCATCTGCGCCGGTCGTGATCGTCGTCCTGGGCGATGAATCTTCTAACCACTGGGTGGAAGACACCAGCGCAGCCACGGAGAACATCCTGCTCCAGGCTGCTGCCTGCGGCCTCGGAGCCGTCTGGGTTGGCATCTACCCTACGACGCGCTACGAGGATGCCGTGAGGGAAATCCTCGGAATCCCGCGGAATCGCAGGGTATTGTGCATCATACCTGTGGGATGGCCGGCGGAAAAGAAGGGCCCGCGGTCGCGCTATGAGCAAGGTAAGGTGCACAACGAGCGGTATTGAGATACGGCGTTGTTGAGATGTGGCACTGCTGCGATGCGGCATTGAAGGGAGTGTAGGTGCCCGGGCTTACCTCATGCCCGGGCCGTCTGGAATGTCGAAATCATCCGGGATGTTACGGGTAGGTTTTATCGGTGCCGGCAATCTGGCAGAGACGCTTATAAGCGGGATGATAGCCTCCGGAGCGGTGGGGGCTTCCCAGGTATTGGTGAGCGATGTAAGCGAGTCCCGGAGAAGCCTGATAAAGGACAGGCTGGGGGCCGGTGCTACCGAAGATAACCGCGAAGTGGTAAGGAGTTCGGACGTGGTGTTCCTCACACTAAAGCCCCAGGTCATGCCGGACGCGCTGCGCGGGATAGCGCCCGTCGCTACCGGGGATAAGGTATTCATCACGCCCGCGGCGGGGGTTCCCCTCTCGTTTGTGGAAGGCATCCTCCCGGCGGGCGTGCCGGTGGTCCGCATCATGCCGAATACCCCATGCCGGGTGCTGGCCGGTGCCATCGCCGTTTGCCCTGGCACGAATGCGTCACCGGACCGCATCGCCCTCGCGATGGGGCTCCTGGGCAAGCTGGGCCGTGTTGTGCCGGTGCCTGAAGAATTGATGGATGCCGTAACCGCCCTGAGCGGGAGCGGCCCCGCATGGGTCTACACGGTGATCGAGGCCCTGGCCGACGGGGGGGTAAGGGTTGGCTTTCCCAGAGAACTGGCCCTCACTCTTGCAGCGCAGACGGTAATGGGTGCGGCCAAGATGGTCCTGGAGACCGGGGAGCACCCAGCAAGGCTGAGAGACATGGTAACTTCGCCCGGCGGGACCACCATTGCAGGGACGCACGCGCTTGAGCGGGGAGGGTTGCGTTCCGCCCTCATGGACGCGGTTGTGGCTGCCTTTGACCGGGCGCGTGAGCTCACACCCAAGGTCTGACAAGGTCTGACCAGGGATCGCCGACGGGTTTGAACCATGGCCTCCAGGCTTGTTTCAGGGCCGGGTCTTACGCGAATCCACCTGTACGATGCGCCATTTGTTATTGACCCGGGACAGGGTGAGGATATCCTCGCAAAGGGAGGTAGCCTCCCCCCGCTCCGAGGGCAGAACAAGCAGGTAGTTTGCCTTAAACCTGAGAGACTCGCCGCCAGACGGGAGTCTCGTTATCTCGAGCTCCTTTATCTTTACTATATCGCTACCAGGTTCCCCGGCGCCATTAGGCGGCCCACCCTGCTGCCCGTCAGCCTGCGGCGGCGCCGTCCCAGGGGCCGCCGTTCCATCTCCGCCCGTAAGGCCCTTGGGGGCCTGTAGTGACATGGCCACGTTCACCTTGTGGATCACATAGAGGTTTGTGACCCACCTGATGACATCCGCTCCTGCCTTGGGGTCAATGGCTTCGTCGAGCAACTGGACGTCTAGGTTGTCTATCGCCTGGTAATAGAGCTTTACCACCTGTTCCGGCGGGGTTGCGGTGGTGATGGTCGGCGTCGCCGGCTGTTTTTGAAAGAGGATTACCCCCAGCAGGACTACCGCTACGGCCCCCGCGATCCATCCCCACCTGTAGCGTAAGAACCTCTTTGCGCGGAAGGCCTTTTCCCTTGCATGGGCCCGGCCGGCCTTCCGTTTGAAGGCCTCTATCTCTCCAGGGGATGCTTTCAGGCTGCCGGATGCGGCAAGCTCGTTGAGTTCAACCAGGAGTTCCCCGGCTGAGCGGGGCCTGTCTTCAGTGCGCTTGTTCAACATGCGGAGCACCAGCGAGGCCAGTCGCTCCGATATTGCCGGGTTATAGACGCGTGGGTCGGGGGGATCCTTGTGAAGGATATTATCTGCGACCAGCGACGGCTCGCTGTCGTCGAAAGGGAGCACCCCCGTCAGGAGGTAGTAAAAGGTAACCCCTGCGGCAAATATGTCCTGTTGCTCGGACCAGGGCTGGCCCTGAATTACCTCGGGAGGCATGTAATTGTTTTCCTTTGATGTTAACCCCCTGTAGGGCGCCAGGAGGTGATGGATCTTGGGGTCTCGTACCCGGCAGTGTGAAGGACCTGTCTCTGTGTCTGACAGGCTTCCTGGTGTCGGCGGTAAAACGGCAATGCAGTCCGGAGTCGCTGCGCCAAGTATGACCTCCGCATCGTGGAATGCTTTCATCACGCTCAGGAGTGCCATCATGGCCCCGGATACCGCGGGTGGGTCCAGCTTGCCCCCGGCTCGTGCCATCGTCTCAGAGAGGGGCATCCCCTCCCACGGCTCCGTATCAAGCCAGAAGCTTTCCTCACGCCGTACCACAGCCTTAGGTTTGGCGTAATGGCTATCCTCTATCACCTGGACTTCCCGTATCCTTTCCTCGACCTGCCGGACCAGGTCAAGCAATATCCGGCCTTTGACATCGCTTCGGGTTATGAGTGGTTCCATAGAGCGGCGGACCTCCTGGATGCAGTTGGACCTCCGCAGGGTTAAGTCCTTGAAACCTGCGGTGGCATAATCTCGGGTACATTTACATTCTATCACCGGCGCCGTGCGGTGGGTAGGTTCAGCGCGGGCCGGATTCAGCGTCGGCCGGATCCAGCGCCTGCCAGGCTCGACATCTGCTGGCCATGCAGGTCTGTCCGGGCTCCCCGGAGGAAGGCCCTGCCTTCATGTCGAATAGGTATCATCAAGGTATGGCGGTGTCATGTGGCCGTATCGATGGAATAATACTCTGGGGGTGCTCATCCATGGTGCAGGGTTTAGAGTTGAAGCTGGTCAAGATCGAAAAGCCAGAGGAGACCAATATGATCCTCGGGCAGTCTCATTTCATTAAAACGGTGGAGGACCTCCACGAGGCCATGGCCAACGCGGGGGGCAACATCAAGTTTGGAATAGCCTTCTGCGAATCTTCCGGTCCCCGCCTCGTCAGGTTTAGCGGGAATGACGAAAGGCTAGTGGAGTTGGCCCGCAAGAATGCCATGTCCCTCGGGTGCGGGCACGCGTTCATCATCTTCATGGAGAATGGCTTCCCAATCAACGTGTTGAATGCGGTCAAGAACGTGCCGGAGGTATGCAGGATATACTGCGCGACCGCCAATCCCGTTGAGGTGGTAGTGGCCGAGACGGGACAGGGTAGGGGGATCATGGGAGTCATCGACGGCTTTGCCACGGCGGGCATCGAGACGGAGAAAGACATACAGGAGCGCAAAAACCTGCTGCGCCGGTTCGGCTACAAGCTCTGAGGCCCGCCGGCTCGGCCCCTGTGTCTCGCTTGGGGAGGTTCGCCACCGCGCCATCATACTGCGGGCACGCCGCCGCGTCGTTGGCTGCGTGGCACCGGAGGCCTTCCTCCGAGGCCTCCG
>DUSO01000141.1 GCA_012842565.1 Bacillota bacterium
CGTGCCCCCAGCGGGGCGGGCTACCAGATGATCCAATCCCTCTATGCCATCGCCGCCGGTGGCATTACAGGCCGTGGCCTCGGCTTAGGACTTCCGACGGCAATTCCGGCCGTTGAAACGGATTTCGTATTGTCCTCCATCCTGGAGGAGCTGGGGCTTGCCGGAGGCATCGGGATACTCGCTGTTTACTTTTATCTCGCCTGCACCTCCATCCGGGTAATGATGAAAGCACCTGATGAATTCGGTTCCTTGATGGCAGGTGGCATAGGGGCCTTATTCTCGTTACAGGTCCTTACAATCGCCGGCGGCATCGTGAGGCTGGTCCCGCTCACGGGGGTCACCATGCCCTTTGTAAGCTACGGCGGGAGCTCGATGGTCACGAGTTTTGCCGCCCTCTCGATCCTGGCCATGGTGCAAGCAGACCCTGCTGGCGACAAAGACTCGCCTGAATTTGCCGGGGGGATAGGCCGAGCCGGGAGGAGGTTTTTGATGTTTCTTGCCTCCGGTTTTTCGCTGGTGGCGCTTGCCCTGGCATACTATAACACCGTAGCATGCGGCAAGCTCCTCTGGGATTCGCGAAATCCGAGGCTGGCGGAGCTGGAGAGGTCCATCGTACGGGGCTCGGTGCTCGCCCGGGGTGGCGAGGTGCTGGCCCATAGCTCCCCCGGGGCGGGTGGGCAGCGGCGCAGCTATTCTGTGCCCGTGTCTCTCTCCCAGCTTGTTGGCTACAGCCATGAGAAGTACGGGAAGAGCGGCATAGAAGCCGCCTACAACAGGGAACTCCTCGGACTGGACGGCGTACGGGGTTCCTGGGGGCTCTATCCCGGTCTCCGGCAGGTTCCGCCCGCGACACGACAGGGGAATGATCGGGCCAGGCGGGGGAAGGATATCGTGCTCACCATTGATCTCGGCCTTCAAAGGGCAGCACAGGCGGCCATGGCCGGGAGGACGGGGGCCGCTTGTGCAATGGTCCCCGCGACAGGAGAGGTCCTGGCGTGCGTCAGCGAGCCCGGCTTTGACCCCGGCCGCCTTGGGGAGACGTGGGATGACATTTCAAAGGACCCCCTAAGCCCGCTCCTGAACAGGGCAACCCAGGGGTTGTACCCTCCGGGGTCGGCCTTTAAGCCTCTTGTGGCACTTGCCGCGCTTGACTCCGGGGTTTTCGCTCCGGACCAGGTCATCGAATGTCGCGGGAGCATCACGGTAGACGGGCATGTGATCTCGTGCCCCGGCCACGGTGAGGGATCACGTGGTCATGGGCGGGTCACCATGGGGCAGGCGCTGGCCGAATCATGTAATGTGGCCTTTGTCCAGATAGCATGTACATGCGGCCAGCAGGTAATCAAGGACGCCGTGCGTCGCTTCGGATTCGGGGTGGATCCGGATATCCGGGTTCCTGCTTCTCCCTGCCGGTTCCCGCTGGACAAGGAAATGACCCGCGGGCTCCTTGCCGAGACAGGCATCGGGCAGGGTGAGACACTTGTTACCCCTCTCTTTATGGCACAGTTGGCTTCCGCCATAGGCATGGATGGCAGGATGCCTCTCCCGCAAATAGTCGCGGGCACTATCAGCCCCGGGGAGAAGGTCGTGCGGCCGCTACCACGACGTCCTCCCAGGAGGGTCTCATCACCTTTGGCATCGAGAGCCGTTCGTGATATGATGATAGAGGCGGTCAATAGCGGGACAGCCAGGGCGGCCGCGATACCGGGTATTACTGTGGCAGGCAAGACCGGGACTGCCGAAAACCCCCATGGGGCCCCTCATGCGTGGTTTATCGGCTTTGCCCCGGCCTATGATCCCGTCATAGCTGTAGCTGTCGTTGTCGAGAATGGGGGCTCCGGCGGCACTGTTGCGGCACCTGTGGCGCGGGAGATCATGAGATATTGGATCGGTGGTACGGCAGGAGAGTGACGCCCTAGTGGTTGGCCAGGTACTTGGAGGACGTTATACCATACTCGAGAAACTCGGCGAAGGCGGGATGGCTGAGGTCTATAAGGCCAGGTGCTCGGTTTTGAACAGGATCGTGGCCGTAAAGGTCCTGAGGCCTCAGTTTGCAGGAGATGAGGACTTCGTCGAACGGTTTCGCCGGGAAGGGCAGGCCGCCGCAAGCCTGTCTCATCCTAACGTGGTCAGCATATATGACGTCGGGCAAGACGGGGATAAGCACTACATCGTCATGGAGTATGTCAGGGGCCTCACCCTTAAGGAGATCATCCGCAGGGAGGGGGCTCTGGATCCGGGAATAGCGGCATGGATAGCGCGGGAGATTTGTTACGCCCTTGAACATGCCCACAGGAACAACATCGTCCACAGGGACATCAAACCCCACAATATCTTGGTGACACACGACGGCATCGTCAAGGTCGCTGACTTTGGCATAGCGAGGGCGGCCAGCACGAAGACGATCACGGAGACCGGCACAGTGATAGGCACTGTGAGCTATTTCTCGCCGGAGCAGGCGAGAGGGGCTCCCGTATCCTTCCAGTCGGATATATATTCTCTGGGGGTCGTGCTCTATGAGATGCTTTCCGGCAGGGTCCCTTTCAGGGGCGAAAGTCCAATCGCCATTGCTATCCAGCATATTCAAGAGGTGCCGGCACCGGTGAGGGCCATAAGGCCGGAAGTGCCCGAAGGCCTGGAAAGAGTGGTAATGAAGTCCCTGGAGAAGGATCCCGCAAGGCGCTTCAAGACCGCGGGGGATATGGCCCGAGCCCTAGAGCCGTTCGTAACCGCCCCGGACTCCCTCAAGGAGGAGGATCTGCCGACCGCGATCCTGCCGGGCCCGGTCACCGGTTTCCAGAAGGCTGAGCCTCCCGGTGAGACGATGGTGAAGAAGGGCTTCCAGCGCCGGCCTTCGCATCGTTGGGCTTTCATACTGTCCATCGTCGCTCTCCTTGTGGCCGGGGCAATCTGGGGGTTGGCAAAGATACCCGAGTTCCTGTATGTGCCTGAAGTACAGGTACCGGATCTCTCGGGAAAATCGGTCGAAGAGGCGAAACTCGCGCTCCTGGAGCTCCAGCTCAATATGGACCAGGTAGAGACTCGTTATGATGATGTGGTACCACCGAACCATGTGATCTCCCAGCGACCCCCTGCCGGCACGAGGGTCAAGGTGAATACGCCGGTACACGTCGTGGTGAGCCAGGGCAAGGAGATGGTAGCGGTACCGGACCTATACGGTCTGGACCTGCGCGAGGCGAGGATTGCCCTCGAGGATGCCGGGCTCGTGGTGGGCGCCCAGTCTGAAGATTATAGTCCTGATGTCGCGCCCGGCAAGGTCATGGCACAGGTGCCACAGGCTGGCCAGCGGGTAGAAAAGGGGCTTCCAGTTGACATCACCATCAGTAAGGGCCCAATTCCTCCCGGAGTAGCGGTGCCGGCCGTGGTGGGGATGGAACTGGATGCTGCCAGGAGGATGGTGGAGGACAGCGGCCTTACAGTGGGTTCCGTGATCGAGAAGGCTGATTCGACCCGGCCCGATGGGACGGTCCTCCAGCAATACCCCGAGCCCGGGAGTGAGCTGCGTCCCGGGGGCTCTATCGACCTCGTCGTCGCGAGGTCCGGCGGGTCCGCCGGACCTGCAAGTGACGCCGCTGTAAAGCCCACTGTCAGCTGGGTTACGGTGACCGTTCCTCCCGGGAAGACATCGCAGGAAGTGATAATCAAGGTAAATGACTATTACGGTGAGCGAGAGGTTTACCGGTCCCTTCACTCGCCGGGAGAGCGGGTCGAGCAACACGTGGTCGGGTACGGGAATGACATCCGGATCAGGGTATTCATAGACGGGGTCCTCTTCAAAGACGAGACCGTCATGCCCCGGAGGTGAGCTGCCTATTCGATGCTTGATGGAACGGTGGTCCAAGCCCGGGCGGGCCATTACACCGTGAGGACCGCGTCGGGGACATACGATTGTCTTCTCAGGGGCAGGTTCCGCAAGGATGGGACTACTGTGCTCGTCGGGGACAAAGTAAGGATTACGGAGATAGCCCCCTCATCCGGCGTAATTGAAGAGGTGCTCCCCAGGCAAAGCCAGCTCATACGTCCCCCTGTCGCCAATGTGGACCAGGCGGTCATTGTGTGCGCCATAACCTCCCCGGAGCCCGATCTCATTCTCCTGGACAGGCTGCTTGTCGTGGTCGCCAGGGAGGGCATCGGCACGGTGATATGCTTTAACAAGGCAGATCTGGCCAGCGATTATGCAGCCCGGAAGCTTGCCGGGCCATATCGCAGGGCAGGCTACACATGTATCATAACCAGTGCCAGGACGGGGAAGGGAATCCCGCGGCTGAGACGTCTATTGGCGGGCCACATATCGGTCTTCGCGGGGCCATCAGGCGTTGGCAAGTCCGCCATCCTGAATGCCGTTGAACCGGGGTTTGCCCTCAAGACGGGGGAGATTAGTGAAAGGCTCGGGCGCGGCCGGCATACCACCCGCCATGTGGAGCTGCTCGAGATATCGAATGGCGGATTCGTCTTGGACACGCCGGGATTCAGCAGGCTCTCTATCGAGGAAATCAAGAGGGATGAACTCCGCTGGTACTTTCCGGAGCTTGCAGCCCTCGAAGGGCGCTGCAGGTTTCAGGGGTGCCTTCATCACCGCGAACCGGACTGTGCCGTGAAGCAGGCTGTCGACAGGAAGGAGATCGCCCGGTCGAGATACGATCACTATGTAATGTTTCTCGAGGAGGTGATGTCGCTCGAGAGGTGACATTGGCCGGGACGGAGAGGGGAAAGGGAGGTTGTCTGGTTTGGGTGGAATAGGGTCTATGGGGAATTCGCCGGTAAAGATCGCTCCTTCGATACTGTCTTGTGACTTCGCGCGCCTTGCTGAAGATGTAGGGAAGGTGAGCTCTGCTGACCTCCTCCATGTCGATGTGATGGATGGGCACTTCGTGCCCAACATAACTGTGGGGCCGCAGGTCGTTGCTTCGCTCAGGAAGGTAACGCACCTGCCTCTCGACGTCCATCTCATGATCGAATACCCGGAGCAGTATATCGAGGCGTTTGCGGAAGCAGGAAGCGCCATCATCACGGTGCATGCAGAGGCGACACGACACCTACATCGCCTCCTTCAGCGGATAAAAAAGTGTGGACCGCTCGCAGGCGTGGCCCTCAATCCTTCAACGCCGCTCTCCGCTATTGAGCACGTGTTGGACCTGGCTGACCTCATCCTGGTCATGACCGTAAACCCCGGGTTCGGCGGGCAGGCCTTTATCGAGACGATGCTCCCGAAGATACGTAAAGTGAGGGGCTTAGTTGAGGAATGCGGGCGCCCGGTACTCATCGAGGTGGACGGGGGAATTGGGCCTGCTACTGCGGGCCGCGTGGTGGAGGCCGGGGCCACTGTGCTGGTCGCGGGGTCGTCGGTATTCAATTCTGATGACCCGGGCGCTCAAGTCGAGAGAATTCGCCGGGCGGCTCTGGATGCTGCTGCCGGTTTAGGATGATATTCTCCTTTCCGGTAACACCTGCACTTGCTGCTAGCGTTTAGACAACGAGGTCCCTCGCATAAAGGGGGACCTTGTGTTATAATCACAAAGTGTAAAGTGGCATTTAGCTGCGTAAATGATGTCGTGGGATATCTACGAGGGGTGTGCCGTGAAGAGATTCAAGGGGCTTAACATACTGGTCATCATCATCGCCTTTGGAGTTACCTTTGCGGGCCTGGTAGGTGCTTCGGGCATCGGCTACAGACTTGGTACAGAGCGACCGCTTGAAAGTTTCTTGAAGTCCAGGCCGTACGTAAGCCGCTACAGGACGATTAACGCCGGTCAGGGTATGAGGCTCGAGATAGAAATGGGGAGGGGCGCTGACCTCCCAAGTGCATATAGGGAACTCGTGGACGGCGTATACCGTATAACCGGTAACAGGAACGTCCAGCTGGTCCTGCACGACAGGCGCGATCAGCACCTCAGCCAGGCATATCATGAGATGCACTTCGCGATTCAAGAGGCTATCGTGACGGGCCAGTTTACGCTCATGAACTCTAGGCTCCATGCCATAGCCGGGCGGTACGGCATAGCTCGTTACTCGGTGACGGTGGACGCCGGAAATATCTATGTTCAACTCGCGGATGGGGATCACTACCTCTATGAGGTAGTGCCCAGGGCGGTCCCTGATAGGGCCGCAGGCAACCCCACGGGAGCCTCCGGCCCGGAGAAGGGTGGGGTGAACCTGTGGTGAGGAGGTTTGGACGGGAGCTCGCAATAGGGTTCGGGGCGGCGTTCTTGAGTTTCCTGGGATGGCGCGGTTTCAACGTGGTCCCCGTGGTCTTGCTCATCGGAGTGCTCGCGCTCCTGTTTCACCTTCAACTGGGCGGGGCGATAGGCAAGAGGTTCAGGGTCGTAAATGCCGGGGGTGACGGATTGGCCGCCACTTCTATAACCTTTGATGACGTCGGGGGCCAGGAAGTGGCCAAGAGGGAGCTCCTGGAGGCTCTCGAATTCGTAAAGGACATCGACCGCGTGAAGCATTTGGGGATACGGCCCCTCAAAGGTATTCTCCTGACGGGCCCGCCGGGCACCGGCAAGACTTTGCTTGCCAAGGCGGCTGCGAGCTATATAGACTCTGTGTTTATTTCCGCCTCCGGCTCTGAGTTTATTGAGATGTATGCGGGCGTGGGCGCTCAGCGGGTGAGGCAGCTCTTTTCCAAGGCAAGGTCTATGGCTGCGGCTCATCACAAGACCAACGCCGTGGTGTTCATCGATGAGATAGAGGTCCTCGGGGGCAAACGCGGCCAGCATTCAAGCCATTTGGAGTATGACCAGACGCTTAACCAGCTCCTGGTCGAAATGGACGGGCTCAAGATTGACGATGATGTGCGGGTCCTGGTAATCGGTGCTACCAACCGTGTTGACTTGCTCGACCCGGCGCTATTGCGCCCGGGGAGGTTCGACAGGGTGGTGAAGGTCGACCTCCCCGACCGCGAGGGCAGGCTCTCCATACTCAGCATTCATACCAGGGGTAAGCCGCTTGCCAGCGATGTGGACCTGAATGAGATCGCCAGGGAGACCTTTGGCTTCTCCGGTGCGCACTTGGAGAGTCTGGCCAATGAGGCGGCCATCCTGGCCATGAGACAGGGCAAGCGTGAGATCGGGCACCAGGAATTCAAGGAAGCCCTCGAAAAAGTGATGCTTGGAGAGAAGCTCGACCGCCGTCCCGGGGAAGCCGAGCTAAAGAGGATCGCATACCACGAAATCGGCCATGCAATGGCCAGCGAGATCACGCATCCCGGCTCGGTGAAGGCTGTCACTATAACCCCTCGCGGGAATGCCCTCGGGTACATGAGGCAGTCCCCCGGGGACGACAAATATATCTACACCAAAGGGGAACTCGAGGACCAGATAATGGTGGCCCTGGCCGGCGCAGTGAACGAGGAACTGGCGTTTGGGGACAGGAGCACGGGTGCGCGTGGCGATTATGACCAGGCTATCTCCATCGCCAGGGAAATGGTCTCAGCCGGGATGTCGAGCATAGGAATCGTGAGCCCCAAGGACATACCTCAGAAGGTGTTTCATGAGGCCATAAAGGAGATCATTTCAGGGCAGGAGACCCGGGCGCGCCAGGTCCTGTCGTGCCTCTGCCCGGTTGCCGACAGGCTCTCCAGGATGCTCCTGGAGCAGGAAAAGCTGAGTGGCGACCAGTTGAGGGCTATACTGGCTCCGGCGCTTGGATCGACATTACAGAAGTGCGTGGGGGAGTGAGGTTCTTGTGAATGCCGAGGTCATAACCGTGGGGACGGAGCTCTTATTGGGCCATGTGGTGGATACCAACTCAGCCTACATCGGGAAGCGCCTGGCGGAGGTCGGCATCAACCTCTTCTTCAAGTCGGCCGTAGGTGACAACCTGGACCGTATCGTCCAGCAACTCAGGCTGTCGATGAGCCGGGCCAGCATCGTGATAGTGACGGGCGGCCTCGGGCCTACGGGCGACGATATAACAAAGGAAGCGCTGGCTATTGCCACAGGCCGGGAGATGGTCCTGGTGCCCCGGCTGGCCGTCGAGATAGAAAAGCGCTTTGCCAGCATGGGGCGCCAGATGACCCCCAACAACCTGCGCCAGGCGGAGATCCCCAAGGGGGCCGAACCCCTGCCGAATCCGGCTGGCACAGCTCCGGGGGTCATGCTGGAGCACGGTGGGGTTACCGTCTTTTTGTTGCCGGGGGTACCGCGAGAGATGCGGACGATGTTTGAGGACTCGGTGATGCCTTACCTAAAGCAGAGGCTGGCCGGGGAAGGCGGGGGAGCGGTGATCAAGTCGAGGACCCTCAAGGTCGCAGGGCTCGGGGAGTCCGCCTGTGAGGCTGAGATAGCGGATATCCTCCGGGAGCAGACAAATCCTACGATAGCGCCGTTAGCCTATCCGGGCGAGGTCTTGTTAAGGATAACGGCAAGGGCTCTGGACGAGAGGGCTGCACTGGACTTGATAGCCCCTGTCGAAGAGAAGATTCGCGAGCGTCTTGGCCCTGCCGTCTTCGGAGTCGACGACGAAACCCTCGAGTCTGCCTGCGCTCGCCTGGCCATCAAAAACAGGGTCAGGATCGCCGTTGCCGAGTCATGCACCGGCGGGCTCATATCTCACCGACTCACCAACGTGCCCGGCGTATCTGAGACATATGTGCTCGGGGTCGTGAGCTATAGCAATGATGCCAAGGAGCGGGTGCTGGGTGTGCCCGGTGCGGTGCTCTCGAGGTACGGGGCTGTGAGCAGGGAATGTGCCATCGCGATGGCGCGGGGCGTTATGGCGCTGGGGCCCGCTGACATTGGCATAGCCACCACTGGGATTGCCGGGCCCTCCGGAGCCACCCCGACCAAGCCGGTCGGCCTTGTATACATCGCCCTTGCCTCGGGAAGCTCGGTCGTGTCGTCGCGGTTTAACTTCCCGGGCAACAGGGAAGAAATCAAGCTCAGAGCGGCCAATGCGGCCTTGAACATGCTGAGGCTGTGGCTTCTCAGGATAGCTTTTGGCCGGGAGGGCACAGGACAGGAGATCAAAGGCCGGCAGGCCGGAGACCGGGAGGCAGTGTAAGGCTGATTAATAGTAGTCTGTTACATGCTGGCATGACAAGGGTTACAAGAGCCCTTAGAGGTTTTCCGCCGATCCTGGCCCCTCTGCGGAGACGTTTGGCCCATTTCCGGGGACGTCTCGGGGAATTCATATTTCTCGTACTTGCGGCGATCGTGGGAGCATCCCTCACTTTAACCCTGCTGGGCAGGCTCTCATGTAATGTTGCGGGGCTCGACCTGACAATCAAGGTGGGCGTCGGCCGCCCCGGCACAAGCCTGGAGCTCCCGCCCCTCGGGGCGGCTACAGCCACGACGCACCTGTCTCCTCTCAATATCTCGATGCGCCTCGATAGCGTGGACCCGGGTATCGTGGCAAGGCTGGCAGGCGGAGGCGCAGGGGGGATAAACGCCTTTTCTACATTGCTCGAGGAGGAGGCTCGCCGAATGCTTCCACGCCTCATCCTCCTCATCCTGTCGCTCGGCGCCCTGGGCGGAGCGTTTTTTGTCTACACCTTCGTGAGGCCTGCGCGGCCAGGGCGCATCCTGGGCGGGCTTTTCGTTGGCCTTGTTTACTCCTTGTTCCTCGTGACAGGGGCTTACCTGACTTTTGACACAGAGAGTTTCAAGAGCGCCAGGTATTCGGGCGTGATGGAGGCTGCCCCATGGATATTGGGCGTCCTCGACAAGAGCGTCTCGCGGGTCGGCGAACTCAACACTACTATCAATACCATTGCCAGCAACGCGAGCATCGTCTTCCGCCAGATCGAGTCCCTCCAGCCAGTCCCCGCCGAGGGTAGACTTGTAAGGGTTCTCCACGTCTCTGACCTGCACGACAACACCCAGGCCGTGAAGTTCATCGCCCAGCTGGTGAAGAGCTTTGACGTGAATTTCGTGGTCGACTCAGGGGATATAACTGACTACGGGATGGAAGCCGAGCTCGAATTGACCAAGGAGATCGCCCGCCTCCCGGTTCCATACATCTTCGTAGGGGGTAACCACGATTCGCCCGGTGTCCTGGAGGCCATGAGAAGGTACCCCAATGTGAGGCTTGCCGGGGGGTCCCTTGTGAAAGTGGATGGGATTACCGTACTGGGCCTTGATGACCCGGGCGCCGCCAGGGCTATCATGGAAGCTTCCACTGACAACGAAATCCATGAAGAGGTCACGAGGGGCCTGGAAATCCTGGACGGCCTGGGTCGCACGCCCGATGTCCTGGTGACCCATGACCCCAGGGAAGCTGAGGCGTTTTGCGGTAGAGTCCCCGTGGTGCTTCATGGGCATGACCACAGGCTCAGGGTTCGTACCATGAATGATAGTGTGATAATCGATGCAGGATCAACCGGTGGGGCAGGGATAAGGGGCCTCGTGGCGACCGAGGAGGTCCCGATGACAGTGGCTCTGCTGCATTTCGAGATTCCAGGGGATCCCGGCATGGCGGGCGCAAGGCTGGTGGCTGTAGACACCATAACCCTCGCGCAACTCAAGGGTGGATTTACCCTGGAAAGGCGCTTCGTGGGTTCCGCGGGCAAGGGAAGGTAGATCTGCAGCAGGAGAAAAGCAGGACGATTCTCCTGCTCTGGCAGGAAATATATTCCTCATGGAGAAGGAATAAAACTATGGAAGGGAAACCGTCTTCGAGGATGATTCGCAGTTTCGTGGCGTGTCCGCTGGATGCCGGGCTGGTACCAAGGGTGGTGGAAGTCCAGGAGCGGCTCCGGGAAGCCTGTGCGGATGTCAAGTGGGTCGAGCCCCGTAACCTCCACTTCACGCTCAAGTTCCTGGGTGAGGTTGATGAAGGATTGATCTCTGCAATGGGGGAGGGGCTCCGGGGCGCTCTCAAGCACCACGAGGCTTTTACGCTCGAGATAAGTGGGCTGGGTGCATTTCCCAGTATCGCCGCTCCAAGGGTAGTGTGGGCCGGGGTAGGCCGCGGCGGCACTGAGCTCGAGTCTCTTGCCCGCTCTATAGAGGATATTGCTGCCGGGCTCGGCATCCCCCGGGAAAAGAAGGGTTTCAGCCCGCACCTGACGCTCGGCAGGGTACGGTCTCCCCGTAACCTCGAACGCCTTACCCGCATCTTGAGGAGTGAGGCTCCGGGCGTGCTGGGGACAATGCAGGTGAGAGAGGTAGTCCTGATGAGGAGCCAGCTTGCCGGGACGGGCCCTACCTATTCGGCGTTGCTGAGGATTCCATTGGTTGCCGGAACAAGTGTTCTGTGTTAAAATTAATGCAAGATTCTTTAGTTTCCCTTTGAAGAGGCGTTATATGAAAGGGGGAGGGCCACCCCGGGGGATGCGACCCCGCGGGGTGGAGCTGGATGGAGAAACAAAAGGCCCTTGAGATGGCTATCACTCAGATAGAAAGGCAGTTTGGGAAGGGCTCGATAATGCGCCTGGGGGAAGCGAACGCCAGGCTAAACGTGGACGTCATCCCCACCGGAGCCCTGTCTCTTGATATTGCGCTGGGGGTTGGCGGGATGCCGCGCGGGAGGGTCGTCGAGATCTATGGCCCGGAATCGTCAGGCAAGACTACCGTTGCCCTGCACATTATAGCCGAGGCGCAGAAGCTAAAGGGAGTCGCTGCCTTCATAGATGCGGAGCATGCGCTTGACCCGGCTTACGCGCGGAGGCTCGGGGTTGATGTGGACAACCTCCTGGTATCGCAGCCTGATACAGGAGAGCAGGCGCTGGAAATCGCAGAGGCTCTCGTCAGGAGCGGGGCTGTGGATGTAATCGTCGTCGATTCGGTCGCCGCTCTGGCGCCGAGGGCGGAAATCGAGGGTGAGATGGGAGACGCCCATGTCGGACTCCAGGCCAGGCTCATGTCCCAGGCGCTCCGCAAGCTCACTGCGGCGATTTCCAAATCCAGGACATGTGCGGTATTCATCAACCAGATCCGCGAGAAGGTCGGGGTGATGTTCGGCAACCCCGAGACCACGCCAGGGGGGAGAGCGCTCAAATTCTATGCCACCATCCGCCTCGAGGTAAGGCGCACCGAGGTCTTGAAGCAGGGGGGCGAGGTCGTGGGCAACCGCACGAAGGCCAAGGTTGTGAAGAATAAGATCGCGCCTCCCTTCAAGGAGGCGGAGTTCGACATCATCTACGGTGAAGGCATCTCGAGAGAGGGGGATATCCTGGACCTCGCCGAGGCCAGCGAGATTGTGAGCCGGAGCGGAACCTGGTACTCATATGGTGACCTGAAACTGGGGCAGGGCAGGGAAAATGCCCGCCAGTTCCTCAAGGAAAACCCCGAGGTCGCAAGTGAGATAGAGGCCCGTGTCAGGGCGGCTTTCGGGCTTCCTGTCCCGAAGACGGCCGGGGATATGGTCCCGGCCGGAGCTGATGCATAACCTACCGGAAGGACCTTCACATACGGGTTTTCTGGAAGACTGGCCTCCTTAGAGGATTTTCGTCGTATTTGAAGAAGTCTTTAGTACCGGGGGCGCATACACGATTTGAAGTCTCGCGTGTTTCCGTCAAATGATACGTTAGCGGGCAGGAATGGCTCGGAGGGCAGGGACTGGGTCTCGAAGGGTGTAGACCGCGCTTTGAGGCTCCTGGAAAAAAGGCCCCGTACAAAGCATGAGATACGGATGAAGCTGTTCAATGCCGGGTGCCCGCAGGACGCTATTGTCAGAGTGCTGGAGCGGCTTGAACAGCTGGGCTATATTGATGATGTGAGGTTTGCCAGGGACTGGGCCCAAGAAAGGGCCGAGCTCAAGGGCCTTGGCAAGAGGCGTGTGAGGTTTGAGCTCCTGAGTAAGGGGATTGCCTCCGAACTCGCGGACCAGGCCATATACGATGTCTTTTCGACTATTGACGAAGACGATATGGCACGCCGCGTTGCCGAGAGAAGGCTTCCCTGTTACCGTGATCTCGACCCGGTCACAAAACGCAGGAGGCTTGTGCTATACCTGGCTCGTCGCGGCTTTGACTTCTCGACTGCCGAGCGAGTCGTGCAGGAGCTGGTACCTCTTTGATCTCCCCGGATCCGGCCTTCCCTGAGATTCTTCGTCCGCAGCTCCCCGGCGAGGAGGGTGGTCGCCTGGAAGTTGCCTTGACACTGAGATCGAAACCCAGTAGAATTGCCTTGAGGATGGCGAAATCCGAGAGAATATGCGCCTTTTGCGGCGTTAAGTGACTTAGGCCTTTCGAATCCTCAAGGGGGTAAAACCCCCTTAAAATGTGCTTGAGAGCGTTTTTATGTCTTAGGATAGGGGAGGTGAAGATGATATTAGCGGTGCTGTGATATTGACCTATCTGGTAGTAGTTGTTATTGGCCTATTTGCGGGATACTTCATCCGTAAATATATTGCCGAGGCAAAGATCGCGTCAGCCGAGGTTGCCGCCAGGCGTATCCAGGAAGAGGCAGAGAGGGCGGCGGAAGCAAGGATCCGCGAGGCTACACTCGAGGCCAAGGAGGAGTGCCACAGGATCAGGGCAGATCTCGATCGAGAGATCCGGGACCGCCGTTTTGAGCTCCAACGAATGGAGCGGCGTCTTGTTCAGAAGGAGGAGCAACTGGACCGCAAGGTCGAGGCGCTCGAGAAAAAAGAAGAAGCGATCAATCGCAAGAACCAGGAGCTTGACCGCTTGAAGGAAGAGATCGAAGCACTTCACAAGAAGCAGCGGGAGGAGCTCGAGCGGCTGTCCGGGCTCACATCGGAGGAGGCCCGGGCGCTCCTGTTGAAGGATATAGAGAATGAGGTGCGTCATGAAGCGGCGGTAATGATCAAGGAGATAGAGGCAAGCGCAAAGGAGGAAGCAGACAAGAGGGCGCGCGAGATAATCTCGCTCGCCATTCAACGGTCAGCGGTTGAACAGGTTTCTGAGGCCACGGTCTCGGTTGTAAACCTTCCCAACGACGAGATGAAAGGGAGGATAATCGGGAGGGAAGGCCGCAACATCAGGACCCTCGAGACTCTTACCGGGATCGACGTCATAATCGATGATACGCCTGAAGCAGTAATACTGTCCGGCTTTGATCCTGTTCGCAGGGAGGTAGCGCGCATCGCACTCGAGCGGCTCATCAGCGATGGTCGTATCCACCCGGCCCGTATCGAGGAAATGGTGGAGAGGGCCCAAAAAGAAGTCGAGGCGATGATAAAGGAAGAAGGGGAGAGGGCCGCGGCCGAGGTCGGGGTGGTAGGACTTCATCCTGAACTCATAAAGCTCTTGGGACGCCTTAAGTTCCGGACCAGCTACGGCCAGAATGTGCTGGTCCACTCCAAGGAGGTGGCCTACCTGGCGGGGGCAATGGCGGCCGAGCTCGGGACGGATGTCATGCTGGCTAAAAGGGCAGGGCTGCTCCATGACATAGGCAAGGCTATAGACCATGAGGTCGAGGGGCCGCACGTCCAGATAGGGGCGGAGCTGGCGCGAAGGTACAAGGAGAGTCCTGAGGTAATCCACGCCATATGCGCTCATCATGGCGATGAAGAGGCCAGGTCCATCGAGGCTGTGTTGGTCCAGGCGTCTGATGCGATCTCAGCCGCGAGGCCGGGTGCCCGGCGAGAGACCCTCGACGCCTATATAAAGCGTCTGGAGAAGCTGGAGAAAATAGCAGATTCCTTCGACAGCGTCGAAAAGGCCTATGCGATTCAGGCCGGCCGGGAAGTCAGGATAATGGTCAAACCGGAGAAGATAGACGACCTCGGGACATTCCGCCTGGCGCGCGATATTGCGAAAAAAATCGAAGAAGACCTGGAGTACCCGGGACAGATCAAGGTAACCATCATTCGAGAGACAAGGGCAGTGGACTGGGCGAAGTAAGGAAAAGGCCGGGATCGCTGGCCTTTAAGAAGCCCGGCGATCCCGCAAGTTACGGGGAAGGGGACCTTAAGTGAGGCAGCGCGAACACGGAGTAGAAGACAACCCACAAAACAGCGTAAACCTGCTCATGTCCATTCTTGTGCGCTATCCGGAGATCATGACCGTGAAGTTCGACCCGCAGTCCAGGTCCTTGAGGCTCACCCTTGCGGTCAGGAGGCCCAGGGCCAGGGATCGAGAGAGGTCAGAAGCCAGGCCTCCGGCTCGTGAGCTGTTTTCGGTCTTCGAAAAGCGCCTCCGTGATAGCCTGGCAAGCTATTCCGGTCTGCTGGGGACCAAACCCGCTGAGATATCAGTTGACATAATTGAATCCGGGAGTTTTAGCCTGATAAATGTGAGGCGTGATGTAGGTACCCTCACGCAGGAAGAAATATCCCTCATGATCGACATAGCCGGCGAGGTATTCGGAGAGGACCTGGTGAGGGAACAGGAGGGATCCCTCGTCGAAGAAGAACGTATTGCACAGGATGAAATGATAGAGAACATGCTGGACGACCTGAGGGAGTCCCTCCAGGTGCGAAAGCTCATCGGATTTCGAGAGGAAGGCCGGGTTGTGGTGTTTAACAAGTCAGTCCAAGGGAGAAGGTCATGAGGCTACGATTTCGGGGGGTGCTCCAGTACGCCGGATGTCCTGTCCCGGAGAGGTGGGGTGATCCCGCGGGGTGAAGGTTATCTTTGTCGGAGACGTGGTCGGACGTCCCGGTCGGCGCGCCCTGGCGGCGCTCTTACCCCAACTGATCACCAGGCACGGTGCTGACCTTGTCGTTGTGAATGGCGAGAATGCAGCCGGAGGGCTCGGGCTTACCGAGGAGACGGCCATAGAGCTGTTCAAGGCCGGCGCGCATGTCCTGACCACCGGCAATCATGTGTGGAAGAAAAAGGATTTTGTGAAGTTTCTGGACACTCACGAGAGGGTCTTACGCCCTGCGAATTACCCGCCGGGCGCACCGGGACGCGGGTACGCCGTGGTTCCGACTGCGGCGGGGACACAGGTGGGCGTGGTCAACCTGGCCGGGAGGACCTTTATGGACCCCCTGGATTGCCCATTCAGGGTAGGGATGGAGATAGTGGAGCACCTGAGGGAGAGGTGTAGCGTCATCCTGGTTGACTTTCACGCAGAGGCAACCTCAGAAAAGGTGGCCATGGGCTGGTTTCTGGACGGAAAGGCAACAGCGATCTTCGGCACCCATACTCACGTGCAGACTGCCGACGAACGTATATTGCCTGGCGGTACCGCATACATAACCGACGTAGGGATGACCGGACCGGTTGACTCGGTGATCGGGGTAAAAAAGGATCTCATAATCGAAAAGTTTACCCTCCAGATACCGGTGAAGTTTGAAGTGGCTTCCGGTCCTGTAGTGCTCGGCGGTGCCGTAGTCGAGGCGGATGAGATCACAGGAAGGGCTACCAATATATCCAGGATTCAGGAAATATGGGAGGGGGGAAATGCATAGCTGCACTTCACAGGGGGAATGCCCGGGGAGGTACCTGGCTTCGCTAGTATATGCGGGAAGATTTGCTGCCTTTTAAGTCACTAATCCACGAGGGGGCCTGCTGAATGGACGTCCTTAAGGTATCGGCGAAATCCAATCCCAACTCGGTAGCCGGCGCTCTAGCAGGTGTCGTGAGGGAGCGGGGGGTGGCGGAGATCCAGGCGATCGGGGCAGGGGCCATAAACCAGGCGATCAAGGCAGTCGCCATCGCTCGCGGGTTTGTTGCCCCGAGCGGCCTGGACCTGGTGATGATTCCTGCCTTTACCGATGTCGAGATCGATGGCGAGGAACGGACTGCGATCAAGCTCATAGTCCAGCCCAGGTAGCCTTTTGGCCGGGGCTGGATCCAGCTCAATGGTACGGTCTCCCGGAAGCGGATAGAATTACATAGAGGGTATTGACGTAAGCTGTCGAAATACATGGTTCGAAGGGGGAGAGTTGCGTTGCTCTGGAGGAAGAGGTGTCGCAGCATTGATTCATGGAGCCAAGGTAGCGCTACGCCCCCTCACCTGCGATGATATCGAGAAGATATCGTCATGGGATAGCGACAAAGAGATCGAGGCCCTTGCCGGCTGGGACTCCAAAGGACATCTCGCCCACCAGAAATGGTACGACACGATGGTAGCCGGGAGGAATAGCAAGATATTCGGCATATGGACCGAAGACGGAGAGATGATAGGTGATATAGGCCTTTCCGGCATAAGCTGGCGCGGTGGAGAGGCCGAGCTTGTTGTCAGGATCGGCGAGAAGGAATACTGGAACCAGGGTTACGGCCGTGATGCCGTATCTGCACTCGTGAAATATGCGTTCTCCAAACTCAAGCTCCGGCGGGTCTATCTCCGGGTCTACCAGGATAACGTCAGGGCTGTGAGATGCTATGAGAGCTGCGGCTTTGTCAAGGAAGGTGTGGTAAGCCGCAGGTTTGACGAAGGACCGAAGAAGATCTACCTGATGACCATTACAAGAGAAGGTGGCAAGCGCGGTCGGTCTGCGTCGCGGAAGGCCTCGTAGAATGTCCAGCTAGAAGACAAGCCGGAGATAGCGGAAACTCGTGGAATAGGCGAAATGTTGCACGGGCTGCGAGCCTGCGGGCTTGCAGCCCGTGCAGTTAAAGTCACACCTCAACCCCGCTCAAAAATTTCTCACCCCCCGCCAGCTTCAAGCAGGAATCGTGCGAGTTTTATAGAAGTAGAAAATACCATTGTGGAGCAAAGTGGTACATAGTGGTGGATTGGGGCTGGCAGTGTGTTCATCGGGTCCTACCAGCATTCGATCGACGAGAAGGGTCGGGTGATCATCCCATCGCGATTCAGGGAAGGCCTCGGGAACCGTCCGGTTATCACGAGAGGCCTGGACCAGTGCCTTTTCCTTTTCCCGCTCGACGAGTGGGAAAAGCAAAGCCGGGAGCTTGCCAGCCTCCCCCTTTCCAAGGCCGATGCGAGGGCATATAGCCGCCTTTTCTTCGCGGGTGCGGCCGAATGCGAGTTGGACAAGCAGGGCCGCATAATGATTCCCACATATCTCCGGGATTACGCCAAGCTGGAGAGGGACGTGGTAATCATAGGCGTATCCTCACGAATCGAGATATGGGCTCTTGAGTCCTGGCAGGAGTACTCGCGGCAGGCTGAGGCATCCTATGAGGAGATAGCCGAACACCTGGTGGGGATTGGACAGGGCATTACATAGAGCTGCGGACGGATGATCCACATGAGGACCGATGATCCCGTGTATCATGAGCCGGTAATGATTCGAGAGGTGGTAGATGCCCTTGCCTGCAAGAGCGGCGGCCTCTACGTCGACTGCACTGTGGGCGGCGGTGGACACAGCATGGCTATCCTGGAGGCATCTTCGCCTGGCGGCATAGTGATCGGTATCGACCGCGACCCCGAGGCAATTGAAGCAGCCAGGACCTCCCTGGCCGGATATGGGGATAGGATCCATCTCGTGCGCGGAGACTTCAGGGACCTGCTGGAAATCCTGGACGGGCTGGGGATCGATGAGGCAGACGGCATACTGGCGGATCTCGGCGTCTCCTCCCACCAGCTCGAGTCAGCGGCCAGGGGCTTCTCATATAACGTCGAGGCCCCGCTCGATATGAGGATGAACCCCGAGGCCGGGGTGAGCGCCAGGGATATCGTGAATGGGCTTGATGAAGACGAGCTTGCCCGGATAATTGGCGAATACGGAGAGGAGAGATTCTCCCGGAGGATCGCGAGGTTCATCGTGAGAGAGCGGTCATACCGCCCCATAGAGACGACGACACAGCTGGTGGACATCATAAAGGCCGCCATCCCGGCTGCCTATCGCAGGCGCGGACCTCACCCGGCCCGCCGCACGTTTCAGGCCCTCCGGATAGCGGTCAACGGTGAGCTGGATGCACTGCGCGAACTCCTGGAACACTCGGCAAAGGCACTTAAACCAGGAGGCAGGGTTTGTATCATATCGTATCACTCCCTTGAGGACAGGATCGTGAAGAGGGCGTTTTTGTGCATGCCCCTCCTCGAGCCGGTAAGCGGAAAACCCGTGACGCCATCGGCGGAAGAGGTGGATCGAAACCCTCGCGCGCGCAGTGCAAAGCTAAGGGTCGCCCGCAAGGTTCTACACCCGCAGAAGGGGGAATAGAGATGCTATTGGCAAGTGCGAATACTGCCGAGGCGCGAGCAATTGAGGCGGGGGATCACGTTGCTCAAGGGCGGCACAGGAAGACGCCGGGTCCCGCGGTAGTAAAGGGCAACCCCATGGTATCATCTGCCTTGACTGCGGGGGTATGTGTGGCTCTGGTCCTGTCGTTTCTGGCTATCAACGCCGCCATAATGGCCAGCGGGTATGAGCTCGCCAGGGCGCAGGAAGCGCTCGAGCGCGCCCGCACAGAATATGATAGGCTCAAACTCGAGGCCTCCGAACTCACCTCCCTCAAACGGGTCGAGGCTGAGGCCCGCGGCAGGCTCGGGATGGTTGATCCCGAGGAGGTTCAATATGTGGTAGTGGCCCCCATTCCGCAAGACACCGCCATGGCTAGCGCCGGGACCGCCGGGACCGGCAAGATGCCCGTTGCAGGGTATGCAGCCAATCTGGGCGCCAAGATGAGGGATTCGATCTTCGGCCTGATGTCGGTATTCGTGGCGAGGTGGTTTGGGGGCCAGCAACCCGCACCGTGAATGAACCATCATCCAAACCGGCCCGGGTGGGGGAATACCCGTCCTTCAGACTGGCACCATGCCGCAGGGCCAGCAACGTGATAGATCCCGCCCCGTGAGGGCCGAGTCGGGTTGCGCCCGCGGAATCCGGAGGGGGCGTATTTAGTCGTGTACACGGCCATGGTTATCAGGAAAAGGGTGGCGGCGCTCCTCTTGTTGGTCGGGCTATTCGCGGCGATCCTCGAAGGGAGGCTCTTCTATCTCCAGGTAATAAGGTGTGACTACTACCGCAAGCTTGCCCTGGATCAGAGGCTCTACCCCGTGCCGGTCGATGCGAGGCGGGGGACCATCAGGGACAGGATGGGGCGTGAGCTCGCGGTAAGCGTGAGCGCTGATTCCATATACGCTGTTCCCGCGGAGGTCAAGAGCCCCGAAGCGACGGCCAGCGCCCTTTCAAAGGCCCTGGGACTGCCCAAGTCGGAAATCGCCGAAAAGATCACCCGAAAGCAGGCTACTGTATGGATAGAACGGAAGGTGGATGCGGAAAAGGCGGCGGCAGTAAAGCAATTGAAGCTACCGGGGATCGGGTTTACCGAGAAAGGACAGCGTTTTTATCCAAAGGGCAGCCTGGCGGCCCACGTCCTGGGCATTGCCGGCATTGACAACCAGGGCCTGGAGGGGGTGGAGTTGAAGTATGACCAGTACCTGGCGGGCAGGCGCGGGGAAATCCAGGCCGAACGTGACGCGGCGGGCCGCGAGATTCCGGGTGGCATCCATCGCTTTGTGCCCCCTGTAGAGGGTTACGACCTCTACCTCACCCTGGACGAGGTGATCCAGTATATCGTAGAACGTGAGCTGGACCAGGCCATGAGGGACACCAGGTCGAAACGGGGCATCGTGGTCGCGATGGACCCCAAGACCGGCGGCGTCCTGGCGATGGCCAGCCGGCCCACCTACGACCCTAATCGATATTCAGCGTATCCTGAGATCAACAGGCGGAATATCGCCGTCACAGATGTATACGAGCCCGGGTCGACGTTCAAGATCGTCACGGCCGCCGCGGCGTTGAACGAGGGGGTTGTGAGGCCCGATACCCCGTTTTTCGACCCGGGTTTCATCAAGGTCGAAGACAGGTATGTTCGATGCTGGCTGGCTGGCGGCCACGGGAGCCAGACCTTTGTCGAAGCGGTGGAGAATTCATGCAACCCTGTGTTCGCAAGCCTGGGATTGAAACTGGGCAAGGAGAGGTTTTACCGGTATATACGCGCCTTTGGGTTTGGAGAGGCAACGGGGATAGACTTTCCCGGGGAAGCCGCCGGCATGCTGCAGCCGGAGAAGCGGGTCGGGCTGGTCGAGATAGCCAACATATCCTTCGGCCAGGGCATCTCCGTAACGCCGATCCAGCTCTTGTCCGCGCTCTGTGCCATCGCCAACGGCGGGGTTCTCATGAAGCCGAGGCTGGTAGAGAAGATCGTCGACCAAAACGGCAATGTGGTAAAGGAGTTTCCCCCCGTCCAGGTGCGACAGGTGATAAGCCCCGACACGGCGAGAGAGCTCACCAGTATCCTCGAGTCGGTGGTGGTCAACGGGTCGGGCACGCGCGCACAGATCAAAGGCTACCGGGTTGCGGGCAAGACGGGTACCGCCGAGAAACCCGAGGCAGGTCGGTATGGCGAAAAGCGAGTATCATCATTTCTGGGGTTTGCGCCGGTGGAGTCGCCGAGGATAGCCGTGCTTGTAGTGCTTGATGAGCCCAATTGTGGGGTGGCCTATGGCGGCGTCATCGCCGCCCCGGTCTTCAAGAATATCGTCGAGGACTCGCTCAGGTACCTCAAGGTGCCCGGGATGGTCCCGCATGATGCCAAAGGGCAGGAGGAAGAGAGGAAAGAGGTGCAGGTGCCCGATGTTCGCGGGCTGACCTTTGCCGAGGCCAGGGACGTGCTCCAGGCCAGGGGGCTTCCAGCGAGAACAGAAGGGGCGGGAGAGAAGGTAGTCGAGCAGATACCAAAGCCGGGAGCGTCAGTGCCGGAGGGGACACATGTAATTCTTTACTTTGACGATAGTCCACTGTATAATGACAGGGAAAGCGACTCTGTTCCCGCCCCAGACCTTACCGGCATGGATATGCGTGACGCCATTGTCGCTGCCGGCAAGCTGGGGCTCAAGGTTGAATGTGAAGGGGTCGGCTGGGCCAGGAGCCAGGAACCATCCCCTGGCACTGTCGTGAAGCGTGGCTCCACAATAAGGGTGCGCTTTGAGGAAAAGCGGCACTAAGCCGGGCGGTGACCGCCTTGTTCGGTCACCGCTTTCGTCTATAGGCATCCAGGGTAATAATGTCAACAGTACCTGGGGTACCCTGTATTGGGGCATTCTGCGCAAAGGGGGGTGCAACACCCGTGCATACATTGAAGGAAATCGTCAGCGCTATCGATGCAGGACCCGTACCGGGTGACCTCGATGTCATGGTACACGGGATTGCATATGATTCACGCGAGGTGAAAGACGGCTACCTGTTTGTCGCCATTAAGGGAGAAAAGCTGGATGGGCATGACTTTGTCCGGGACGCGGTATCCAGGGGAGCTCTGGCCGTTGTAGTACAGCATGACCTGGATATGCCGCCTGAGGTACCCGTCATCCGTGTCGATGACACCAGGAAAGCGCTTGCCCTGGCATCCAGGGCCTTTTATGGGGATCCTTCCGGCAGGGTAAGGCTCATAGGGGTGACCGGCACTAATGGCAAGACCACGACGACCTACCTGGTCAAGGCGATCCTGGAGGCCGGCGGGCGCCCGACGGGCTTGATCGGCACGATACAGAATATAATAGGGGATAAGGTTGAAAAGGCCACGAGGACCACGCCGGAGTCCCCGGACATCCAGGAACTCCTTTGCCGGATGGTTGATGCCGGGATCGGCCATGTGGTGATGGAGGTTTCGTCTCATGCCATCGCCCTGAAACGTGTCCTCGGACTGGACTTCGATATCGGGGTGTTCACCAACATTACCCAGGACCACCTGGACTTCCATAAGACGTTCGAGAGCTATCTCGACACAAAGGCAGCATTCTTCCGGAGCCTGGGGGAGCGCCCGTCCCCCAAGCCCGGGCCCAAGTTTGCGGTGATAAATGTCGATGACCCGCACAAGGATAGCATCTCGAGGGATGTGAGCGCGTCCATAATGACTTATGGGCTCGTGAACAAGGCAGACGTCACTATAGAGAACCTTGAGCTCAATGCGGGCGGCACGCGATTTGACGCAGTGACTCCGTCCGGGAGGTTCGCGGTATCCACACGTCTCAGGGGCCGTTTTAATGTATATAATTCGCTAGCTGCAATCGCCTGCGGCATAATAATGGGCGTGCCTCCGGAGGAGATAAGCAGGGGGCTCAACTCCGTGGCCGGGGTCCCGGGACGCCTCGAGAGCGTTGATCTTGGCCAGGACTTCGCCGTGATAGTGGATTATGCTCATACGCCCGACGGGCTCGAGAACGTGCTGCGGGCTGCATCCGAATTCATAAACGGGCGCAAGATCGTCGTCTTCGGCTGCGGCGGGGATCGGGACAGGACAAAGCGGCCCATAATGGGGCGGATAGCGGCAAGGCTTGCCGACTATGTGATAATCACTTCAGACAACCCGCGCAGTGAGAGTCCCGGGGCGATCGCGGCCGAGATCGAGCGAGGGGACATCGATGAGGGCAAGGGGCCGTCTCGCTATACCGTCATATTGGATCGTAGGGAGGCCATAGCAAGGGCCATAGAGATGGCGTCTGCCGGGGACGGGGTCATAATCGCCGGCAAGGGACACGAGAATTACCAGATTTTCCGTGATAGGACCATTGAATTCGACGACCGGGTCGTTGCAAGAGAACTCTTGGAAGAGAGAGCAGCCAGGGAAGAGAGGGCGGCCAGGACTGTATGATGACACTGAGCATTGGCGAGATATTGCCGCTCGTGCGCGGTGAGCTCCTGTCAGGCAGCGTAGATACAACCTTCGCGGGGGTCTCGACCGATTCCCGTACCCTGGTCCCGGGGGATCTTTTCTTTGCCTTGATAGGCGAGAGATATGACGGCCATGACTACGTGGGCGATGCCATTTCAAAGGGGGCATGTGGCGTCGTGATCTCGCGTGTGCCGGCATCCCTCGAGGCCCTGTATGCTGCTGGCGCCCGCCCTCCCGGACGGCAGGCGGCGGTGATAAAGACAACGGATACCCTGGCTGCCCTCCAGGCCGTGGCCCGTTACGTGCGGCGCCGGGTCGCGTGTAAAGTGGTTGCCGTTACGGGCAGCACCGGGAAGACCACCACCAAGGACATGACCGCAAGCATCCTCAGCACGAGGCTCAGGGTGGTCAAGAGCGAGTCCAATTTCAACAATGAGATAGGCCTTCCGCTTACGCTCTTGGGACTTGACGAGACCATCCAGGCCTCCGTGGTCGAAATGGGCATGCGGGCCCTGGGCGAGATCAAGCTGCTCAGCGAGATAGCGGAACCTGATGTAGGGGTTGTAACGAATGTCGGCATAACTCACCTTGAGCTATTGGGTTCGGTTGACAATATTGCGAAAGCCAAGTCCGAACTCATATCTTCGCTGCCCTCCGGCGGGTTTGCAGTGCTCAATGCCGACGACCCGCGGGTCGCCGGGATGGCGGAGTTGACTTATGCACAGGTGGTACTCTATGGCACCCGGCCCGGGTGCGACATACGCGCCGAGGATATCAAGACGCTTGGTCTCTCGGGCACCTCTGCCACCCTGGTTACCCCGGCATGGGCGATGGAGGTGCACATCCCGGTGCCGGGACGGCATAATGTCATGAACGCCCTGGCTGCGGCGGGGGCCGCGATGTGCCTTGGGCTCGGTCCCGAGGAGATAAAGAGAGGGCTCGAGGCCTTTACATTGAGCCCCATGCGGATGCAGGTCATAGATCTCGGGAATGATGTCACCCTCATAAATGACGCCTATAATGCCAATCCCGCCTCGGTCAGAGCCGCGCTGGAGACCCTGTCCACCGCAGGAGCCGGCAGGAGGAAGGTCGCCGTGCTCGGCGATATGCTCGAGCTCGGGCCGGTGAGCCAGCAGGCGCACCGCGAGGCGGGGGTTCAGGCACTGGACAGTGGTGTGGATGTCTTGATCACAGTGGGGCGCCTGGGGGAGGAGATTGGCCGGGGGTTCGGGGAGGCTCTCCGGGCCAGGGGCATAAGGGGGCGTGAGGTCCACTCAGTGGAGAATCCTGCGGACGCGGCGTCTTTTCTCAAGGAGGTCATTCGACCGGGGGATGTGATCCTTGTCAAGGCATCGAGGAGGATGCAACTGGACATGGTCGCCAGTGAACTCGTGGCGACAATGAAGGCCATGGCCGTAGAGGATGCATCAAAAGGTGGCGGTTGCCGTGGATAAGACGATCCTCGCCGCCCTTCTCGCTTTCGGCACCAGC
>DUSO01000142.1 GCA_012842565.1 Bacillota bacterium
GGCGGGGCCGCCGGGCTCTTGGCGGGCCTGGGAGCCCTCGCGATTCCGGGTATAGGGCCCATAGTAGCTGCGGGGCCGCTTGCAGCCACGCTCAGCGGCGCCGTAACCGGGGGCCTTGTCGGGGGGCTGGTTGACCTGGGCATTCCCGATGAGCGGGGGCGCTACTACGAGGAGAGGGTAAAGCAGGGCGGGGTGCTTACGGCGGTCAAGACCGACGCCCGGAAGGCCGACGAGGCCGCGAGGATTCTCCGTGAGAGTGGTGCCACTGACGTAGAGATGCATTAAAGTAGGCGTGGAAAGTAGGCGTGGAGGGGAGAACCGTATGGAAAGGATCAAGGTCGTGGTAACAGGTGCGTGCGGCAAGATGGGCCGGGAGGTCATGAGGGCCGTCGCCAGCCAGGATGACATGGAGCTCGTAGGCGGGGTAGACCAGGAGCCCAGGGATGTCACTATCGATGTCAAGGGCGCGCCGAGAGTGATAAGGGCGACTGCGGACCTTGAAGAGGTGATTGCCCGGCTCAGGCCGCACGTCATGGTGGATTTCACAAGGGCCCAGGCGGCCGTCTCCAATGCCCGGTGCGCTATCGAGAGAGGGGTTTCCGCGGTGATAGGCACCACCGGCATACCTCAGGAACAGGTAGAGGAGCTGGCCCGGCTATGCGAGAGGCAGGGTATAGGATCGGTTATCGCGCCTAACTTTGCCGTCGGGGCGGTGTTGATGATGAAGTTCTGCGAGATGGCCGCCAGGTTTTTTGACGCCGCTGAGATAATAGAGCTTCACCACGAGGCGAAGGTGGACGCTCCTTCGGGTACAGCCATCAAGACCGCGGAGATGATGAACAGGGCGCGCAGCGCAGGCATTGCCGCTTCCTCAAACCTTTCCGGGGAGGACCGTTCCCATGGCGAAAAGCCCTACAGTTGTTCCCCTCGGGGTGCGGAGTTCGACGGTTACAGGATACACAGCGTGCGGCTGCCCGGTCTTGTAGCGCACCAAGAAGTCATATTCGGGGGCCAGGGGCAGACCCTGACCATCCGGCATGATTCCATCAGCCGTGAATCGTTCATGCCCGGGGTTCTCCTCGCGGTGAGGAGGGTCCGTAGCCTTAGAGGCCTCGTAGTTGGATTGGACAAGCTGATGGAGATATAGACTTTGTCGCTCGGCTGCGCGGCAGCCACGCCAGGTGCCCGCGTGGCAAGCTAGAGTAGGGATGTAGGCCTTTGACACCCCCCTCCCTTCCCGGGCATATACTACTGTTGCGCGATATTGAAAGTCAGGGAGGGGAGGGAGAATGGGCCGCGGTTTGGAAGGCCTTGTGATATCAGTCCTTGGGGGTGATTACAGGGAGGTTGGACTCATAAAGGAATTTCTGGCGCAGGGTGCGAGGGTAGTCATCTTCGGCTACCCGCCAATGCCCGAGCTTACAGGATGCCAGCCTGCCAGGACGGTCTGGGATGCCATTCGCGGAGCCAACGTCATAGTCGTCGCGATGGGAGGACTTGATGTTGGCGGCAAGATCAGGACGCTCGACCCGGATGTCACGGTACATGTCACCGAAGAACTCCTCATGGCCATCGGGCCGGGTGTTCCGGTGTTGATCGGCGTGGCCAGGCCCCGCCTGAAAAACCTCGCTAATAAACATGGCATTAACCTCATCGAGGTTGCTGAGATCGACGAGATAGCAATCGCAAACTCCATCCCCACTGCCGAGGGAGCCGTGCAGATTGCCATGGAGGAACTCCCCATCACCATCCATGGGTCGAATTCTTTCGTCATGGGATTCGGGAGGGTCGGGATAACCATGGCTCGCGTGCTCATAGGGCTCGGCGCTCACACCTACGTTGTAGCCAGGAATCCGGCCCAGCTGGCGAGAGCCGAGGAAATGGGGGCCGTGGCCATTTCCATGGCGGACATAAAGGAATATATCGGGCTCGCGGATGTCGTATTCAACACCATCCCCTATATCGTGCTCACCGAGGATATCCTGAAATGTATGAAGGCCGGGTCTCTTATCATCGATCTCGCGTCAGACCCCGGCGGGACGGACTTTGACGCCGCCGCCAAGCTGGGGATAAGGGCGATCCTGGCCCTGGGTCTTCCCGGAAAGGTTGCCCCGAGGACAGCGGGCCAGATCCTTGTCCGCACAGTTCCGGGCCTGATCCAGAGAACCCTTGCCCTTTCCCGACGACCTTGATGCCGGAGGAGGTAGAGATGATGCGGCTTAGTGGCAAGCGTATCGGCTTTGCCCTTACTGGTTCCTTTTGTACCATACCCGAGGTGTTGCCTCAGATAGAGAGGATGGTGCAGGAAGGAGCTGATGTTTACCCCATCCTGTCCTACAATGCGGCTACATGTAATACAAGGTATGGCAAGGCGGCCGACCTCATAAGGCGCCTCGAACAGATAACGGGCAAAGAGCCCATCTGCACGATCCCGGATGCTGAGCCCATAGGGCCCAAGGCGCTCCTGGACGTACTGGTCATCGCACCGTGCACGGGCAATACCCTCGCCAAGCTCGCCCTGGCAATCACGGACGGCCCCGTGACCATGGCAGCAAAGGCCCATCTCAGGAACGGGAGGCCTATTGTGATCGGCATCTCGACCAATGATGCACTGGGCAATAACGCGGAGAATCTCGGCACTCTCCTTGCTACCAAGAACATCTTCTTTGTGCCATTCCGTCAGGACGATGCCATCAAAAAGCCCAACTCGCTCATTTCTGACATGACTCTGATAATCGACGCAGTTGTCGCGGCGCTGGATCAAAAACAGCTCGAGCCCTTGCTTGTTGACAAGAAAACCGGATAGGTTTATCTTTAAGAGAAACGAATTGACCTGCCGATTCAGGAGGAGCGGGTAGACCAGCCGAAAGGAGAGTTCCCATGAAGGAGTATACCGTTGCTATAGTCGGTGCAACAGGCGCAGTAGGGCGGGAACTGCTTTCAATACTCGAGGAGCGGGACTTCCCGGTCAAGGAGATCAGGCTCTTGTCATCAGAAAGGTCTGCCGGAACCACGCTTAGGTTTCGCGGTGCCTCTCATGTGGTTGAGAAGGCGACCGTCGAGAGTTTCAAGGGGGTGGAAGTGGCCTTCTTCAGCGCGGGGGCGTCCGTGAGCAAGGCGCTCGCTCCCGAGGCTGTCAGGGCAGGCGCGCTGGTCATCGATAACACGAGTGCCTTCAGGATGGACCCGGAGGTCCCGCTGGTGGTGCCGGAGGTAAACGCGGAGGATATCAAGTCTCACCATGGCATTATAGCTAATCCCAACTGTTCGACCATCATCATGGTGGTTCCGCTGAAGCCCATCGACGACCGGGCAGGAATCAAGAGGATTGTGGTGTCGACATATCAGGCGGCGTCCGGCGCGGGCGCCAGGGCCATGCAGGCGCTCATGGATGAGTCAAGGGCCTGTATAATGGGAGAAGCAGTCGACCCCAAGGTCTTGCCATATGCGAGCGCACCGAAGCACTACCAGATCGCCTTCAACTTGATCCCGCAGGTGGATGTATTCTCAGACATGTACTACACCAAGGAAGAGTGGAAGATGGTCCGGGAGACCCAAAAGATATTGCACAGACAGGACATCCGCGTGACTGCCACCACTGTGAGGGTCCCGGTGTTCAGATGCCATTCTGAATCCGTCAACCTCGAGCTCGAAAAGCCCCTCACAAGGCAGGAAGCAATGGAAATACTATCTCATGCGCCCGGGGTCAGCCTCATGGACTCCCCTGAAGATATGGTCTACCCGATGCCGTACTACCTCTCCGGGAAAGACGACGTCTATGTTGGAAGAATCCGCGAGGACAACACGCTTCCTTCGGGACTTAACCTGTGGGTGGTCGGTGACCAGCTGAGAAAAGGGGCTGCCTTAAATGCCATCCAGATTGGCGAGAAAGCCATAGAGTGGGGGATCATCTAGAGCACGGCAAGGCTCATATGGGGTGATCACGGGTGAGGATCATAATCCAGAAATTCGGTGGCACATCGGTTGCTACGGCCGCTCAGAGGTCGCGGGCGGCAGAACGCGTGATCGAGGCCAAGAAGCAGGGTCTCTCCCCGGTGGTCGTAGTATCTGCAATGGGCCGGTCCGGTGAACCATACGCAACGGATACCCTGATAGGACTCGTAAGAGAGATCAACCCCAATGTCGACATGAGGGACCAGGACCTCCTGATCTCGTGCGGGGAAGTAATATCCAGCGTTGTCATGGCCGAAACCCTCGAAGTGATGGGTCACCCTGCAATAGCGCTGACCGGCGCCCAGGCTGGAATAGTAACAGACGACAATTTCGGAGATACTTCCATCATTGAGGTGCGCCCGGACCGGGTAAGAAGCCATCTCGACGAGGGGAAGGTCGTTGTGGTGGCAGGCTTTCAGGGCGTGACCAGGTCCGGGGAGATCACGACCCTCGGCCGCGGTGGCAGCGATACGACCGCTGCGGCGCTCGGGGTGGCCCTCGGCGCCGAGATGATCGAGATATATACCGACGTGGACGGGGTCATGACGGCCGACCCGAGGGTTGTGCCGGATGCCAGGCCGCTCGGGATGATAACATATCACGAAGTATGCGAGATGGCACACCTGGGCGCAAAGGTCATTCACCCAAGGGCGGTTGAGATCGCCATGCAGGCCGGTATCCCGATCAAGATCCTGAGCGCGTCGTCCGGTGCCCCGGGCACCATCATCTGCGAAGGCAAGAGGATGCCCGTGACCAGGATACATACCGACAAAGTCGTCACCGGGGTTGCACATATCGCGCATCTGGCGCAGATCAAGATATGTTGTCCGGCTGATGTGAATGAGTCCGGGATGGCGCGGCGGGTATTCCGGGTGCTTGCCGACGCAGGGGTCAGCGTCGACCTAATAAACATGTTCCCTGAAATGATCGCGGTTACTGTAAGAGAAGACGTCCTCGATCGAGCGCTCGCAGCCGTGGGTAGCCTCGATATGCCCTCGATGAACGTGACTTCGATGAGAGATTGTGCCAAGGTATCGGTGGTTGGGGCAGGAATGAGGGGAGTCCCCGGGGTAATGGCAAGGGTGGTTGAGGCCCTAAACGACCGGGGCATACCCATCCTCCAGACATCCGACTCCCATACGAGCATCTCCTGCCTTGTACGACAGGCTGATATGCAGGAGGCAATGAGAAGCCTGCATTCAAAATTCGGCCTGGGCGCATGCCAAGATGCATAGGGCCGCTGCATGCTGTAACTTACAGGGAGGTGGGGAAGTGGCATCCCGGTTTGGACCTTTACTGACTGCGATGGTGACTCCGTTTGACGAGAATCTCGAGGTTGATTACAAGAAGGCAGGTGAACTGGCAAGAAGGCTTGTAGCAAACGGTTCTACTGGTCTGGTGGTATGTGGCACCACCGGAGAGTCGCCCACGCTTACCAAAGAGGAGAAGCTCGGACTGTTCAGCGCTGTGCTTGACGCGGTGGGCGACAGAGCCAAGGTGATCGCCGGTACCGGCACCAATTCCACGAGAGCCAGCATCGAGCTGACCAGGGAGGCTGAGAAGCTCGGCGTTCACGGTGCCCTCCTGGTCGTACCTTATTACAATAAGCCTCCCCAGGAGGGGCTCTACCGTCACTTCGCAGCCATCGCCGGCGAGACGTCTTTGCCGCTCATGCTCTACAACATCCCCGGCAGGACAGGGGTGAACATGACGCCGGACACGATTGCGCGGCTGGCGGAGATCAAGAATATCGTCTCCGTGAAGGAATCCACCGGCAATCTCGACCAGGCGACAGAGATAAGGCGCAAGACCCCCCCGGAGTTTGAGATATATAGCGGTGATGACAGCCTGACCCTCCCGATCCTCGCGGTGGGCGGTGCGGGCGTGGTCAGCGTGGCATCTCATATTGTGGGGGATCGCATCCGGAAGATGATAGACGCCTACTTCGCGGGCAACGTGGCGGAGGCCTGGCAGGAGAACGCCTCACTTTTCCCGCTGTTCAAGGCCCTTTTTGTAACCACAAACCCGATTCCTGTAAAGTATGCCTTAAAGCTCACGGGATTCGATGCGGGGGGCGTGAGGTTGCCGCTTGTGCCGCCGGGCGAGAAGGAAGCCCAAGTTATCCAGTCCGCCTTGAAGGAAGCCGGTTTACTGTAACTCCTCCCGGTGGGTTTCCGAATTGGTCTTGGTTCATCCTTTGCAGAGTCGATAAGGCACACGGGGCCATCCCCCGTGTGCTATAATATGTCTGGGAGGTGGTGCTGTAAAGGTGCCCAAAAACAATGACAGAGTACGCGTAATCCCCCTCGGCGGGATAGGCGAAATCGGGAAGAATATGATGGCCTTTGAATACGATCGCAAGATTCTTGTAGTGGACGCAGGGCTTATGTTCCCCGAGGAGGAAATGCTTGGAATAGATCTGGTAATACCCGATATTACCTACCTGGTTGAAAACCGGGACAGGATTCAGGCACTGATATTGACCCACGGGCATGAGGACCACATTGGGGCGGTACCCTACATCCTGCGCCAGTTGAACATCCCTATCTATGCCACCAGGCTTACATTGGGACTCATCGAGGGCAAGCTCAAGGAACATGGGCTGGAACCCTCCATCCCCCCAGTCTGCGTCCGGGCCGGGGACAAGGTGCAGCTCGGGCCTTTCACGGTGGAATTCATACGTGTGAGCCATAGCATCGCCGACGTGGTGGGACTCGGCATCACATGCCCGGCAGGTATAATCGTCCATACCAGTGATTTTAAGTTCGACCAGACTCCCATCGGTGGCGAGACGACAGATTTTCATAAATTCGCTGAATATGGGGAAAAGGGGGTGCTCCTGCTCCTCTCCGATAGCACCAACGCCGAGCGTCCCGGGTATACCCTGTCCGAGCGGCAGGTCGGAGAGGCATTCGAGGATACGTTTCGCTCGGCTCAGGGCCGCATATTCGTCGCCACATTTGCTTCCAACATACATCGCATCCAGCAGATCGTGGAAGCTGCGTGGAAATTCGACCGCAAGATCTGCGTTGTAGGTCGAAGCATGGAAAATGTGGTCGGGATAGCGACGGACCTCGGGTACCTGGATATCCCGGAAGGGATGATGGTGGATGTCGACGATATCGATCGTATACCGCCGGGTCAGCTTGTCATAATAACCACCGGAAGCCAGGGAGAGCCTATGTCGGCGCTTACCCGGATGGCCATGGCCGAACACAAGAAGATAGGCATAATGCCCGGCGATACTGTGATCATCTCAGCGTCCCCCATACCCGGGAATGAAAAATTCATAGGCCGGACCATAAATCATCTCTTCAGGCAAGGCGCAGACGTAATCTATGAGGCTTTTTCGGGGGTTCACGTGTCGGGGCATGCGAGCCAGGAAGAGCTCAAGATGATGCTCAACCTGGTGAAGCCCAGGTACTTCATCCCTGTTCACGGCGAGTATCGCCACCTGGTCAAGCACGCGAGGCTTGCCTCAGCGGTGGGGATTCCCGAGGAGAATATATTCATACCTGATATCGGTGACGTCCTGGAATTCGGGCCCACAGGAGCACGGGCAGAGGGCAAGGTCACCGCCGGGAAGGTGCTCGTCGACGGGCTCAGCGTGGGGGACGTAGGCAATGTGGTACTGAGAGACAGGAAACAGCTCGCCGAGGACGGGATACTGATCGTGGTCGTTACCATCAACAAGCAGACCGGCGCCATTGTGGCCGGGCCCGATATCGTCTCACGGGGATTCGTCTACATCAAGGAATCAGAAGCGCTTCTCGAGGATGCCAAGGCAAGCGTGAAGGATGTCCTCAAGAAGTGTGAAGACGAGTGCATCACTGAATGGGGCACCATAAAGAGGTACATCCGGGATACGCTGGGTCAGTTCACCTACGAGAGGATGAAGAGGAGGCCCATGATCCTGCCCATAGTGATGGAGGTCTAGGCCTGCCGGAACCAGGGCGGCGCCCGCCGGAGTCCGCACCTGCCACCGATTGCGGGGCTGCCGTATGTTTTCTCCGCTCCCTCATATACTACTCCTGTATGCCGCATAACGACAGGAGTGTTGAGTCGGGATGCCTAGGAGCAAGACCTCTAAGAAGAATGACCCGGGTAGGGGAGGTTATCAGGGGGACATAGGCCAGCCCCCAAACATCACGCCAAGGGTAGGGCCGCCCTTGGAGCCTCGCCCCGAGGTACAGGCCCCTCCGGCCGGAGGTTCTGCGGCCAACCAGATGCAGTCTGTAAAACAGTTCGGCGAGATGAGAATGCCCGCTCAGCCGGAGAGCAACATTCATTGCATAACAGTGGTGGGACAGATAGAAGGGCATATCATCCTCCCTCCTCAGAACAAGACGACAAAATACGAGCACATCCTGCCCCAGCTTGTGGCGGTGGAGCAAAACCCCGCCATTGAAGGGCTCCTGGTGATCCTGAATACCGTAGGAGGGGACGTGGAGGCGGGACTTGCCATTGCGGAGATGCTGGAGAGCCTCTCCAAGCCGTCGGTTTCCCTTGTGCTCGGCGGGGGCCACTCCATAGCCGTCCCGGTAGCCGTTTCATGTGATTACTCTTTCATTTCCAATACCGCTACCATGACCATCCACCCGCTCCGCCTTTCGGGCCTGGTCATAGGCGTCCCCCAAACCTACGAGTACCTGGACAAGATGCAGGACCGGGTGATCAAATTCGTCTGTTCTCATTCGAGGATATCTGAGGAGAAGTTCAGGGAGCTCATGCTGAGGACCGGCGAGCTCGTCCGGGATGTAGGCACTGTCCTGGTCGGTAAGGATGCCGTGGACGTAGGTCTTATGGATGAGGTCGGGGGCTTGAGCCAGGCTCTTGCCAGGCTGAGGTCTATGATCGCCGAGCGCCGCAGGCAGGCTCAGGCCCGGGACGAGGTGAGGCTGCAGTGATCCTCTACACGGTTATGGCCCCGGAAGACATCTTCTTTTCCGGTGCCGGGCCGGGCCTGCAGGGCCTGGAGGTCCCGGAGACCGTCGAGACATACTATAGGGGTGTAAAGGTCCTCGTGCACCCTGTTGCCGACGGTCGGGCGAGGCTCGTGAGGATCCTGTGCACGGACCCGAACTCATACCTGGACCCCGGACTTGCGCCCGGGACAATCATCGACGTGCCTCTATCCCCCCCTGCTGCTCCTCCATACGATTATATGGTCATTCCTCCATTTGCCATCTAGGCGGATAAGGGATATAATAAGTATGCCAAGAACCGCATATACTGCAGCGAAATCGTGTGATGAGGAGAGCAACCTCCAATTGTGTTGCGCTGCATTATATGCGGGCTGCTCCCGGGTTTTCTGATGCTCCTCACAGGCATCGAGGGATTAAGGCTGGGACTCGCTCGGGGGCTTGGGGCGAGATGGCAGGGGCTTTTGGAAAAGGGGACCGGAAACCCGCTCATTGGAGCAATCCTGGGCTTTGTGGTCACTGCCTTGCTCCAGAGCTCGAGTGCCGTCACGGTCATGACGATAGCCCTGGTCAACGCTGGCGTCATGGGCCTCAAGGAAGCGTTCAGCGTTGTAATCGGGGCAAATGTGGGGACGACTCTTACCGCCCAGGTCGCGGTATTCAGTGCCGGGCGGCTTGGATTGCCCCTGGTCGCGGGAGGGGCAATCATGTGCCTGTGGCGCCGGTCGAGGACCGCAGGGCTGAGCCTTTCGGGAACGGGGCTTATCTTCCTGGGAATCGAGACGATGACCCGGTCCCTTGCCCCGGTGGCGCAAAGCAAGGCCTTTCATCACCTCATGGCAGGTTTTGGGCAGAATGCCGCCTGGGGAATTGTATTCGGGGCTCTCGTCACCGCCATCGTCCAGAGTTCGAGCGCAGTTACCTGTGTGGTAGTGGCCATGGCCCGCGAGGGGATAATCGGGCTTACGGCCGCGGTAGCTCTGACCCTCGGCAGCAACATAGGGACCTGCGTCACCGGCTTCCTGGCAGGTGTGCGCTCGAGCCAGCCTGCCAGGGCCGTAGCCGTAGCCAACCTGGCCTTTAATGTCGCCGGGGTGCTCGTGGTCTTCCCAATGCTTGAACAATTTGTATGGGTCATATCCCGGCTTTCGCCCGACCCGGGCCAGCAGGCGGCTTATGCTCACATGCTGTTCAACGTGCTGTCCGGGGTGGGAGGCCTCTTGTTCTTGGACCAGTTCGTCGGCCTTGTAAGGCGGGTGCTCGGCATTCAGGATTGGCGGTAGGAGGAAAAAAAGGCCGGAAACACCAGGTGGCATGGGGGTGCCTAAGAGGAGGGTGACCTCTTGAATATAGCGAAAGCACTTATACTCGGCATAGTACAGGGATTCACCGAGTTCTTGCCCGTGAGCAGTTCCGGGCATCTTGTGATCTTCAGGCAGATACTCCACACTCATGAGGCTCTCCTGTTCTTTGACGTGATGGTACATGTGGGCACCCTTCTCGCTGTAGTCTTCGCATTCCGGGAGGAACTCCGGGCGATGCTTGTGAGCCTGGTGCCCGGCCGCGGTCATCCGGACGAAAGGCACCTGGTCTGGCTGGTGGTGGCGGCGTCGATCCCTACCGTTATTATTGCCCTCGTGCTGAAACCCCTTGTGGAGAGGGCATTTTCCTCCCCCGTGGCCGTAGGCGCCGCACTTATCGTGACCGGTTTTTTCCTCTTTTTGGGTGAGCGCCTCGCGCGGGAGACGAGGACACTCTCGGACTTCACATTCACGCAGGCTGTTATCGCCGGCCTTTTTCAGGGCTTGGCGGTCTTCCCGGGGATCTCCCGGTCAGGCGCTACCATTTCGAGCGCCCTCATGATGGGCCTTAAGAAAGACCATGCCGCAGGTTATTCTTTCATTATGTCGATCCCCGTGATCCTGGGCGCCGCCGTCCTCGAGGCCAGGGACCTGCCTGCGGCAGGCATCGGGGGCGGGGTCGTCCTTCCGACGATAATGGCCATGGCGGCCGCCGCAACATCCGGCTACATCGCCATCAGGACGGTATATTGGGCGCTCAGAGGCAGGAGACTCTATGGATTTGCAGTCTATTGCTGGGGTGTGGGAATCCTTACGATTGCCTGGCATCTTATATCCGGGTGACCCGCTGCCGGGCGATTCCCGGCCCGGGGCCTGAATCTCTGCATAGGGCCCCGGGGATGACTTTCGGGGATGACTTTCAAGTATGGAGGGTCAGGACCGTGCGTTCAAAGCATGATAACCGGGTCCGCCACCCGTCGGCGGCTGACTTTGGAATAATCCTATCCATGGCCCTCGGGCTTATCGCGTTTGTCAGCCTGGTTTGCCCGCCAGGCGATCATGAGGCGCTGGTAGGCCGCATGGGTATTGCTATTGCCACGTGGCTCAGACTTGCGTTCGGGCAGGCTGCGATCCTCGTCCCCCCGGCCCTCGCCGGGGGCGGCATCCTCGTGCTCCTCGCCCGTGAGAGGCCGGCAATGCCCAGGGTGGTTGGCCTTGCAGTCATACTCATCGCATCCTCGATTATCCTGGAGCTCGAGTTTGCCAGGGCAATCGGATCGGCATTCGGCCTGACCGGGGTAACCGGGGGGACCCTCGGAGCGGCCGGCGCGGCTTTTCTCGAGCCTGCAGTCGGGGAAGTCGGCATGGCCATCCTGGCTTTTCTGCTCTTATCCCTGGGGGTTGCCGCTACTCTTGATATGTCGTTTTTGGCCCTCTGCACCTGGGCCTGGCGGGCGCTGCGGGGCTTTTCGGGGCTCTTCATCAAAGCAGTCTTCTTTTCGGCCGCTTTTTTGGGCAGGGTCCTGGTAAAGTGCGTGCCGGGGACCTTGCGAGAGAGAATGTCACCCCGCCGAGCCAAGCCTGACCTGGCCGGGCCAGCGATGGCGGAGACGGCCTGCGCTGGCACTTCCCCGGTCATAGTGGATCCCGCTGCTGACTTTGCAACCGGGGCCGGCTCGAAACCCGGGATGCCCCATGCGCCGGCGGGTGAGGGCTCCAGGCGAAAGCCCAGATCTGAAACCCCGTCTCAGGCCTTATCCCAGGCGCCGGGGGAGAGTCCGACAAGGCCGCCGATCGTGATTTCTGATTCATCGGGGGGGTATGTATTGCCTCCCATCTCCCTGTTGAAGGATCATACGCCCAAAAGGAGCACCTTATCTTCACGCGACGCACAGAATGTCATCGAACGGGCCAAATTGCTGGAGGAGACGCTCCGGAGTTTCGGGGTGGACGCCAAGGTGGTCCAGGTCAACCGGGGTCCCGTGGTCACCCGCTATGAGGTCCAGCCCGGTCCGGGAGTCAAGGTAAGCAAGATAGTCAATCTTTCGGATGACATATCACTTGCCCTTGCCGCGGTTGGGGTCCGTGTTGAGGCACCAATTCCTGGAAAGTCTGCCGTAGGGATCGAGGTGCCCAACAGCGAGATCGCCATGGTGTACTTCCGCAGCGTGCTGGAGTCGCCCGAATTCCGGGCCAAAAACCGCAGGCTGCCCATTGCCATAGGGAAGGACATCGCGGGCACCCCGGTGGTGGCCGACCTTGTGTCAATGCTGCATCTATTGGTGGCGGGGGCCACCGGGTCGGGCAAGAGTGTATGTCTCAACGCCCTGATCTCGAGCCTCCTCTTCACGAGGACACCTGACGAGGTCAAGCTCCTCATGATAGACCCCAAGCGGGTTGAACTTACCACCTACGATGGGGTGCCTCATCTCCTGGCGCCGGTCGTAACCGACACCAAGGAGGCAGCAGGTTACCTGAGATGGGTCGCAGGCGAGATGGATAAACGCTACAGGCTTCTCGAGGAAGCAGGGGTGCGCAATATCGACAAGTACAACGAAGCCTGTATCCGGGGCAGGCTCGAGAATCCGGAGGCGACCCCGCTGCCATATATCGTGGTGATCATCGATGAGCTGGGCGACCTCATGATGGTTGCCCAGAAGGACGTAGAAGATGTCGTATGCCAGTTGGCCTTCATGGCAAGGGCTGCCGGAATCCACCTGGTGGTGGCGACGCAGCGTCCTTCGGCAGATGTCATAACCGGCGTTATCAAGATGAATATACCGTCCCGTATAGCGTTTGCGGTGCCGTCCCAGGTCGACTCCAGGGTCATTCTCGACAGCAGCGGGGCCGAACGGCTCCTGGGAAAGGGCGATATGCTCTTTTTCCCCGTGGGGGCGCTAAAGCCTGTGAGGGTTCAAGGGGCTTATATCTCTGATGCCGAGGTGGAGGATCTCGTCGAGTACGTGAAGTCCCAGGCAAGCCCCAATTATGAAGCCGTCTCCGTCGCCAAGCCGCAGGAATCCGATGAAGAAAGGGGCATCGAGGACGAGCTCTTTGACGAGGCGGTCCGGGTGGTCCTGGAAACCCAGGAGGCTTCGGTCTCCCGCCTCCAGCGCCGGCTGAGGATAGGCTACAATCGTGCCGCGAGCCTCATTGATGCCATGGAACTCAAGGGGATCGTCGGACCTCCGCAAGGGAGCAAGCCGCGCAAGGTCCTGATATCTCCCGACAGGTGGGGCTCCGGGTCACGCAGGTAGGGAGCCCGGGAGGGCCGGGTCCTTCACATGGCCGGTCTCGTCGTCCCGCCGGTAGGGCGCCGGCCGTAAGCCGGTGTTATTAGTTTCCCGGGGTGTGAGGTGATGATCGAATGGAGAGTATCGGGGAAAGGCTCAAACAGGGACGTGAAGCAAAAAAACTCTCTTTAGACGACGTGCAGGAGGCCACCAAGATCCGGAAGCAATACCTTGCCGCCATAGAGGCCGGGAGGTTCGAGGAGTTGCCCGGCGAGGTCTACGTAAAGGGCTTTATTCGCAATTATGCCGATTTTATTGGCCTTGACGGCGCCAAGATGGTCGCGGACTACAATTCCTTAAAGAAGGGAGCCAGCGGCGAACGACCGCCAGCGTTGCGGGACAGGGCCACTCTGGAACGGAAGGGCAGGGGGGATTTCAAGAAGAAGGCAAGGCGGGAATGGCTTTTTGTCACGCTCCTCTTTATAGTTGCTTTAGGCATCGCGGGCTTTATGTTATGGGGGAGGAATAGGCCCACATCATCCGTGAATATGGAGCCTCAGGGGGTACCAGCAGGGCCATCGTCGTTAGAGGCCGAGCAGGTAACGCCGCCGGGAGCCCCGGAGCCGGAGGCTGCGCCCCAAGCAGGATCACCGGAGGTAGCGGCACCGCAAACGGCGGACCAGCCACAAGCCGCAGCCGGGACACAGCCGCAGACTGCAGCCGCGGTCCAGCCGCAGGCCGCGGCCACCCAGTTCCCTCCGGCAAAGCCGGTAAAGGCGGTCGTGGTCAGGGTAAATGTATTGCAGCGATGCTGGGTTCGGGTCATTGCCGACGGTCAGGTGGTCGCGGAAGGTGCATTGCCTGCCGGCCGGCAAGAGGAATGGGCTGCCGACAAGGATATGATCATACGTTTCGGCAACGCGGGGGGAGTCGAGGTAGAGTATAATGGCGAAAGGCTTGGCCGCCCCGGGGATCCAGGCGAGGTCGTGGAGCTAAAGTTCCCTCCGGCAGGCGGATTCCCTCAGGCCCGGCCGGGGCAGGCGGAGTAGCGACAGGACGGCAATCCACTTTTTCCCATAAAAATATATATAGGGCCAAAAATCGCGATTTTTTTACATGAACCTCTCCTTCCTGCAGGATTTACGGCACCTTGAGCGAATATCAATAGACGAAGTTGCCAAGGGGCGCATGGTTACTGCACTTCGTTGTTTTCCAGGGGTAGCCAGTGCAGGTGTGGGCCAACGCAGGCCCGAAAGGAGGGGAGATTTGTGAATAAGGCGGATCTGGTTGCGACGGTTGCTGAAAAGGTCGACCTCAAGAAGAAGGACGTTGAGGCGGTCGTCGGCGCGGTGTTCGACACGATCGGAGAGACCCTTGCGGCGGGTGAGAAGGTGCAGTTAGTCGGGTTTGGCACGTTTGCGGTGAAGAAAAGAGCAGCCCGCGTGGGTCGAAACCCGCAGACCGGTAAGGAGATCAAGATCGCTGCCTCCGTGGTCCCGACCTTCAAGGCCGGTAAGCTGCTGAGAGAGAGTGTAGCCAAGAAATAGGAGCCGGTTTCGAAGAGGGGAGGGCCATGAACTCCCCCATGAGGGGTACAAGCTAACCTTACCATTTCTCTTAAGGTTGCCGTTCGCGGCAACCTTTTTGGTGTATGCCCTCCTGCTCGATGTATGGATGGAGGCCTGCCAAGGGTCCGGTCATCGACAACCTATTTTCGAATTTCTCCCCGCAGGGAGGCAGGAACACTGCTCTCAGTGCAGAAGTACCCGCCAAATAAGCGGTCATTGACTGGCGGATATGAGCTCAACACGCAACACGGTGTCTCTGTAGCGGGCCCGGAAGGGGGTACTCACGTGACCTTGGGTCTCTTGGCAGCTGCAACTCACCCGGATGGTGGATGGCTTGACCTGGCCTTAAGATCGCACCCGTGGCATGGTCGCACGTTGTTGGGGGTCTCCCTTGGCATCATGGTTCTCCTGTTCCTTATCGTCCTCATTATATCGGTGTGGACCAGAACGCTCAGGGCCGAGGTGCAATCAAAGGTCAAGCAGTTGGCCAGTTCCGAGGAACGATACCGGCGTCTCGTGGAGGAGGCGAGGGACGGGGTATTTGTGATGACCCTGGACGGCGTTCTTTCCTTTGTGAACAGCCGCCTGGCAGATATGATAGGTTACTCCAGGGAGGAGTTGGTCGGAAGGTGCTTCAAAGACCTGGTGCCGGCGGCCCTTTACGAGGTCGCGGCAGGAGTACAGCCCGGTTGCCTGGAGGGCAGGGTGCCCCTGGCCTCCGACCTGAAAATGTACGAGGTCTATACCTATACCAAAGACCGCAGGGAACTCTGGCTGCAGGTAAATCCGACCTTGATATCCGATGGAGGCCGGGTCCAGGCAATCCAGGGGATAGTGAGGGACATCACCAGGCAAAAGATGCTCGAACGCGAGCTCATGCACCAGACCGAAGAGGCCCGCAGGATGGCCGATGAAATGACGAGCCTTTATAAGATCGGAATTGCAGCTACTTCTACCCTGGACCTGGCGGAGGTCCTGGAAGTCATATACCGCGAGGTATCCAAGGTCATGGATGCCGGGGGCTTCTTCATAGCCCTTTACAATGAAGAAACAAGGCAGATATCTTTTGAGTTCGTCGTAGATAACGGCGAACGGCTGAGTCCTTTCTCAGTCTCTCTCGGGGATGACGGAGGCTTTACTGCCAAGGTCATCACGCAGCGCACGCCCGTCTTCGTAGCGGATGCCTTGTCCAACGGCTCGAACCTGCCACAGGAAACCAGAGTGATAGGGCAGACGCCCAGGTCGGTCATTGCGGTCCCTCTCCTGGCCAGGGGTAGGGTCGTCGGGGTTCTCTCGGTACAAAGCTACACGACCGCATATACCCAGGGCGATTTGAGGCTGGTATCCACCATCGGCGTACAGGCCGCCATAGCCATAGAGAATGCCCGCCTCTATGCGGAGCTCAAGAGGAAGAATTCCATCCTGCAAGACCGGGAAGCAGAGCTGAGGCGTGTAAATGCCAGGCTGGACGAGCAGCTGGCCGAGGTGACCAGGCTTCACAGGATCGCAGAGCAACTTGCGATAACGGATTCTGTGACAGGCATTCACAACTACAGGTACTTCCAGGACCGCCTGGACTACGAGATCGAGAGGGCGACGAGGTATTCCAGGTACCTTTCACTCATCATGGTAGATATCGACGACTTCAAGAAGTACAATGACGCCCACGGCCACCAGGCAGGCGATGCCGTGCTGCAGGCGGTGACGCGGGAGATAGTCAAGTCGGTGAGGAGCACTGACATCGTGGCCCGCTATGGTGGTGAGGAATTCGTGATAATCCTACTGGAGGCGGATAAACCGCGGGCACTCAAGGTGGCCGAGAAGATCCGGGCACGTATCGAGAGTTATCCCTTCCCCAATGAAGAGACACAGCCGGGAGGAAAGATAACAATCAGTCTCGGCGTGAGCTCATTCCCCGATGACGCCAAGACAAAGCACGACCTGGTAAAAATGGCCGACATGGCCATGTATGCCGGTAAGCGGGACGGGGGAAACCGGGTCTATGACTGCGCGGTCATTTCAGGGGGCCAGGAGGGCTTAAGCGCCTTACCCACCTTGTAAGGAC
>DUSO01000143.1 GCA_012842565.1 Bacillota bacterium
AGGGGCCCCGGAGGCATGCCACCCTTAACCGGAAATCCCGCCTACTACGACGTCAGATTACGCCGGTACCGACAATATCCACCCCCAGAACAGGAGATTTCAATGGAGATACGGCTTATCCTGCTTTGTCGAAGGTGCAGTCCACATGTAAATAGTCCCGACCCAACCACAGCTAGCCAGAATACCTGGTAGCAAATGGAAGAAATCAACGGTCTCATGGCACTTTACTTAGGTTTGTGAAGACCACTTCACATGGGGACAAAGTCGTAGATACGGAGCGCCTATGTCAAGCGGTGAAAAATGGGGTGCGGTTCCTTGATAACGTCATAGATGTGACTGAGTTTCCTATCAAGGAAATTGAGCAAATGACGAGATACACTCGGCCTATCGGCCTCGGTGTAATGGGCTTCGCTGATATGGTGGTGATGCTGGATGTGCCCTACGACAGCGACAGGGCTCTTGATATCGCAGAAGATGTTATGGGGCTTATCACGGCAACAGCATGGGCAGCGTCTGAGGAGCTAGCACGCGAGCGTGGGCCATTCCCGGCATGGGATAAGAGTATATTTAGGGATCGCCCTGTCAAAGCGCGCAATTGCTCGGTGACTACCGTGGCCCCCACGGGCACGCTCAGTATGATAGCCGACTGTTCCGGCGGTATAGAGCCGATATTCGCGGTGGCTTACACAAAGACGGTGCTAGACGGCACGCCGTTCAGGTACATCAGTAGATATTTTGAGCAGATAGCGAAAGAGCGCGGCTTCTGGAGCGAGGAGCTGGCTGATGAGGTAGCAAGAACTGGCTCAGTCCAGCGTATCAAAGAGGTGCCAGAAGATGTAAAAGCCCTCTTTAGGACTGCGCAGGAGATAAGCCCTGAGAGGCACGTGAAGATGCAGGCGGCATTCCAGAAATACGTGACGTCGTCCATTTCGAAGACCATAAATATGCCTGCGTCGGCCACCAAAGAGGACGTGGCGAAGATGTATATGCTGGCCTGGAAGCTTGGCTGCAAGGGCATTACGGTATATAGAGATGGCTGCCGCGGGACGCAGGTGCTGACCACCGGCGCGAAAGCGCAATCTGGTGATAAGGCACGGGGTAACGTGCTCCAGGAACCGCCGACGGGATGCAGCGTATATACCCGCCCTCGGGCCAGGATTACGAGCGGCACTACTGAGAAGGTCAAGATCGGCTGCGGAAGCCTATTTGTCACGGTGAATGGCGATGAGCATGGATTGTGTGAAGTGTTCACCGCCACTGGCAAGTATGGTGGGTGCGGGAGCCAATCCCAGGCCACGTCGCGCCTGATATCCTTGGCACTTCACTCGGGCATTGCTCCTGAGGCCGTGGTAGAGGAGTTCAAGGATATAAGGTGCCCGGCGTGCCTGGCTAATAAGGATGTCAAGGTCAAGAGTTGTCCCGACGCCATAGCGCGTGCGCTTGCCCGCGAGATTGCAGCTTACGGGATGCGTGAGCTGGTATCAAAAGGACGAGCGCCCTGGGTCGCTCCATCCGTCCAATCTGGCGGACCTGTGTGTCCTGAATGTGGTAAGCCTCTAAGAGCTGAAAGCGGCTGCCAGGTTTGCCCTGAGTGCGGATATTCGAGATGCAGCTAGAGAGGGGGTGGTGCCTGTAGGAGGAAACGAAGCCTATCCTCTAACGGTGTAGTTAAGGCTGTCCCGTGCGTGGCAAATGGCTAACCGGGCGGGATGCCTACCTTAGCGGGTAACGGTACCGAGAGACGGCGGGACGGCCTAGTTCATTGGAGTGGGCATAATGCCCACTCCAATCATTAAGATAGGAGGGCATGCACGCTCACATGGGTACCACATATGCGCCGCATGTGCGGGTTATAGGCCAAGATGCCTATTGCGTCGTCTGCGGAAATAAGATAGAGCCGGAGCGCACCTGCAGGTACGGCTGCTGCTTCCATTACGCCTGCAGCTGTGAAGGTTCCAGGAAGTTTGACAAAACGCAGGATAAGCTTGCTGTCATCCAGTTACAGCATGGGATAGAGCGCCTGGAGAAGGAAATGTATACCCTGCAGGATCGCATCAAGCAGCGCGATCGGGGGTCAACCAATGTTGCTTGAGGAGATCATCAAAGAGATAGCAATATGCAGGGCCTGCGATATTTGGGAGCACTACAAGATCAACGTGCCGCCTGAGGGGAATTGGACGGCGCGCCTTATGTTCGTAGGCCGGGATCCTGGGAGAGAGGAGATAGAGCAAGGCCGGCCCTTTGTAGGCCAGGCCGGCAGGAAACTGGACGCTCTCTTGAAATCTCTCGGAATAGATAGAAAGGCCGTTTTCATTAGCAATCTGGTCAAATGCAGGCCTCTGAACAACATTGCCCCGCCGTTTGCGAGAGCGAAATTCTGCGCCGACAGGTTTCTCAAGAGGGAGATCGAGGTGGTCTCGCCTAAGGTCATCGTATGCCTGGGCGCTGAGGCGGCGCGGTATCTTACCGGCCAGGTCGGGGTAATGTCCAGGATAAGAGGTAGTGTCTATAAGTATGGCGAGATACCAGTAATCCCCACGTGGCACCCGTCATACCTGGTCAGGCTGGAGAAGATGGATCCAGAGGCATATGCAGATCGGGCCTGGGAGATGTACTACGATGTTGAGAAGGCCCTGAACATGGCTGATGAAGAATAGCCGTAGTGCTGCTTTATTTTTTCGGCATTCTCAAGGCGGCGGACTCCGTGATCGTGAACAATCTCCAGAGAATCGACAAGGTCCAGGAGCCGGTGAGGGCCGCAGGTGATGACATCGAACTGTATGTGGCCCCTGCAGATGAGATAGAGGCCCAGTATGTTGCGGGTATGGTGGCAAACCTGATCGAAAGTGGCGTGGAGCCTCAGGAAATCGCGGTGCTCTCCAGGACCAGCTTCCAGTTCCCGCTCCTGGACCGGAACTTCACCAGGTTGGGTATCCCGCATGTCGTAGTGGGCTATACAGGCCTTCTGGGCCGGGCTATAGTGAAGGATATCCTGGCGTATCTAAGGTTCGCCGTGAACCCAGAGGATGTCACGGCCCTGGAGCGGGCCCTGACTGCCGAGAGGGGCAACGGTATAGGCAAGAAAACCGTGGAGAAGATAGTGAGGCTGGCTGGGGGAGGTCCTTTTGATAGGGCGCTTCGAGCGATTTGCGATGGAGATATAGAGGCCGTGCCCAAGTTCAGGCTGACCCCCAAGGTCCGTGCGTCTCTGGAGAAGTTCCTCAAACTGATCAACGTAATAAAGACTCTCCCTCCATCTGATGCTGTTTCCATGGTCGTCGACAGCGTCAAGCTCAAAGTAGAGCTGTAGGATAAGGATGTAATCAGTAACCTAAAGCAGCTTGCCGCTGAATTCGAGGAGGAGGCTCCTACCGTGAGCCTTGAGGAGTTCACGGCATTCCTTGCGACTCTCGCCGGCAACGACACTGACGACAGTGATGATCAGAAAGTCAAGATCATGACCATGCATGCGTCCAAGGGCAAGGAGTTCAAGCATGTGTTCCTGACTGCGCTTCAGCAAGGGACCATCCCCCATTTCAAATGTGATAGTGATGCTCAGCTGGAGGAGGAGAGGCGGCTCATGTTTGTGGCCATGACCAGGGCTAAGGACAAGCTGTATATGTCCTATTCCCTTGAGAGGGTCATGGGCGGGAGGTTGTATCGCCGCATGCCGTCACAGTTCCTCAATGAGGTGGCAGGCGACTTGGTGCGGGTCGTCAATCAAATAGAGGAAGACAGGAAAGTGTCTTAACTATAGGAGGTAGGCAGCACATAGGTCAGGCGGTCTCGTTTCCTAATTTTGAGGTGGCAAAGACTGCATTTACGATGGGGCCCGTTAAATTCAGATGCCTTGTGTGCGGCGGCAGCCACATGAGCGACAAACACGGGTGGGTCTACTGCAAGAGGAAGCTCATCGAAAAGCTTGATACCGATGGTATCGTCCATGTCTTCCCTGAGCTAAATGAAGAGATCTCGCGGCGCTGGGAGCCGCCTCTCTGGGTTATCCCAGGGAGGGAGAAACAGTATCATGCGCTCGAGAATGCTATAGATGATTTGGCGAGAATGAATGTCGTCTATAAAATATGGAACTTTCTGCCGCAGACTACTGTGTTCCCCGAGATCCTGGCTCTTTCGAGGGAGGGATTTGTCAGGTTTTTCGAGGGGGCATATCTCCGGCGTGCCGAATCAGTCGAAGATTATAGGGAAAGAGCAGGCGAGCAGGTGATGCAGGCCCTCAATAAATGCCGCGCAATAAAGGAGGACTTTGTCCGCGCCCGACCAGACAAAGACGTATTTCCTATCATGTGCAGGATCTGGAGGAATAGATACGGGGCGATACATAGTATCGGCATCACGTCTTCCAGGGGTGGTGTCAGCGACTATAACCCAAGGCTCCTCATAAGGGACTTGCTTGAGCTTTTCAAGGAGATAGAGCGGCCGTATAAGAATCTGGATGAGCATGGTAGGGGCAGTTCCCTGAGTTATCACCTGTACAACATGGAGTTTCGCCCCGAAGGTTTTTATGTAGTTCTCCAGGGCCTCTACGTTACGAGGCATGCTGTAAGTCCCGGCTTCTATGCTGCAAAGAGGAAGGTGTACCACGTTCTCTTCATACGCGATTATCAAGAACCCGTGTACCTTGGAATTGTCAGGAATAGCCGTGTGGCCATGAATATGCGCAGAGCCATAGAAAGGGCGGAAAAAGTATCTTTATAAAAATTATCGAGCCGTGTCTAAAAAAATGTTCCATGGTGTCGATAAATTAAAATGAATGAGGAAGGGATGGTTGCGAATGCGCAAAAAACTAATAGAGGATAAGATGCCC
>DUSO01000144.1 GCA_012842565.1 Bacillota bacterium
CGGTTCCCTGGTTCACTGCTGCCACGACGATGGATGAGGATGTCGACCTATCACCCTTCCGGCCTCTTTGGCCGGTCGGCATAGAAGGGGTAGTTGAATGGACATACTCCTTGGTATCGATTACTGACGATACCGAGAAGTCACATGGGGAGAGATGCTTCTCACTATGCAAGGCGCGTCAGCACACCTGCGTCTCCGAACCGGTTATCGCTGGGTGGGTCACTGGCCGATTCCTGTTCGTCATCCTTCCCATCCTATTGCCAAGCGCCCCGTCTTGCCTTGTGTAGTTCAGCTCAGGGCTACCTGTCCACCCGGGCTTCACACAATAGGCTACCTCTGGTCTATTGCATGCCGGGTTGGGCATCTCCGCGCCATTCCGTGGAGAACGGTATATCCGTATTGGCAGTCAGCGCTTTCCAGGCGCACCCCCCACTCCAGTATAAACCCCATTGGGCTTTTCCCTCTACCAGGATTAGGGGGCTAAAGAGACGACACAATCAAGGTCGAGAAGCTCGGCACGGTCCGCTACATCGGCGTGGACTCGCCTGAAACCAAGCATCCGTCTAAGCTTATTGAGTGGATGGGCCGCGACACCAATCTTGTAAGATCCAATCGAAGGGCGCCCGCCGAGGTACCCAGCGTCAAAGTGCTGGCTCCAGCGCAGCGGTTCGGGATGCCAGAGAAGATTCACATCTGGGCCATGGAGCCGAAGTGATTGTCCACGAGCCACTACACCTCAGAATCCCGAACCATGGGCCGCCTTTCAGGGTAGGGTACTGGTGCGTGCATATTTGGTCATGCATATTTGACAAGAGGAGAGGTGAACTAGGGCTTCGCGGAGAGGGATACAATCTCAAGAGGAGATATTATGTTCCATCAAGAATATGATACAGGCAGAGGTGATTGGGATGCCAAGCGATCTTTATGCAATCGCACGGGTTCTCCTTTGGATTTTCACCATATGGTGGGCCATCTGGATCATAATTGCCCTCTTTACCCGTTCGCTCTATACACTTCTCTTCCTCGTTCTCGCCGGCGTAGCGTGGTTTCTCGGGGGCTTAAGGCTCATCGATACCTATGTATTCTTCCCTTACCTTGCTATCCCCATAGCTCTTCTACCGGGGATGGTTAAGATAGTAGCCGAATACCAGCGCGGAGTGCTGTTCCGTTTCGGACGCCAGGTGGGGCTGCTTAACCCAGGCATCAACCTCATATTCCCCCTAGGAATAGACCAGGTCCGCAAGATCGACCTGCGCACCCTGACCATTGACGTCCCCAAGCAAGAGATAATCACGAAAGACAACGTACCGGTTATGGTGGATGCAGTGGTATATTTCAATGTCTTTGACCCGGTCCTGGCGGTAATCAAGGTTGCAGACTTCATGAAGAGCACAACCCTTCTCGGGCAGACAATCCTACGGTCTGTCCTGGGCCAGCATGACCTGGACGACATCCTTGCCAAGCGTGGCGAACTAAACTCCGTATTACAGAAGCTTCTAGACGAGGCAACTGACCCATGGGGCATAAAGGTTACGGCAGTTGAGATAAAGGCTATCGAGCTGCCGGAGACTATGAAGAGGGCCATGGCAAGGCAGGCCGAAGCAGAACGAGAGCGTCGCGCCAAGGTGATAGCAGCTGAAGGCGAGTTTGAGGCTTCCGAGAAGCTCAAAGCCGCTGCAGAGGTTATGGCAAAGGAACCCCTTTCAATCCAGTTAAGATACCTTCAGACACTATCAGAAATTGCGATCGAGAAAAATTCCACAATTATCTTTCCTCTACCAATGGAGATACTGCGATTCCTTAAAGAGACGACCGTACCTTAACCCGGGTGAAATACCCGGCTGTTACAGGAGCAATATCCCGATACTTCTCGTATTGGGCACGGTCTAGATTGCGCCCGGCCGTTCGCCTACTATGGATCCTAGCACGGTTGAGGATACAAGAGGAAACCATCCAGCTACACCTGAAGCCCACCCTCAGGAGCATTCCGCTGACAAAGCTAACGCCGTTACACTTGCAGCATTATTACACCCAAAAGCTGTCTTCGGGTCTATCAGCCGGTACCGCAAAACGCCATCATTCAATGGTGCATAAGGCCCTCGGACAAGCCGTGAAATGGGGGCTTATAGCCCGAAATGTCGCCGACCTGGTGGATCCGCCCCGGAAAGAACGGAAGGAAATGAAGACGCTTCCAGCTGCGGAAGTAGTCAGGCTCCTGAACGAAGCTCAGCGCACGGGTCGCCATGCCCTGTATTTGATGGCCGTGACCACCGGCCTCCGGGAAGGCGAGATTCTTGGGCTAAGATGGTCTGACGTAGATTTAGAGCGTGGCATAATCACCGTGCAGCAGTCGTTGAAGAAAGCGGGCAAAGAAGTTGTTTTCGCCTCTGTAAACACCTCAAAAGGCGTTCGCCCAGTGGTTATTACGCAGAGCCTTGTCCAGGCCCTGAAGAGTCATAAGGCGAAACAGGCCGAGGAACGGCTCTTCTACGGGCCCGCATATCGTGACTATAACCTGGTCTTTACGGTCCCCGGGGGAGGCCCGATAAGCCCCCCGAACCTTCTCAGGCAATTCAAGTCTCTCCTGCGTAAGGCGGTGCTCCCGGACATTCGTTTCCATGACCTCCGGCATACCCATGCGCCCCTGTTCCTGGCCCAAGGTGTACCATCCCAAAATCGTCTCCGAGCGCCTGGGCCACTCTGCCATCAATGTCACTATGGATATCTATAGCCACGTTATGCCTTCTCTCTAGCAGGAGGCTGTCGCGAAGCTGGACGAACAGCTTTTCAAGAATGACAACAAGAAAAATCTGCCCATCTAGCTGGCCTTTGGCAAAGATATTGAGAATATATTGAGTAATTGGCCTTATATTGAATGGGCCAAAACCCTGAACCCCTAGAAAACATTGGTGGAGACGATGGGATTCGAACCCACGACCTCCGCAATGCGAATGCGTAAACGCTATAAAGTGCAGCTTGGTAGAGAGTGGATAATTTAGATTTTATGCGGGTTTCGGGGCCCATGTATGGTAATTTTTGTGGTGCATTTGGGTGCCGTCGAACCAATTTGGGCACCGATTCGGCACCGGTGGCACCTATCATCCCTTTCCCCTCCCGCTTTTCCCTTTTATCGCTTCTCCGATTTTGACGGCCGCCTCCTCCTGCATTCCCGGCATCAGATGCCCATAAATGTCTAGCGTTGTCCGTATTGACGCATGACCAAGACGTTCCTGGACGACTTTGATGTTCACGTTCTGTTCCAAGAGCAGGCTTGCGTGGGTGTGGCGTAGCTTGTGAAAGCTTACGGCATCAATGCCATGCTTTCGCAAAAACTCCGTGAACCAAGAGGTAATCGAATCAGGATGGCAGGGGCGGCCATCTCCGCGGTCGAAAATTAGATCCATATCAACCCATAGCTCCCCGCAAGCCAACCTCCTTTTAGCCTGCTCCACCTTATGGGACTTTAATGCTTCAATGACTACCGGGGGAATAGCTATGGTCCGGCGGCTTTTGGGAGTCTTAGGCTCCTTGAAGAATATCCCATCCTGTGGGGTATATGATATCGTTCGCTTTACGATGATTATCCCGGAATCGAGATTAACGTCCTGCCACCTGAGGGCATAAATCTCTCCCCTGCGCATTCCCGTTGTCACGGCCAAGAGAATAGGAACGTAGTGCGGATACTTCTTTGCGTCTTCAAGCATAGCCGCTACCTGCTCGTTTGTAAGCACCTTGACCGGCTCGCGTCGTATCTTTGGCAATTCCACATCATTGGCCACGTTTTGCCTTATCACCTTGAGTTTGACGGCAGATTCCAGAGCTTTATGTACAATAGTATGACAATACCGGACGGACGCAGGGGAGATCTTCCCTCCCCTGCCGTCGAGGCGCTCATTTTCGGTCTCTGCATAGAATCGCTGCAAATGCATTGGCTGAAGCTTCTCAAGAGGGATTTGCCCGAGCTTAGGAATGATACGAGATTCAATAATACCCCTGTAGCGTTCCCGGCTTTCGGGGCTGAGCCGATCCTTCTGCATTTCGAACCACTGCCGGAACCACTGCGCTACAGTCAACTTGGACGGTTCCACGTACATCCCTGTCTCCAGCTCATGCATGAGCCGGACCATCTCTTTTTCAGCATCACGCTTGTTGCCCTTGAATCCGCGCACGATCCGCCGGCGCTTCCCCGTGGCGGGATCCCGGCCGGCCTCGATGACGATGGTCCAGGATGAGTTATGACGTTTCTCGATGTGGCCGCGCATAAATCTTGGACTCCTTGATAGATAATCTTCCCGCTACGCCGGGGAGTGAGATCGTAGCTATTCTTGTCTGGCTTCTATTATGAAATAACCTACAAGACTATGCTTATTGTATAATGGCAATCTCCCAACCGCCTATAGCATTAACCTTCAAATAATAAGTTCCGCCTTTTGGCTGATAAGATGACCCCTTACCTGCTTCCATTTGATTGGCAGCAACATCCACCAATTGGCCGGTCCCAGTATAGACATAGATCTGAAAAATGTCACCTTGCGCATCCCATTGGATTGTCCATCCGTCATTAACGGTAAATGGCTTGGTGTTGATTATGCCTGTCCCCTGGAACTTAGCGATCACCTTACTCTTCCCCTGATAAGCTACGTCCATCGTTTGCTCTTCTGTTTTTGGGATATTAAGTAACTTTTCTAACTCAGCCACTCGCTGTTCTAGAGCTTCGATACGTTGTAGGAGGACGTTGGCCGAGGTGACGGCCGGGGTAGTTGTAGCCGCATAAGCATTGGGCAAATCAAGGATTGGCTTAGGGGAATCTGCCTTCAACGGAAATACGACGGCCACGCCGTTACGGGTCCAGCGTGGATCTCCAATGAAACCACTCTTTTCGCCCACGATTTGCCGCCGCATCCCATTCCAATCGGTTACCCATAGGGAAGACAAATCGGAGTCGCCATGTGTGGATTCATACGTGATATACGCTATAGTTTTCCCATCAGGGGATAAAGCTGCTGACGGAACCCAAACATCGACAGGTACCTGTCTCACTATGTCTCCGTTAGAACTGTCTAATAATATTAGTGCCTTTTTGTAAATGCTGGCTAATAGATATTTGCCATCAGATGACCAATCAAGAGGGCTAATATATCGCCCCAAGTACTTGCTTAGGACCTTGCCTTGTTCATCCATGATTGCCAAACCATCATCGCATTCGATGGCTATCCGAGTTCCACTCGGATCCCAAAGGGCTTCTGAGCATTTTTGGGGAATAGATATCTCGGTATTGGTAGTAATATCCAAAAACCAGGATTTACTTGGACTAATGGATGACTCTGTACAAAAAGCTACTTTGCGATTAGGTGATATAAATATCTTATTCGTCTTATTCGCAACAAGAATCTTCTGTTCTCCTTGCGGCCATGATACTTGGAGCCACGAGCTTGTCAAGTCCATAGAACATCTATATACAATAACGCCGTCTGGGTGCCAGTTGATTTCTCTTGCTGTGCCCATTCCACTGACAAATTCTTTATTCACTTTACGTGATCCATCAAGACTCATGACGCGAATACCATATTTGGTTGAAACCGCTATGAGATTGCCATCCGGGGACATAGCCCAGGCGGCGCTATGATCTGAATCTGTAAAGTGAGTTACTTGTAAAGCTGTAAGGCCATCGGCTGGTACTATCCACCAATTAAAGATGCCATCCGCTGCTATGCTCCAGGTTGAGTAAAATCCTAGCATCAACGAAGCCAGCAAGAATACGACGATGACTTTCGTTTTTATCATATTGGTAAAAATAAACAATCCTGGTTGCCTTAATATCCGCATATTGCCATCCTCCTCAAATTAATATAGAACCGGCAACCCCAATTCCTTCACCGAATTACTTTATACCGTATCATCTCCACAGATACCCCAACCCTAGCCGCGAACTGCTCTAAGGTCTCGTCAACCTCAGGTTCTTGACCGCCAGCAAGCAATTCTACGGCGAATCGGTTGGCCTCATACTCCACTTTAGATTCCATGAGAGTGTATTCAGAGATAAAGAAATACCCGACCCCTTGAGGTGATAACTGCTGGTGGCCAAGTTCATGAGCTAAGACCAGCCGCTTATACCAGTCTGGGAGATTAGAATTAAGAATAATGATGGTTTGATTGAAGAGTTCGATTATGAGGCCTTTAATTCTTCGAAACGGGAATTCGTCGACTTCGATTCCGATAGCCTGGGCGAGACGGTAGGGGTCGCGGGTACCATACTCTTGGACAACACATTCTACAGTCTCCCTTATGTAGTCCATGAAAGCCACCTGCTTGTCCAAGATATGTGTCATTTCGGATCTGGTGCTTTTACTTATAGATGTCCCCACGTGGTCCAATACTGGTTATGTCTATGAGCCGTTCTCCTGGATGGACGGTATATACTATCCGTAGATTCCCAAGATAGTATCGATACTCGGACTCTCTCCCCTCCAACGGTCTAATATGGAGGCCTCGAATGGGATTCTGGCGGATGTTTTCAATGGCAGCAGCAATACGTTTCTGCGTATTTCGATCGATACACCTTAGATAACCCTCAGCCCGGCGGGATAGCCTGACCTTAAAGGTTAAGTTCTCTCTTGAGGTCATCCCAATCTACCCATTCCCCTCGGGCTATTTCTGCTTTACCGGCTTCAATGTCAGCGATTTCATCGGGAGTGAGTTCTTCATTTTCAAGTTCTTTTGCGTATTTAAGCAGGAGTTTTAGACTTGCTGGGGGGAGACGGTGGATTATCCTTTCTAGTTCATCGTAGATAGCGCTCATTTTTTACTCTCCTTCTCCCTCTTCTTCTTTTCCCTCTCCCACCTGAATCTTAGGTAAGCCACAATATCCTCTTTGTCCTCATCCGTAAGAGGGGCGCCATCGAAATGGATGTTAGCTGTTTTGAGGAATTCCTCTAACTCCACGTCGGTGGGCGGGGTATCCCGATGCCACCAGGGAGGTGTGGAGGGGTCATGCGACGCAGGATCATCTACCCGCCCCACCAAATAGTCAACGGTAACCCCGAAGAAGTCAGCAAGGCGGGCAATCGTTTCTGCATCCGGCAGTCGTTTCCCCTGCTCCCACATGCCGACCGCGGCATCAGTAACGCCTACAAGGTCACCCACTTCTTTCTGGGTGACCCCCTTTTTCTCTCGTAATGCGCGGAGCCTTTCGGCAAATGTCCCTCGTTTATTAGATATAGGCATTATCTTCACCACCAACAGTATACCACATGGTGTTGGGTATAAAATATCCACAACAAAAAGTTGTTCTAGGTGTTGACACAACATAAAGTTGTGTTCTATAATTCAGTTAGGGCACAACGCAAGGTTGTGTCTAACGGAAGGAGCCACCAGACTATGAAGCGACTTCGCTTGATTAAAGCCAGAAAAAGTCGGGGATGGACACAGGCTCAAACGGCCGATAAGCTTGGTATCACTCCAAGTTTTTATGGCATGATTGAGCAGGGGGCAAGAAATCCAAGATTACCCTTAGCCTTGGCGATGGAAGCGTTATTTGGTTTGCCGGCCTCGGAACTATTCCCCGACTTATTTTTTGGCAACAAACCCAACGTAACGTTGCCATCAATGGGACATGACGCAACCGACAAGCACGCCGACGCCCTGGACGCGACGGGCACGGAGTAGCTCACACCTAGAATGATGCCACACCGAACAAGGACAAAAAAGCCTGAAAGGAGATGAGAAGCGTGCAGATCTCGGCGGTTTTGAGGATGGAACGGGAACGGGCCGGACTAACCCAGGCGCAGTTAGCGCGGAAGTGCGGAACAAGTGAATCCAGTCTGCGCTGCTACGAGCTCGGGGTGCGTCCAATACCAATTGACATTACAGCTCGGGCTGCAAAAGTGCTCAAGAGCCCCCGACTCGCCATGACCACGTGCCAGGAGTGCCCGGTCAATATCTTGGTCCCGC